>JAKOQZ010000073.1 GCA_029778105.1 Pseudomonadota bacterium | reverse complement strand
CGGCGCAGATTGTCGGCGACCGACAGCATGTCGCGCGCGAATTTCGCCGCGCCATACTGGCGCTCATCCAGCACCTGCTTCTCGGCGCGCTTGCGCACGTTCTCAAGCTCGGCGAGCGCGCGGATGCGCTCGTCCTGCAGGCGCTCCACCTCGGCCTGCATTTCGGCCAGCACGCCGGCGGCGATCTGGTTGGCGTCGAGCGGGGCGTCGTCGTGGGCGTTGTCGTCGGACATGAAATGCGATCCTTGAATAAAATCAGCCCGGCGCGCCGATGAGGCGGCCGAGCACCCGGGCGGTATAATCCACCATCGGGATGATGCGGGCATAGTTCAAACGGGTGGGGCCGATGACGCCGATGGCGCCGACGATGCGGTCCTTGGCGTCGCGATAGGGCGAGACGATCACCGACGAGCCCGAGAGCGAGAAGAGCTTGCTCTCCGCGCCGATGAAGATGGAAACGCCGTCGGCGGTCTTGGCGAGATCCAGCAGCTGGATCACGTCTTCCTTGCGCTCCAGATCGTCGAACAGAAGGCGGATGCGTTCAAGATCGGCCGCCGCCGTCACGTCGTCCAGCAGACGCGCCTGACCGCGCACGATCAGCGAGCGTGCGAAGCTCGATTCCGCACCGCCCCAGTCGGCGACGCCAGCCTCCACCAGACGCGCCGACAGCGCGTCGAGTTCGGCGCGGCGCTGGGCAAGTTCGGCGCGCACGACCTCGCCGACTTCGGCGAGCGTGCGGCCGCGCAGGCGCGCGCCGATGAAATTCGTCGCTTCCACCAGCGCAGCGGCGGGCAGGCCCAGCGGCGCGTCGAGCAGGCGGTTCTCCACCGAGCCGTCTTCCGAGACGAGCACGACCAGCACCTTGCCGGGCCCGGCCTGCACGAATTCGACATGACGCAGCGTGCGCTCGCGCGTCGGCGTCACCACGAGGCCAGCGCAATGCGACAGCCCCGAGAGCAGCGAGGTCGCCTCGCCCAGAAGGTCCGAGACGCTGCGCGCCGATCCGGCGACGCGGGATTCGATGGCCCGGCGGTTGTCCTCGGTCAGCGCGCCCACTTCCAGCAGGCCGTCGACGAAAAAGCGCAGGCCCGTCTGGGTCGGGATACGCCCGGCGCTGGTATGGGGCGCGGCGATCAGGCCGGCATCCTCAAGATCCGCCATCACGTTGCGGATCGAGGCCGGCGACAGCGACATCGGCAGGCGCTGCGACAGGGTGCGCGAGCCCACGGGTTCCCCGGTATCCAGGTAGCTCTCGACAATCGTCCTGAAAATCTCACGGCTCCGCTCGGCCAGCTGCGCCGCGCCGGGGGCGGGGCTGAGGCCAAGAAGCGGGTCGGGACGGGTGGGCGGGCTCTGCATCAATGATTGCGGGTTGGGGGCAAGGGGGGTAGGTAGCCCCCGCCATATCCCCATTCAAGAGGCGGGTTTTCCCGTCCCAAGGAGTTCCCCATGCGGCCTCAAGGGCGCGCCAACGACCAGCTTCGCGCGGTTTCGCTCGAGCCCGGCTATGCCAAGCATGCCGAAGGCTCGTGCTTCGTGAAGTTCGGCGACACCCATGTGCTGGTCACCGCCAGCCTGGACGAGGGCGTGCCGCCCTTCCTGCGCAACACCGGCAAGGGCTGGGTCACCGCCGAATACGGCATGCTCCCCCGCTCCACGCATGAGCGCATGCGCCGCGAGGCCAGCCAGGGCAAGCAGTCGGGCCGCACGCAGGAAATCCAGCGGCTGATCGGCCGCTCGCTGCGCGCCATCACCGACCTCACCGGCTTCGGCGAGCGCCAGATCCAGGTCGATTGCGACGTCATCCAGGCCGATGGCGGCACCCGCACGGCGGCGATCACCGGCGCCTATGTGGCGCTGCATCAGTGCTTTTCGCGCATGATGAAGATCGGGGCGATCAAGCAGATCCCGCTGAAGGACCACGTCGCCGCCATTTCCTGCGGCATCCACAACGGCGCGGCCATTCTCGACCTTGAATACACGGAAGATTCCGCCGCCGAAACGGACGCCAATTTCGTCATGACCGGGGCCGGCGGGATCGTCGAGATCCAGGGCACGGCGGAAAAGGACCCGTTCAGCGAGGCCCTGTTCCTGGAGCTCATGGGCCTCGCCCGCAAAGGCATCGGCGAGCTGGTCGCCGCCCAGAAGGCGGCGCTGGGGCTGTGAGCCATCGCCGCTTTCCGGGAGGCCGTCTCGTCGTCGCGACGCATAATCCCGGCAAGCTGGTGGAGCTGCGCGAGCTCTTCGCGCCCTTCACCCATGACCTCGTTTCGGCAGGCGAACTCGGCTTGCCGGAACCCGAGGAAACCGGCCTCACCTTCATCGCGAACGCGGAACTGAAAGCCCGCGCCGCCGCCACGGTCTCGGGGCACACCTCGCTGGCCGACGATAGCGGTCTCTGCGTCACCGCCCTCGGCGGCGACCCCGGCATCTATTCGGCACGTTGGGCGGGCCCGGACAAAGACTTCCGGCACGCCATGCAAAGGGTCGAAACCGGGCTGAAAGCGAAGGGGCTCAAGACCAGCCCGGCCTATTTCATCTGCGCCCTCAGCCTCGGCTTTCCCGATGGGACTTGCGAAACCTTCGAGGGCCGCATCGACGGCACGCTTACCTTCCCCCCGCGCGGCACACGCGGCTTCGGCTACGACCCCATCTTTGTGCCGGAAGGGTTCGACACCACATTCGGCGAGATGGACCCCGCCGCCAAACACGCCATGAGCCACCGCGCCCGCGCCTTTGCGCAGCTGATCGCGGCCTGTTTCGATGCCTGACACGGGGCCGGAAACGCAGCCCGAGGGCGGTTTCGGCCTCTACGTCCACTGGCCGTTCTGCGCCGCCAAGTGCCCTTATTGCGACTTCAACTCCCATGTCCGGGCCGAAAAACCAGACGCCATGGCCTATGCCCGCGCCCTGGTCGCCGAGATGGACTGGACGGCGGCCCGCATGGACCGCCGGCCCCAGCTCAACTCCATTTTCTTCGGCGGCGGCACGCCGTCGCTGATGCCGGGCGCTGCGGTCGGCCTCGTCGTCGGCGCGGCGCAGCGTCTTTTCCGCTTCGCCAACGACATCGAGATCACGCTGGAGGCGAACCCCACCAGCACCGACGCCGCCCGCTTCGCCGACTACGCCGCCGCCGGCGTCAACCGCGCCTCGGTCGGCATCCAGGCCCTCAACGATGCCGACCTCAAGGCGCTCGGCCGCTGGCACAGCGTCGCCGAAGCCCGCGCCGCGTTCGACACGGCCCAGCGGCACTTCCCCCGCACCTCGTTCGACCTCATCTACGCGCGCCAGAACCAGCGCGTCGCCGACTGGGAGGCCGAGCTGCGCGAGGCCCTGACCCTCGCCGCCGACCACCTCTCGCTCTACCAGCTGACCATCGAGGACGGCACGGCCTTCGGCGTTCTCGCAAAGGCTGGAAAACTCACCATCCCCGACGACGATCAGGCGGCCGAGTTCTACGCCGTCACCCAGGCCATCACCGGCGATGCCGGCCTGCCGCATTATGAAATCTCCAACCACGCCGCGCCCGGCGCGGAGTCGCGGCACAATCTCGTCTACTGGCGCTATGGCGAGTTCATCGGCATCGGCCCCGGCGCTCACGGCCGCGTCACGCTGGATGGACGCCTCACCGCCACCGCGACGGAGCGCCTGCCGGAACGCTGGCTCGACCATGTGGCGAAGCGCGGCGAAGGCTTCCTGACGCGCGAGACGGTGCCTCAGG
>JAKOQZ010000072.1 GCA_029778105.1 Pseudomonadota bacterium | reverse complement strand
CGAAGGAGACGGATCTGGAATCGTCGGTCTGGTGGCTGGAGGCGACCGCAGAACTCGCCTCGCACCTGGTTTATCCGCTGCCCCAGCGCATGCAGGCCATCGCGTGGGGCTTCGAGAAGCTGACCAAGACCAGGCCTTTGACGCAGCTGACCTATGAGGCGGTCGTCTTCATGGATTGGCTCTACGGGCGCGACCCTTCGAGACTGTTCGCGCTGATGGCCGCCATGCCCGATGAGGACGATGGCGAAGAGGCGCAGCAGCGCGCCTTTCTGGGCTTCATCGGCGAAGAAGACCTGCAGCAATTCGCGCGGGACTGGGTGGATGGGAAAATTCCGATGCCTTCGGGTGGGATGCTGGCTGCGCCGAAACCGCCGCCGACCAGCCTGCAGGTCGAGGACGATACCGAGATGACGCTGAACGGGCCGGTTCTGGCGATGCAGCTGGATGCGGTGAGCATCCGCAAGGGCGAATACATGCCGCTGGAGTTCGATGGCGGGGCGATCTCGGTCTATCAGCGCAAGCGCGACGAGCTGGCGTGGGACAGGCTGCCCGAGCAGATCGGGCCGGACGACTGCAAGGGTTCCGACGAGCGGCTGCTGGTGCGGATGCCGACGGAGGAGTCGAACGCGAAACTCCGCGTCCAGTTCAAGAAGACCAAGCCCTGCGAAGAGTGCGTGAACAGCGATGTGCGCGACAAATGCCTGGTCGGTAAATGGCAGATGGATGCGGCGACCCTTTTGACGTTCCTGCGCAACAAGGACGATTCCGACAGCGAGTTCCAATGGGTCGATGGCACGCTGGTGCTGGTCTATGAGGCCAACGGCGACACGCATCTGGTAGCCGAGGGGCTTGAGATCAGCGGCTCGCAGAAGGCCGATCCCTATCCGGAATCGAGCGTGAAGGTGGAGATGAACGGCGTCGATGCGGGCACCTGGTCGGCCGAAAGCGGGCAGATCACCTATTGCCCGAAGGAGTCGAGCATCGACTACAAGACGACCATCGAGGTTCCGGGCGTCACGCGCAGCGAGAGAACGATCGAGGGCGTCATGCAGACCTCGATCTTCTCGTATCAGTGCAGCGGCGAGACGCTTGACATGACCTATGCCGGGCCGTTGGAGCTGGGGGCCGACGCGCCGCGCTGGCATTTCACCCGCATCAAATAGCCGATGCGCTAGTCGGCCAGCTCAAGGCCTTCCAACGCGCCGGCCGCGCGCCAGTCTTCCAGCACTTTCACATAGGCGATCGGCCCCTTGCCGTAGGGCGCGTTGCGGATCGCCATGGGGTTCGGCTTGCCTTCGTTGTTGTAGTAACCGGGCGTGCATTCCTCCTGGAACTTCTGGCGGAAGACGGCGACGTCCATGATGGTCTGCACCCAGGCGGCCTCAGCCTCGGCGCTGGGTTCGACGGTGCGGGCCTGGCGGGCCGTGGCCTCGTTGACGACATAGGCGATGTGGCGCACCTGCTCGTCGATCATGTGCGGGAAGTTCGCGGCGAACCCGGCCTGCGCGTTCTGCACGATGAAGGCGTTGGGGAAGCCGCGCGTCGTGAGGCCGTGGAGCGTGGAGAGCCCGTCCTTCCATTTCTCGCTGAGCGTCAGGCCGTCGCGGCCGGTGACTTCGTAGCCCGCGCGCCGGGTGTAGGAGGTGCCGACCTCAAAGCCCGTCGCGTAGATCAGACAGTCGATTTCATAGGCCCGGCCGTTGGCGATGACGGCGTTTTCGGTGATGGCCTCGACGCCGTGGCCGTTGGTGTCGACCAGGGTGACGTTGTCGCGCGTGAAAGCGGGCAGGTAGTCGTCGTGGAAGCAGGGGCGCTTGCAGAACTGGTTGTACCAGGGCTTCAGCGCCTCGGCTGTCGGCCCGGCGCCGACGACGGCATCCACGCGGGCGCGGATCTGCTCCATCTTCTTGAAATCGGCGAGCTGGACGAGATCGGCGGTGTCGACGCCCGGTCCGCGGCGGCCGTAGAGCAGCAGGATGTTGCGGATGATGTCGGTCCAGCCGTCATTCACCAGATCCTCGTCCTGATAGCCGCCGCTGACGAGCGCGTTGAAATTGTCCATGCGGCGCTTCTGCCAGCCGGGCGTCAGCGACCTGGCCCATTCCGGATCGGTCGGGCGGTTGTTGCGCACGTCGATCGAGGAGGGCGTGCGCTGGAAGACGTAGAGATGCTTCGCGGCGGCGGCGAGATGGGGAATGCACTGAACCGCCGTCGCGCCGGTGCCGATGATGCCCACGCGCTTGTCGGTGAGGCCGGTGAGGCCGCCCTCCGCCGTGCCGCCGGTATAGGCGTAATCCCACCGGCTGGTGTGGAAGCTGTGGCCCTTGAAGCTCTCGACGCCGGGAATGCCGGGTAGCTTGGGGCGATGCAGCGGCCCGTTGGCCATGATCACGAAGCGGGCCTTCATCGCGTCGCCGCGATTGGTGCGGATGATCCAGCGGGCCGAGGCCTCGTCCCAGTCGAGCGCGGTCACTTCGGTCTGGAAGACGGCGTCGCGGTAGAGGTCGAAATGCCGGCCGATGGTCTTGCAGTGAGCGAGAATCTCGCGGGCCGGGGTGTATTTCTGGGCCGGCATGAAGCCGGTCTCCTCCAGCAGCGGGAGGTAGATGTAGGACTCGATGTCGCAGGCCGCGCCCGGATAGCGGTTCCAGTACCAGGTGCCGCCGAAGTCGCCGCCCTTCTCGATGATGCGGATCGACGTCATGCCCTGCTGGCGCAGCCGCGCGCCGGCCAGCAGCCCGCCGAAGCCGCCGCCGATCACCGCGATGTCGGTTTCGTCGGTGAGGGGCGCCCGGGTGAAGCCCGGCTCGACATAGGGATCGTCGAGATAGTGGGCGAAGGCGCCCGTCATCTCGACATATTGCTGGTTGCCGTCGGCGCGCAGGCGCTTGTCGCGCTCGGCGCGGTATTTCGCCTTGAGGGCGGTGGGGTCGAAGCCCAGGTCGTCGGCGGCGGCGCTCATGGCGTCTCTTTCCGTCTATGGCGTTTCCTTATGACGGTCACGGTCCGGCAGGGTGACCGATCCGTCAAGTTGCCGTTAGCGGAAGCGTCATATCGATTTCTGCGATTTTTCCCTGTGCGATGTCGGGGCTAGGCTGGCTGGAACGTCTTCAAGCCGGAAGGACCGCCCCATGCTTTACGCCATTCTCTGCTATGACGACGAAGCCGCCGTCAGCGCCTGGTCGGAAGACGAGGATGCGGCTGTGATGCAGCGACTGGGCGTCGTCCAGGAGAAGCTGGAGCGCCAGAAGCGGCTGGGGCCCGTCGCGCGGCTGGTGCCGACCACCGCCGCCGTAACGCTGCGTAAGCGGGAAGACCCGATCGTGCTGGATGGGCCGTTCGCCGAGACCAAGGAGCAGCTGCTGGGCTTTTATGTCGTCGATTGCGAGACGATGAATGACGCCATCGACGTCGCCAAGGAGCTTGCGATCGCCACTCCGGGCGTCGGGTCGTACGAAATCCGGTCGGTGAGGTTCTTCAACGGCAAGGGCGCGCCGGGATGAGTGATCTCGGCTGGGTCGATACCGCGCTGATCGCGGCGCGGCCGCAGGCGGTGGCCGCCCTGCTGCGTTATTTCCGCGATCTCGATACAGCCGAGGAATCCTTTCAGAACGCGGCGCTGCGGGCGCTCAGGACATGGCCGCAGGCCGGGCCGCCGCGCGATCCGGCCGCCTGGCTGATCATGGTGGGCCGCAACGCCGGCATCGATCAGGTGCGCAAGACGCAGCGTCTGACGGCGCTGGACGACGAGCGGGCGGTCTCCGACACCGGCGATGCAGAGGCGGCAGCCGCCGAGCGGTTGGATGACAGCCAGTATCGCGACGACATCCTGCGCCTGCTGTTTGTGTGTTGCCACCCGGAGCTGCCTGCCACCCAGCAGATCGCGTTGGCGCTGCGGATCGTCTGCGGCCTCAGCGTCGGACAGATCGCCAAGGCGTTTCTGGTGAGCGAGAGCGCGATGGAGCAGCGGATCACGCGCGCCAAGGCGCGCATCGCCAAGGCCGAAGTTCCCTTTGAGGCGCCCGGCGCCGCCGAGCGGGCCGAGCGGGCGGGGGCCGTGGCGTCCGCGATCTATCTCATGTTCAACGAGGGCTACAGCGCGGCAGCGGCCGATGCGGAACGGCGCGCACCGCTGAGCCTGGAGGCGATCCGTCTGGCGCGGCTTCTACTGAGACTGTTCCCGGCGGAGCCGGAGCTGATGGGGCTGGCGGCGCTGCTGCTTCTGCAGCATGCGCGGATTGCGGCGCGGTTCGATGCGGACGGAAACGCCGTGCTGCTGGAGAACCAGGACCGCAGCAGGTGGAACGGCGCGCTGATCGCCGAGGGGCTGGCGCTGATCGACAAGTCGATGCGCCACCGCCGTCCGGGGCCTTACCAGGTGCAGGCGGCGATCGCCGCGCTGCACGTGCGCAGCCCCAGCGCCGCCGAAACCGACTGGGCGGAGATCGAGCTGCTTTACCGCGCGCTGGAGCGGCTGCAGCCCTCTCCGGTCGTGACGCTGAACCGCGCCGTCGCGGCATGGAAGGTCAGCGGGGCGGAGGCCGCGCTGGCGCTGATCGTGCCGCTGGAGGGGCCGCTGGCGGGATATTTCTATTTTCACGGCATGCGCGGGGCGCTGCTGGCGGCGCTGGGCCGGGCCGGCGAGGCGCGGGACGCCTATATGCGCGCGATTTCGCTGGCCGGATCGGCGGCGGAGGCGGCGCATATCCGCAGCCAGCTCGATAGCCTGAGTGCGCCGGCAAAGGTGGGATGATGGATTTTGGCGGGATCTGTCGGATATGGCGGCAGTCCCGCGTCCTTGGGGCGATGGAAGGTCGGGAGGAGAAGTTTGATGGCGCAGAGGTTTTTTCTCAGCCTGCCGGTTAAGGACATCGCCCGGTCGCGGGCGTTCTTCGCAGCGCTGGGACATGAGTTCGATCCGCAGTTCACCGGCGATGAGGCGGTTTGCCTGACGATATCCGACACCGCCTCTGTGATGATGCTGACGTGCGAGCGCTATGCGCAGCTCTGCACCAAGGAGATCGCCGATACGCAAAAGACGAGCGCGGCGCTGATCTCGCTGGCGCTCGGTAGCCGTGCCGCGGTCGATGCGCATCTGGATGCGGCTGTGCAGGCTGGCGGCGCCGAGGCGGGAGAGCGGGAAGATATGGGCTTCATGTATTCGGGAGGCTTCTACGACCTCGACGGCCATGGCTGGGGCATCTGCTGGATGAATCCGGAAGCGGCCATGCCGTCGGACGCG
Source organism: Pseudomonadota bacterium (assembly GCA_029778105.1). GTDB lineage: Bacteria > Pseudomonadota > Alphaproteobacteria > Micropepsales > Micropepsaceae > JADZAI01. The sequence goes on along the minus strand of JAKOQZ010000072.1, from coordinate 15,707 downwards.
CCGGCGGAGAAGCGACATGATGATTGTCTACTGGGTGCTCGGCATCCTCGCGCTGCTGATCGCCCTGGTGCTGATCCGTGCGGCGATGAAGCCCGGCGTCTTTACGCTGACACGGCGCACGCGGATCGACGCTCCGCCTCACAAGGTGAGCGCGTTAATTGAGGACTTCCGCGAATGGATCAAATGGTCGACCTTCGAAAAGATGGACCCGGAAGGCACGCTGAAGCGGATCTATTCGGGCGCGCCGCGCGGCGTCGGGGCCGTCTATGAATGGGCAGGCAGGAAGACGGGCGCCGGGCGGATGGAGATCCTGGAAGCGACGCCCGAGAGGGTAAAAGTCCAGCTCGATTTCATCAGGCCGTTTCCGGCCAATAATTTCGCCGAATATACGCTCCGGCCCGATGGTACGGGCGTCGAAGTGACCTGGTCGATGTATGGGCCGCAGAAATTCATGTTCAGGGTGATGGACACGGTTGTCGGCACCGAGCGAATGATGGGGCCGGTGTTCGAGCAGGGACTGGCGGACATGAAAAAGGCGGCGGAGGCCGCATAAAGGGAGAGCGACGTGAACAAGTTTCTTTCGGCATCCATTCTGGCGCTGGGTCTGATCGCGCCGGGCGCCGCGCAGGATATGCCGGCACCTTCGCCGGTCGTCCCGGCGGGCGAGTACAAGCTGGACAAGAGCCACGCGACGCTGACCTTCGTCGTGAACCATCTGGGCTTTTCCAACTATCACGCACAGTTCATCTCGTTCGATGCGACGATGACGTTCGACCCCGCCAAGCCGGCGGAAGCGAAGTTGACGGCGACAGTCGATCCCAATTCGCTGAGCGTGCCGCATCCGCCGGAGGGGTTCCTGAAGGAGCTGACCGGGCCGCAATTCCTGGACACGGCGCAGTTTCCGGAAATGAAATTCGTTTCCACCGCGGTCGAGGTCACCGGCGAGAAAACCGGCAAGGTGACGGGTGATTTCACGCTGCACGGCGTGACCAGGCCGGTGACGCTGGACGTCACCTTCAACGGCGGCTGGGCCGGCATCCCGGGCATGGACCCTCATGCCCGTGCCGGGTTTTCGGCCACCGGCACGTTGAAGCGTTCGGAATTCGGGATCGGCTATGGCGTGCCGCCGGAAGGCACGAACATGGGAGTCAGCGATGAAGTCCAGATCGTCATCGAGGCCGAGTTCACGGGCCCTGACCTCAAGCCCTGACGCTTGTATTGAGATATAAAGATATGTTTATATGCAGGCGAACGGAGACTCGCCTGTGGATGGGTTGCTCGACGGATTGAAGGCGGTGGCTGAGCCGACGCGGCTGCGTCTGCTCAGCCTGCTGGCGCGCGCCGAGCTGACCGTCACCGAGATCACCCAGGTCCTCCAGCAGAGCCAGCCGAGGGTCAGCCGCCATCTGAAGCTGATGGTCGAAGCCGGGCTGTTGAAGCGGTTCCCGGAAGGGACATGGGTCTTCTATCGCCTGGCCGAGGACGGAGAGGCGGCAGGGCTGGCCCGGGCCGTGACGGCGCTGATGGATGCCGACGATCCGGTGCTGGCGGAAGACGCCGCGCGGCTGGAAACGATCCGCAAGACGCGGGCCGACGAGGCCGCCGCCTATTTTGCCGAGAACGCCGCGCGGTGGGATGAGATCCGCGCTCTGCATCTGCCAGAGGCGGCGGTCGAGCAGGCGATGGTCGATCTGCTGGGCGACCGGCCCATCGGAACGCTGCTCGATCTGGGCACCGGCACGGGGCGAATTCTGGAAGTGCTGAGCCCGCGCGCCGAACGCGGCATCGGCATCGACATGAGCCACGAGATGCTGGGCATCGCGCGCGCCAATCTGGAGCGCGCCGGCTTGAAGAACGCTCAGGTGCGCTACGGCAATATCCTGCGGCTCGATCCCGGCGCGCTGGGCGTCGTGCCGCAGGCCGATGTCGCGGTGCTGCATCACGTGCTGCACTTCTTCGAGCATCCCCAGGAGGTCGTGGCGCAGACAGCGCGTCTGCTGGCCCCCGCTGGGCGTTTGCTGATCGCCGACTTCGCGCCGCACGGGCTGGAGCATCTGCGCGAAAATCACGCCCATCGCCGGCTTGGCTTCTCGGACCGCGAGGTCGGGGCATGGGCCGAGGCGGCGGGGCTGAGGCTGGTCGCCACCCGTGACCTGCCGCCGGGCGATGGGGCGGCGGCGAAACTGACCGTGAAACTGTGGCTTCTGGAGAAGCCCCAAGAGTCCGCCCGCGCGCCGCGCCGGGCCGGGGAGGCCGCGTAATGGCTCTGAACGTTTCGTTTGAATTCTTTCCGCCCAAGACCGATGAGGCGGAGCAGACGCTGTGGAAGGCGATCCGGCGGCTGGAGCCGCTGAACCCCAGCTTCGTCTCGGTCACCTATGGCGCGGGCGGTTCGACGCGCGAGCGTACGCATGCGACGGTCAAGCGCATCGTCGAGGAGACGCGGCTGAAGCCGGCGGCGCACCTGACCTGCGTCGGCGCGACCAAAGATGAGGTCGACGCGGTGATCCGGGACTACTGGGACGCCGGTGTGCGGCACATCGTGGCGCTGCGCGGCGACATGCCGGACATGGGCGCCTATGCGCCGACGCCGGGCGGCTATGGCTCGACGCCGGAGCTGATCGAGGGGATCAGGGCGATCGGCGCGTTCGAGGTGAGCGTCTCGTGCTATCCCGAGAAACATCCCGATACGCCGACGCTGGATGCCGATATCGATCTGCTGAAGCGCAAGATCGATGCGGGCGCGACGCGGGCGATCACGCAATTCGCCTTCGATACCGATGCACATATCCGCTTTCTGGAGCGGGCGCGGCGGCTGGGCGTGAAGGTGCCGGTGGTGCCGGGGATCATGCCGACGACGAATTTCAAGGGCATCCAGCGCATGGCGGCGCGATGCGGCGCCAGCGTGCCGATGTGGCTGCGCGAGCGCTTCGAGGGGCTGGATGACGATCTGGAGACCCGCAAGCTGATCGCCGCGACCGTCGCGGCCGAGCAGGTGGAGCGGCTGCAGGCCATCGGGTTCGACAATTTTCATTTCTATACGCTGAACCAGGCAGACCTGACCTATGCGATCTGCCGCATTCTCGGCATCAAGCCGGGCGACAAGCCGCTGGAGGCGGCTGCCTGATGAGCACCCGTCCCGACGCGCGCGCCTATATTCTCGCTGAAGCGAAGAAACGCATCCTCACGCTGGACGGCGCGTGGGGCACGATGATCCAGACCTATGGCCTGACCGACGCGGATTATCGTGGGCAGCGCTTCAAGGACTGGCCGCACGATGTGAAGGGCAACAACGATCTTCTGATCCTGACGCGCCCCGACGTGATCGGCGGCATCACGGAAGCCTATCTGAAGGCCGGGGCGGACATCGTTTCGACCAATACGTTCAGCGCGACCACGATCGCCATGGCCGATTACGGCATGGAGAGCCTGGTCACCGAACTGAACCGCGAAGGCGCGCGCATCGCGCGCGAGCTGGCCGACAGATATTCGACGCCGGACAAGCCGCGCTTCGTCGCCGGCTCCATCGGCCCGACCAACCGCACGGCCTCTATCTCGCCCGACGTGAACGACGCCGCCTATCGCGCGGTCACCTTCGACGAGTTGGTGACGGCCTATGAAGAGGCGGCGCTGGGCCTCATCGACGGCGGTGCGGACATCCTGCTGATCGAGACGGTGTTCGACACGCTGAACGCCAAGGCGGCGCTGTTCGCCTGCACCAGGCTGTTCGAGGAGCTGGGCCGCACCTATCCGATCTGGGTTTCGGGGACGATCACCGATCTGTCGGGGCGTACGCTGACCGGGCAGACGGTGGAAGCGTTCTGGCATTCGATCCGCCATGCGAGCCCGATGATCGTCGGGCTGAACTGTGCGCTGGGCGCGAAGGAGCTGCGGCAATATGTGAGCGAGTTGTCGGCCTGCGCCGACACGCTGGTCGCATGCCACCCGAATGCGGGCCTGCCCAATGAGTTCGGCGGCTATGACGACAGCCCGGACTATATGGCCGGCCTTATCCGCGAATTCGCCGAGAGCGGATTGCTGAACGTGGTCGGGGGCTGCTGCGGCACGACGCCGGAGCATATCGCCGCGATCGGCGAGACGGTACGCAAGGTTGCGCCGCGCGTGGTGCCAGAGAAGCCGAAATATCTGCGCCTGTCGGGCCTTGAGCCCTTCACGCTGACGCCGGAGATCACCTTCGTGAATGTCGGCGAGCGCACCAACGTCACCGGCTCGGCCAAATTCCGCAAGCTGATCGGCGAAGGCAAATACGAAGACGCGCTGGAGGTGGCCCGGCAGCAGGTCGAGAACGGCGCGCAGATCATCGACATCAACATGGACGAGGGGCTGCTGGACGGCGTGGCGGCCATGAAGCGGTTTCTCAACCTGATGGCGGCGGAGCCTTCGATCGCGAAGGTGCCCTTCATGATCGACAGCTCGAAATGGGAGATCATCGAGGAGGGCCTGAAATGCGTTCAGGGCAAGCCGGTGGTCAACTCGATCTCGATGAAGGAGGGCGAGGAGAAATTCATCGCCCAGGCGAAGCTGCTACGCCGCTATGGCGCGGCAGTGGTGGTGATGGCGTTCGATACGCAGGGCCAGGCCGACACCATCGAGCGCAAGGTGCAGATCTGCGAGCGCTCGTACGAGCTGCTGACGAAAGAGGCGGGGTTTCCGCCCGAGGACATCATCTTCGACCCCAATATCTTCGCGGTGGCGACGGGCATCGAGGAGCACGACGCCTATGGCGTGAACTTCATCGAGGCGACGCGCCAGATCCGTCAGAAGATGCCGCTGGCGCATATCTCGGGCGGCGTCTCGAACATCTCGTTCTCGTTCCGCGGCAATGAGCCGGTGCGTGAAGCGATGCACTCCGCCTTCCTGTTCCACGCCATCAAGGCGGGAATGGACATGGGCATCGTCAATGCCGGCGCGCTGAGCGTCTATCAGAACATTCCCAGCGAGCTGCGCGAGCGGGTCGAAGACGTTCTGCTCAACCGCCGCAGCGATGCGACCGAACGGCTGCTGGAGATTGCGGAGCAGTACCGCCACGGTGGCACGGCCAAGAAGGAAGCCGACCTGGAATGGCGCAAGCTCCCCGTACGCGAGCGTCTGGCGCACGCGCTGGTGCAGGGCATCGCCGACTATGTGGAGGAAGATACCGAGGCCGCGCGGCTTGAATCGAACCGTCCGCTGGATGTGATCGAGGGGCCGTTGATGGACGGCATGAATATCGTCGGCGACCTGTTCGGGTCGGGCAAGATGTTCCTGCCGCAGGTGGTGAAAAGCGCGCGCGTCATGAAGAAGGCGGTGGCCTGGCTGATGCCGTTCATGGAGGCGGAGAGCGCCGGCCAGAAGCGCGAGGCGGCGGGCAAGATCGTGATGGCGACCGTGAAGGGCGACGTCCACGATATCGGCAAGAATATCGTCGGCGTCGTGCTCCAGTGCAACAATTACGAGGTGATCGACCTCGGCGTGATGGTGCCGGCGCAGAAGATCCTGGATACGGCGCGGGCGGAAAAGGCCGACATCATCGGCCTTTCGGGCCTCATCACGCCGTCGCTGGACGAGATGTGCCATGTCGCCGCCGAGATGGAGCGGCAGGGCTTCGATGCGCCGCTGCTGATCGGCGGGGCGACGACGTCGAAAGTGCACACGGCGGTGAAGATCAATCCGAACTATGAACGGGGGCAGACGGTCTACGTGACCGACGCCTCGCGCGCGGTGGCGGTGGCGTCGAGCCTGCTGTCGAAAGAGCAGCGCGGCGACTTCATGCGCGATGTGCGGGCGGACTATCTCAAGATCGCCGAGGGTCATGCAGCGGGACGGCGGAACGACCGGCGCTTCACGATCGCCCAGGCGCGCGCCAATGCGCTGAAGATCGACTGGGCGGCCTACGCCGCGCCGAAGCCGGCCTTCACGGGAACGCGGGCGTTCGAGACCTACGATCTCGGCGAGCTGGTCGACTACATCGACTGGACGCCGTTCTTCCAGAGCTGGGAGCTGGTCGGGCGCTATCCGATGATCCTGGACGACGAGGTGGTGGGGCCGGCGGCGCGCAATCTTTTCAATGACGCGCAGGCGATGCTGAAGAAGATGGTGGCCGAGAAGTGGCTGACGGCGAAAGCCGTGATCGGCTTCTGGCCTGCCAACAGCGACGGCGACGATATCGTCGTGTGGACGGATGAGAGCCGCACGAAGGAGCTGACGCGTTTCCACGCGCTGCGCCAGCAGCAGGCGAAGGACGCGGCGCGGCCGAACATGGCGCTGTCGGACCTGATCGCACCGATTGGCTCGGGGGTCGCTGACTATATCGGCGGCTTTGCGGTGACGACCGGCCATGGCGAGGACGAGATCGCCAAACGGTTCGAGGCGGCGCAGGACGATTATTCCGCGATCCTGTCGAAGGCGCTGGCCGACCGTCTGGCGGAAGCCTTCGCCGAGCGGATGCACCAGCGCGTGCGCCGCGAGTTCTGGGGCTATGCGCCGGATGAGGCGCTGAGCAATCAGGAGCTGATCGAGGAGAAGTACCAGGGCATCCGCCCGGCGCCGGGATATCCCGCGCAGCCCGACCACACCGAGAAGGCGGCCCTGTTCGAGATACTCGATGCGGAGCGCACGGCCGGGATCAAGCTGACCGAGAGCTTCGCCATGTGGCCGGGTGCGGCAGTGAGCGGGCTCTATTTCAGCCACCCGAAATCGGCCTATTTCGGCATCGGCAAGATCGAGCGCGATCAGGTGGAGGACTACGCCGCGCGCAAGGGTTTCAGCGTGGAAGAGACCGAGCGCTGGCTGGCGCCGATCCTCAACTACGATCCGCGCAGCTTCGCGCCGAAGGCGGCGTGAGGCGCGAAGCTGCCAACACGCGCCGCTTTTGCTAGATTGCGCGCATGCGCGCGATCTCCCGCATTTTCTGGACGTTTCTCGCCGTCCTGTTCCTGATCGAGGCCTGGCTCTGGGAAAAGCTGGAGCCGGTGGTTGCGGCCGTGGTGCGGGCCATTCCGCTGGCGCGGGTCAAGGCGGCGATCGCGGCCGGCGTGAATGCGCTGCCGCCGTTCGCGGTGCTGTTCGTCTTTCTCATCCCCGTCGTGGTGCTGTTCCCCTTCAAGCTGGCGGCGATCTGGCTGCTCTCGGAAGGACATTTCATCCTCGCCATCGGGGTCTATGTGCTGGCCAAGCTGGTGGGCGTGGGCGTCGCCGCGTTCCTGTTTGAGACCTGCAAGCCCAAGCTGCTGCAGATGCGCTGGTTCGCGGCGCTCTATGAATGGGTGCGCGGCGTGTGGGTGTGGGCGCACCGGCTGGTCGATCCCATCAAGGCGCGGATCAGGCGTTGGATGGCGCGTCTGCGATCCAAGGCCCGAGCGGGCTTCGCGCGGCGGTTCGGCAGGGTGAGGCGGTGGATGCGGCGGCGGCGCGGTGCGCCATCCCAATCGCCATAGAAAAGGGCCGGGGCGTTTCCGCCGCGGCCCTTTGAATGCGATGCGATGCGGCGTCTAGATGAAGCCGATCAGAATGGCGCCAAGAAAGAGAAAGACTGCCCCGGTCGTCAGGATGCCGACTTGCTGCATCATTGCCCTCCCACACTTGCCTGCCCAGACGATGGCCTTGTTTTGGCCATTATCCAACTGAAAACGATTCCGCAGCGCACGCGGTTCCGTAACAAAATTGCTTAACTCGGGCAGAACATTTCTCATCCCCTGCGTTTACGGGCCGAACGTTTCACGTTCAATCAAGCGCCGCTAAATCGTGCCTTCAGGGCATTCACCATGCCAATGCCGCGCCGTCATAGTCGAACAGCTTGCCCGACTGCGCGAGGATGAGGCCGGCGATGACCTTGCGCATCGCCCCGACGCTTTGCGCGGGCGACAGGGGGGCATCCGGCCCGCCCATGTCGGTCTTCACCCAGCCCGGGCTGATGGGCACGGCGACGATGCCGTCGCTGCGCCAGTCCTGCGCGAGGGTGGAGACCAGCTTGTTCAGTCCGGCCTTCGACGTGCGATAGGCGTGCATGCCGCCGCCGGCATTGGCGTTGGAGCCCATGCCCGAGGTGATGGCGATGAACTTGCCGCCATGGGCGGCGAGATTCCTGTGGGTGATGCCGGCGAGACGCATGGGCGCCATGAGATTGACCGCCAGCGTGCGGGCCCAGGCGTCGAAATCCATGTCGTCCCAGTCCTGGCGTGCGCCGCCATAGGTGCCGGCATTGGCGATGACGATGTCGAGGGGCTGGTCGCCGAGAACGGACTTGAAGGCGGCGACAGAGCCTTCTTCGGTGACGTCCAGCGGATGCACGGTGACGCGCCCGCCCGATGCCGCCGCGATGGCGACAAGCGCGTCGGCCTTCACCGGTGTGCGGCAGGCAGCAATGACGCGATCGCCGTCGGCGGCGTATTGGCGGACGAATTCAAGGCCAAGGCCCCGATTGGCGCCGGTGACGAGAATGGTGGGCAAGAGAACCTCCAGAAGGGTTCAGGGCGCGGGACCGTAGCCGCCGCCGCCCGGTGTTTCGATCAGGATGGCGTCGCCTTGTGCCATCTCGGCCCGGTCGCTGCCCCTTAAAGTTTCTTCAGAACCGTCGGCGCGGATGACGGTGTTCCGCCCTTTCTGCGCCTCGCCGCCGCCGGCGAGGCCGAACGGCGCTGTTTCCCTCCGGATCGAGAGGATCGAGCAGGTCATCGGCTTGCGGAAGCGGATGCGGCGACGGACGCCGTCACCGCCGTGGAATTCGCCTGCGCCGCCCGAGCCGCCGCGAATCGCGAACTCGTCCAGCAGCACCGGGAATCGTTGCTCCAGGACTTCGGGATCGGTGAGGCGCGAATTCGTCATATGGGTGTGGACGGCGGAGGCGCCGTCGAAACCTGGGCCTGCGCCGGCGCCGCCGCAGATCGTCTCGTAATACTGGTAGCGCTCGTCGCCGAAAGTCAGGTTGTTCATCGAGCCCTGCGATGCGGCCAGAACGCCCATCGCGCCGAAGATGGCGTCTGTGACGGCCTGACTGGTCTCGACATTCCCGGCGACCACGGCGGCGGGATAGTGCGGCGAGAGCATGCACCCTTCGGGGATCACGATGTCGAGCGGGCGCAGGCAACCGGCGTTGAGCGGAATGTCGTCATCCGCGAGGCAGCGGAAGGCATAAAGGACGGCGGCGCGCGTGACGCTGCCGGGCGCGTTGAAATTGGTCGGCAGTTGCGGACTGGTGCCGGCGAAGTCGATGCGGGCGGAACGGTTCGCGTGATCCACGGCAATGGCGACCCGGATGACGGCGCCGCCATCCATCGGCACTTCGAACGCGCCATCCTGCAGCGCCGTGATGGCCTGACGGACGACGGCTTCCGCGTTGTCCTGGACGTGACCCATATAGGCGCGGACGACATCCAGGCCATAGGCGGCGCAGATTCGGTTGAGCTCGTCCGCCCCCTTCGTGCAGGCGGCGATCTGGGCTTTCAGATCCGCGACGTTCTGGTCGGGGTTGCGGGCCGGGTTGGCGTTATCGCGCAGCTTCGCGCGCAGGCCCTCTTCGTCGAAGCGGCCGTCGGCGACGATCTGCACGGCGTCCAGCAGGACGCCTTCATCCTCGACGGTGGTGGAGAAGGGCGGCATCGATCCGGGGGCGATACCGCCGATATCCGCATGATGGCCGCGCGCGGCGCAGTAGAAGCGCGGCGTCGTCTCGCCAGCGCCGAAGACGGGCATGACGACCGTGACGTCGGGCAGATGCGTGCCGCCGGCATAGGGGGCGTTGAGGGCGAAGGCGTCGCCCGGTTTCATGTGCGGGTGTTTGGCGCGGACGGCAGCGACGCTGTCGCCCATGCTGCCGAGATGCACCGGCATGTGCGGCGCGTTGGCGATGAGCGCGCCGTCCGCGTCGTAAATCGCGCAGGAGAAATCGAGCCGTTCCTTGATGTTCACGGAAGCGGCGGTTTTCTCCAGCGTCAGGCCCATCTGCTCGGCGATGGACATGAAGAGGTTGTTGAAGATCTCCAGCATCACAGGATCGGCGCTGGTGCCGGCGATGGCGCGGTGCGGGCGCGGCGCGATGCGGGTGAGGACGACCTCGCCGCCGGGTGCGATGGCGGCTTGCCAGCCGGGCTCGATGACGATGGTCTGGTTCGGCTCGATGAGGAGCGCGGGGCCGGGCAGGGTCTGGCCGGGCGACATGCCCTCTCGGCGATGGACCGGCGCGTTGTGCCAGGCGCTGTCCATATAGACGGCCCGTATCGCGGCCGGAGCGCGCAGGGCGGACGCGGCAGGCGCGTCGTGACGCGCGGGCGGCGCGGCGCCACCGCCTTCCGCTTCCGCTTGGAGCGATTCGACGATCAGCCCGCGCTGTTCGAAACCGAAGCCGAAGCGGCGCGTGTGGGCGGCGACGAAAGCTGCCGCCATTTCGGCGGCATCGCCAAAGGGGACGGCGAGGGTCGTGTCCGTTCCTTCATAACGAATATGGGCGGTGACCCGCGACGCGGCCGCGCTTTCGCCGCCGGAGCGTTGCGCCGTCAGCTCTGCGCGCGCCTCGCGTTCCACTTCGGCGGCGATGGGCGTCAGCGCGGCCATCGCATCGCCTGTCAGGGCGACGCCGACCGCGCGCTGGCGGAAGGCGCGGAGCTTCGCGAGCCCGATCCCATAGGCGGAGAGGAGGCCGGAGAAGGGGTGGATGAGCACCGTCTCCATGCCGAGCGCGTCGGCAACGAGGCAGGCGTGCTGTCCGCCCGCGCCGCCGAAGGCGTTGAGGGCGTAGCTGGTGATGTCGTAGCCGCGCGCGACGGAGATCCGCTTCACGGCGTTGGCCATGTTTTCGACCGCGATGCGGATGAAGCCTTCGGCGATGGCTTCGGGCGTGCGTCCGTCGCCGATCTCTGCGGCGAGGGCGGTGAAGGCGGCGGTGACGGAGGCGGCGTCGAGCGGCGCGTCTTCTTCCGGGCCGAAGATGGCGGGAAAGAAATCGGGCTGGAGCTTGCCCAGCATCACGTTGGCGTCGGTGACCGCGAGCGGGCCGTTGCGGCCATAGGCCCTGGGGCCGGGATTGGCGCCGGCGCTGTCGGGGCCGACGCGCATCCGCAGGCCGTCGAAATGCAGGATCGAGCCGCCGCCGGCTGCGACGGTGTGGATCAGCATCATCGGCGCGCGGATGCGGACGCCCGCGACCGTCGTTTCCTGCTCGCGCTCATAGGCGCCGTCGAAATGGCAGACATCGGTGGACGTGCCGCCCATGTCGAAGCCGATGATCTTGGGGAAACCCGCGGCGCGCCCGCTTTCCGCCGCGCCGACGACGCCCCCGGCCGGGCCCGACAGCACGGCGTCCTTGCCCTGAAAGCGGGCGGCGTCGGCCAGCCCGCCGGACGACTGCATGAACTGGAGGTGCGGCGCTTCGCCCAAGCCGTGCCGCACCTGCGCGACATAGCGGCCGAGGACGGGCGACAGATAGGCATCGACCACCGTGGTTTGGCCGCGCGAGACGAGCTTTTGCAGCGGCGAGGCCTGATGGCTGAGGCTGACCTGCGTGAAGCCGCAGGCGCGGGCGATTTCGCCGGCGGCAAGTTCGTGCGCCGGATAGCGATAGCCGTGCATGAAGGCGATGGCGCAGGCGGTGAAGCCGCGCGCGCGGGCGGCGTGAAGCGCGGCGGTGAGGGCGGCGGCATCGAGCGCCTTCAGCACCTCGCCTTCGGCTGTCACGCGCTCGTCGGCTTCGATGGCTTCGGCATAGAGCGGCTCCGGCAGGTCGATGCGGCGGACGAAGAGTTTGGGGCGGTTCTGGTAGCCGATGCGGAGCTGGTCTTTCAGTCCGCGTGTGATGACGAGAAGCGTCGGCTCGCCCTTGCGCTCAAGCAGCGCGTTGGTGGCGACGGTGGTGCCCATCTTGACCGCGTCGATGCGGTCGGTGGGCAGGGGGGCGCCGGGCGGCACATCCAGAAAGCGGCGGATGCCCTCGACGGCGGCGTCGGCGTAGCGCTCCGGGTTCTCGGAGAGCAGTTTGGCGGCCTTCAGAGTCCCATCCGGGTCGCAGGCGATCACGTCGGTGAAGGTGCCGCCGCGATCGATCCAGAACTGCCACTTTTCCGCGCTCATGGGCCAGATATCTAGCCGCGATGCGCGGTGCATGACAGGGGCGGCGGCATCGCCTAAACAGCGGCCATGTCGATTTGGGGCAAAGTGGGCGGGGCGGCGGCGGGGTTCTTCCTCGGCGGCGGGCCGATCGGCGCGGCGATCGGCGCGCTGGCGGGCCATGCCGTGTTCGACCGCGAGCCCTCGGCCAGCGAGAAGCAGATCATCTTCACCATCGGCGTGACCGCGCTGGCCGCCAAGATGGCGGCGGCGGACGGTCGTTCGACCGACGACGAGTTCCAGGCCTTCAAGACGGTCGTGAGGATCGACCCGAAAGACGAAGGTGACGTGCGCCGGGTCTATGAAATGGCGCATGGCACGGTGGCGGGATTCGAAGGCTATGCCGCGCAATTGGGGCGGGTGTTCCAGGACCGGCCGGGGCTGCTGGAGGATCTTCTGGACGCCCTGTTCTTCATCGCGGCGGCGGATGGCGCGCTGCATGACGCGGAGGTCGATTATCTGCGCGAGGTGGCGCGGCGCTTCGGCATCTCGGATGCGGCGTTTAACAATCTCTGCGCGTCCTATGGCGGGCCGTGCGACCCGGACCCCTATGCGCTGTTCGGCATCGATGGGGGCGCGACCAACGAGGAAGTCCGCAAGGCCTATCTGCAGGCGGTGCGCGAGAATCATCCCGACCGCATGATCGCGCGCGGGGCGCCGGAAGAATTTCTGGCGGTCGCCAACGAGAAGCTGGCGCGCATCAACGTGGCCTATGAGGCCATTCGCAAGGAGCGCGGGCTGTGAGGCTCAAGATCGTCGCGCGGCCGTCGCCCAACTTCAACGAGCGCCCGGCGGGCGTCACGCCCTCGATCCTGGTGCTGCATTATACCGGAATGCCCACGGCGGAGGGCGCGATGGCGCTGCTGACCGACCCGGATGCGCCCAAGCGCGTCAGCGCGCATTACACGCTGGACGAGGACGGTACGTTTTACGCGCATGTGCCGGAGCATCTGCGCGCCTGGCATGCGGGGATCTCGTGGTGGCGGGGCGGGGACGATGTGAACTCTCGCTCCATCGGGATCGAGATCGTCAATCCGGGGCATGAATGGGGCTATCGCCCCTTTCCCAGAAAACAGATCGACGCGCTGATCGCGCTGGGCAAGGACATCGTCGCGCGGCACGGCATCGCGCCGCAGAATGTCATCGGGCACAGCGATGTCGCGCCGGGGCGCAAGATCGATCCGGGCGAGCTGTTCCCCTGGCGGCGGCTGGCCGGGCATGGGCTCGGCATCTGGCCGGCACGCGGCAAGGCGGCGGTGCCGGACGACCCGGCGCATCTCGCGGCGGCGCTGAGGCGGATCGGATATGGCGTGCCGGGCGAGGTGGCGACGCCCCTGCCGGCGGTGCTGAAGGAGTTCCAGCGGCACTGGCGGCCGGGGCTGGTCGACGGTCAGGCCGATCTGGAGACGCGCCAGCGCCTCCATGCCGTAGCGCGGGCGGCTTGACGTTCGCGGCAGGGCAGTCCACCTGACGGGCGTCAGACGGCTGGATGGCTGCGGGGCTTTGGCCTCGAGGAAAGTCCGGGCTCCACGGAAACAGGATGCCGGGTAATGCCCGGCGGGGGCGACCCCAGGGAAAGTGCCACAGAGAACAGACCGCCCGGGCATGTCCTGGGTAAGGGTGAAACGGTGCGGTAAGAGCGCACCGCGCTTCCAGCAATGGCAGCGGCACGGCAAACCCCATCCGGAGCAAGACCAAATAGGGGTGGCACATGGGCCTGTTTCCGGCTCGTCGCCCGGGTTGGTCGCGCGAGGCGTCCGGTAACGGACGTCCCAGAGGAATAGTCATCCATGCGCTTCGGCGCGGGACAGAACCCGGCTTACAGGCCGTCTGACATTTTCATTTTATCCCGGATTTGCGGCCGTTTTCGTATTCGTTTGTTGCTGAAGCGATTTGAACGTCAATTTTCGATCTGGGCCTTGAAAGCTATTTAGATATATCTAAATATCGGATCACATGATCGAACGAAAGGACATGCACATGTATGGCTCATGCCATTCCGGCGGGCATCGCCGGGGAGAGATGCGCGCCGCGTGGCGCGAGATGGTCGAGGCGCGGCTGGCGACTGGCCGTGGTGGACGTGGCGGCTGGGGCCGTGGTGACAGCGAGGGCGGGTTCGGCGGCGGCTTTGGCCGCTTCGGCGGGCCGCGCGGCGGCCGGGTGCTGGGGCATGGCGACCTGCGGTTGCTGCTGCTGGCGCTGATCGGGGAGAAGCCGCGTCACGGCTATGACCTGATCCGGGCCATCGAAGAACGCTTTGGCGGCGCCTATGCCCCCAGCCCGGGTGCGGTTTATCCGACCCTGACGATGCTGGAGGAGCAGGACTACATCCGTGCCGAAGCCAGCGAAGGCGCGAAGAAGCAGTTTGCGATCACGCCGGACGGCCAGGCTTTCCTGAAGGAGAACGAGGCGGCGGTGCAGGGGATCTTCTCGCGCATCGACGTGACGGCGGCGGCCTATGCCCGGCACGAGACGCCGGATGCGGTGCGCGAGGCGGTGAAGACGCTGAAGCAGGCCGTGGTGATGCGCCGTGGGCCGTGGACGGCGGAAGAAGCCGCGCGCGTTCAGGCGCTGATCGAGAAGGCGGCGAAGGACATCGCGGCTGGGTGACCCCACAGAGTTACCAACAGCGCCAAACCGCCAATCGGTGCAGCCCCGGCGTGTGAGAGCGCCGGGGCTGCACGCGTGTCAGAGAGGTAAATGAAGGGTTGCTGACAATTAGGTCCACAGGAGTTCTTTGTACGTTCCGGATTTTACAAATCCTTTACTGTGAAGATGCACAAATTCATCCACAGGGCAGGAAAAACCCAAAGGTTTCAAAGTTCTAAACGTCATCTCCATTGACGTCCCGGTTTTCCCCATGCTATCCCAAATCGTCCCAAATGAGGGGCGGTCGATGCCTATCCAGGCCCAACTGACGCCAGTCGCCTGAATCGCCACCGCCACGCATTGCCGGGATTGCCGGCGTGGGGACGCCGAGGCGGGGTGTATGTCGAAGTTCTTTTCGAACTTTGAAAAGCAGATCGATGCGAAGGGGCGGGTTTCCGTGCCTGCGCCGTTCCGCGCCGCCGTGAGCGAGCTGGGCGGCGACCGCATCTATTGCTTCCCGAGCTTCGTGGACCAGGCCATCGAGTGCTATCCGCCGCCCGCCTACATGGCGCTGCTGGAGCGGATCGAAGGCATCGTGGAAAGCCCCGAGGCGCGCGAGCAGCTTGAGCTCGCCGTCATCACGCGCGGCGTCGAGCTGACCTTTGACGGGGAGGGGCGCGTGTCGTTCCCCGAGCGCATCCTGAAATCCGTCGGCATCGAGAAGGCCGTGACGTTCGCGGGCCGCGGCGATCGTTTCCAGCTGTGGTCGCCGGAAGCCTTCGCCAAGACCGAGGCCGAGGCGATGGCCAAGGCGGCGCAGTTCCGTCACCTGCTGCTGACCGGGCGCAATCCGCTGAAGACGGAGAGCGCGTGATGGGCGAGCGCCACATCCCCGTGATGCTGGACGAGGTGCTGGTCGCCCTGGCGCCGAAAGACGGCGAGAGCATGATCGACGGCACGTTCGGCGCCGGCGGCTATTCCCGCGCGATCCTGGCGGCGGGCGCCTCGCGCGTCCTGGGCAT
>JAKOQZ010000071.1 GCA_029778105.1 Pseudomonadota bacterium | reverse complement strand
GAAGCACGGCGATGAGCCGGTCGGGTTCGAAATTCGCGGGCGGGCCCAGCATGTAGGGCACGACAAGATTTTCCCGCAGCGCGTCGTGGTCAGCCAGTCTGACCTCCGGGCAGAAGGGACGGTATTGCCAGACGTGAAGGTCGGGCGGCATGGCGGGCTCGTTCCATTTCAGCGCGCGCAGACGCTGGGCGTTGCCGCGGATATGCATCGCGTAGAACAGCTGCATGACCCATGACACCTGCGACATGTTGAGCGGATCGGCGAAACGATAGGGATGAAGGTCGCGCAGGAGGCGGCGGCCATCCGGCGCGATCGCGTACCAGCAATAGCCGATGAGATCGTGCGCGACCGCCAGATCGGCCATTACCGGCCCGATGGCGGCGTTGAGATCGATCCAGCCGCCAAGGTCGATATCGGGATAGATCAGTTCGGTGGCCAGCCCCGGCTCGTGATCGAAGAGCGAGAACCACGACGACAGCCCGTCCTTGCGGATGCGCCCGTAGCCGAGGCACGGGATTGCCGCGTAGCCGGCAGCCGTGACGCGCCGGGTGACGTGATATTCCGTCGCCGCCTGCTGGAACGAGCAGCCGCCGCTGGGCGCGCCATCGTGGCCGGAGGCGACGTCCTCCATCATGCGGCCGTCGAAATCGAAGACCGGCGCCTTGGGGCCGGAACGGTGATAGACGCCGAAGCGGACCGGCCCGCCCATGAAGCCGGCGCCCTTGAGCTTGAGCTGCCGCTCGCCGCCTTGTGGGTGCGGCAGGCGAACGGAGCGGGAGCCGTCAACGGCCAGCGCCGCCAACCGGCCGGAGAACCAGTCGATCACAGGCTGACGAAACTGCGCAGGGACGTGATGGAACTCGATGGATTCAAGCTGCTGGTCTTGCATGTCCCCACCCTGCCCGCGCGCGACTATTTCGCGCCGGGGCGAAGCGCGCAAGCCGCGCTATAGAAGCGTCCATGCGCCTTATCGTCATCCATCATCCCTATGACCGCCCGCGTTTCGAGCAGGACTTCGTCGAACGCCTGAGCGAGCGGCCGGAGATTACCGTCGCGGCGGCGGACCTGGCGGCGCTGGCCGAGGGACGGCTGGCCGGCGACGGCGCTTTCGCGGGGTTCGATGCGGTCGCGGTGTTCGTCGCCTTCAACCGTCTGCGCAGCGCGCCGGCGCTGGACTGGCAGGGATTTTCCGGTCGCCGGGTTCTGATCGACCACGATGCGATCCAGAATTACTCCGACATCGCGGGCGACACCTATGCCGGCGCATGGCCGCCGGCGTTTCGCCGCCACAAATTCGATCTGCTCGTCACCTCGGGCCGCGCGGTGCGCGACAGGCTGGAGGCCGAGGGCATTCGCGCGGCGTGGCTGCCCAAGGGCTTTGAGCACACGCGGTTCAGCGACACGCCCGGCCCCCGCGCCGGGCTGACCAGCTATGGCAGCGCCTATGCCTGCCGCAAGGTGTCGGAGCGCGCGCTGCGCGAGGCCGGGATCGCGGTGGAGCGGATCGACACGGTTCTCTATCCGCAATTGCCGGCCGAGCTGAGCCGCTATCTCGCCTGCCTGGCGGTCTCTTCCGATCTGGAGACGCCGCATGCCGCACGGGGCGAGCTGGCGCAGATTGCGGCGCGACGCATCGCGATGCGTCCCGGGCTGGAGCCGATGGCGAAGGTCTTCGAAGCCGCCGGCGCGGGGTGCTGTCCGGTGGCGGATGCGATGGCGGATCTGGCGGCGCTGGGCTTTCGCGACGGCAAGAACGCGGTCCTCTTTCGCTCGCACGACGAGCTGGTGGAGAAGATGGGTTGGTGGATGCAGCGGCCCGATGCGTTGCGCGCGCTGGGCAGCGCCGCCGCACGCCATGTGCGGGACGGCCATAGCTGGGCGCATCGCGCCGCCGCCCTGCCCGCGCTGGTCGCCGGCTAGGACAAGGAATTTGCGGCGGCGAAGGCGCGGCGCAGCGCCACGCTTTTCCAGTGCGCGGATTCCAGATGCGCGCGGAAGGCCGGCTGCATCATCCACCAGCCAAGAGACCACGACGCGCCGGGCGGGCGGGTCATCGCCCGACGGCGCAAGGCGCCCAAATGATGATCGAGCGACAGCGCGTTGAGCGGCAGGCGCGCGGTAAGCGTGGGCGCGACCATCGCCGCCGCTGCGTAGCCTTCCATGATCTCGCGCAGAAGCGCGGTGGCCGTCAGCCGGCGGCAGGCGGGGCGGCCCGAGAAATTCCGCTCGGCATTCGCGCCGATATTCTGCTCGGTCAGCCAGCCGTCGCCGCCGAAATGGTCGTAGGAATAGACCGGCGTTCCCGACGCGAGGGCGTATATAGCCGTCTTGCCGATGGTGATGACCGCGTCGGCTGCAGCGATTTCCGCCGGCGTGACGCGGTGCGGGTTGGTCCCGGCCCCGATCCGGCCGATCTCCACCCCGCGTTCGGCGAGTAGAGCCAGCGCCTCGCCAAGCTCGGGCGGCACGTGATTGGACACCACCAGAAGACGGCGGAGGCTTTTCGCCGGCGCGGGGCGCGGCGCGAAGAAGGACGGCGGCGCGGCGTTGTGGAAAACACGAATGGCCGCGCGGTCGATCTTGGAGGGATTGCGGCGCGCGATTTCGTCGGCGGTCTCGGGCGAGTTGGCGAAGACTTCGGCGCCCAGCGCTTCGGCGATCAGGCCGTCGACATGCTCGTAGGGCTCGAACGGCGACAGCGAGACGAGCGCGACGAGCGGCAGGCGGCGGTCGACGAGCGCGCGCCAGGCATCGAGCGGCAGCAGGCTGAGCAGGTCGTGCTGGCACCAGACGACATCGAAATCCGACAGCGTGAGGCATTCCACGCCGCCGGTGAGCGTGAACCCGGCGACCTCATTTGCGATAGGCGGTCCGCTGACATTTGCGGCGAGCGTGACGGCGTCACCGCGCGCGGCGAACCATTCGGCGACCTCGAGCGCCACGATCTCGGAGCCCGCGAAATTGCGGAACTGATTGGTGATGACGAGCGCGCGGATGCGCCCGTCGACATCATCCTCGAAGGTCGAAGTCATGCGGACGCCATCAACCTCGGCATCCAGAGCTCGCCGTCGTCGACATGGGCCGGGCTGTAGGAACGGCCTGCCGGAATGGTCTCGAAGGCGGCTCCGGTTTCGTCGGCGAGATAGTCGTACCCGACCTTCTGCATACGGCCGGCAGGGTCGAGATGTTTGTAGAGCGCGGCGCGCGCGGAGCGCCGTTCGGGGGCGATCATCTTGAGGTGATACAGATTGAGGGGCGTGTTGTTGACCTGCTGCGGCTTGGGCAGAAACGCCGACCAGGGAAGATGGAGATCGCCCTTGGGTTCGACAATTCCGTCTTTCAGCGACAGCAGCCGACCCTGCCGCTTTTCGCCCCAGATGCCGTCGATCCGGTAGGTGTCGGGCGCATACATCTCGCGCAGCGCAAAGGTATGCACGTCTGTGGCCGTGTCGGCGAGAAGGGCCGGCATGGCTGCGGCCATTCCGTCTTCGAAGCGTTCGTCGGGATCGATCGCGAGCGCCCACGCCGCGCCTGCATTGCGCGCCGCGCGCAGCAGCATCGCGCGGCGGCGGACCTCGTTGGAATAAAGCGCGTTGCTGGCGCGGTCGTCATAGGCGATCCAGCCATCGACCATCGGCGCGATATTCTCGATCATCGCGGGGACGAGATGGGCGTCGTAGCGAAAGGAGAAAACGGCGAGCACGCGCACCGGCCGTCCCGGTTTGATTTCAGCCGACATCATGGCTTGCGCCCAGCCCTCCAAGCGCCCCAAGCATAGGCGATATTTCCAAGCCAGATCAACGGGATGGCGAAGAACCGGGAAACCGGGTGCTCGCCTTTCATGGCCAGACGCGAGAGCCGGCGCATATGCCCGGTGCGGCGCAGGACGTTGCGCGCAACGCCGGACGCATCGGCCCGCCCGATCGCCTGGCTGCTTTCCGCCATGCGCCGGCCGCGGCGCGCCTGTCCGGCGAGAAACGGCCCGAGATGGGTGACGCCGCAATGGGTCGTGAGCACTTCGGGACGCCAGACCGGGCGGTCGGCGCCGGTGAGGCGGCCGTTGAATTCGGTGTCCTCGCCGCCCTCGATATCCTCGCGGAACAGGCCATAGCGATCGAACAGCGCGCGCGCATAGGAGACGCCATAAAGCAGCACCTCGTGCCCCGGCAGGTGCGGCATCCGCCGCACGAAGAGGCTGAGATGAGCCGCCAGAGCGACGGGGTTGCCCGGCGCGTGGCACAGCAGGGCGCTGGCGACCGCCCCGTGCCCCTCGCGATGCGCGGCGAGCCGGCGCGATATCCAGCCCGGCTCGGCGATGCAGTCATCGGCCAAAAAGGCGATCCACGGCGCGGTGGTGGCGACGATCCCGGCGTTGCGCGCGCCGCCCGGCAGCAGGCGCGCCTCGGACCGTATCAGACGCACCGAGACCCCGGCGTCTTCCAGCAGGCCGGCGACATCGCCCGGCCCGGAATGGACGACGACGACTTCGGCGGCCGGCGCCTGACTCTGCACCGAGCGCACGGCGGCCGGGAGTGTCGGCCTGAGCCCGTAAGCCATCACCACGACGGCCATGTCCGGGCCGCCGGAAGATGCACGGCGCATGAGCCTATTTCACCTCAATGGGCAGACGGCGGCGAACCGGCCGGTACTGATCGTGGAAGCGCACCCGGATTTCATAAGCACCCGGCTGCTGGCCCGGCAAGGTGAAAGCGGCCTCTGTCGCGCCGCCCGTGTAGACCCACTGGCCCGTCGCGCCGTCTTCCGACCCGGCCGGCACCACCGCCACCCAGTCGCGGTCGCCCGACAGGCCCGTGACATTCCCCGTGATCGCCTCGCCCGCAGCGAAGACCGGCTTCGTCAGCGTGATGACGACGTTCATGTCTTCCGGCTCGGGCGTCGGCGCGGGCGTAGGCACCGGCGTGGGCGTGGGAACGGGCGCCGTGGCGCGGGCTGGATCGACGGTGAAGCTTTGCACCCCGCGCACGATGGCGTCTTCCTGGAAGAGCGCGCGCACCTCGTAGTCGCCGGGCGTCGAAGGCGCTTCGAGGATGATCGTCCCTTCCAGCTGATCCTTGGTGTAGATGTACCGTCCCCAATCCTTGTCGGGCGCCCCCTTGGGAACGATGGTGAAGAAGGGCGAGCCCGCATTGTCGCTGTTGGCCTTGGGCATACCCTTGTAGGAAATGCGCACGGCCTCGCCGAAATTATAGACCGGCTTGTCGAGCGTGAACTCGACCGTGCGCGGAACGATGCGCAGCGAGACCAGCATCTGCGCCTCTTCGGCCGGCAGCATCTTGGCGAGCGAGAGGCCGTCGAAATCCATCTTGTCTTCGCCGTAGAAGACGCGGATCTGGTAGAGGCCCGGCTTCATCATGCGGTCGGCCATCCATACGACCTCGCCGGACGACTGACCGGGCGGCGCCGAAACGGGATTGTTGGGCTGCGTCGGCTGCGGGCGGCTCTGCTCCGCCCAGGAGCGGATGTCCGCGTCTCTTACGACGTCGAAGCGGACCGGCTTGTCGGTTGGAAGATTGGCGAAGGCGATGCGCACCGAGGTCGGCTCGACGGGATCGACGTCGACAGGCTTGACCCAAGGCTGCGCCTTCAGCGCTTCGGCCTCCGCCCGGTAGGCGCCTTCCGGGAAAAGCTCGAGATAGAGTTCGGCCGCGCGCACGTCGCCCGAACGCGCCATCGAGAAGGCTTCGGTATCGACGGGCTGCGCGTCGGGCTTGACCCAGCTCTCGTCGGCGACGGCCTCACCCGCCGCCGCGACGCCGAGCGTCGCCGGCAAAGGCGTGTAGCCGGACCAGGGAGTCTGGCCCGAACCGGGCATGGCGGCAGAGGGCAGCCACTGCAGCGCGAAGCCGGCCTTGGCGAACTGTACGTCATACCACACGACCGCCAGACGGCGCGGTTTGGAGGTGTCGCCTGCGACCCCGTCATCCAGAACGACCACATAGGGCGACTGATACCAGGCGGCGTTGCGATAGCGCTCGAGCGCCTGGGCAGAGCCCTTGTCGTCGGCGAACATCGCCGCTGCGTCTTCAAGCGGCATCGAGCCGCGGCCGGCGATATTGGAGAAATAGGTGATGACATCGCCGGGCTGGCCGTCGGCGGTGAACACCTGCGCGCCGAAGCGCCAGGCCGGCACCTCAAGCCACACAGGCACGCTGCCCGGCGGCAGCGCGACGCCGAGCGTCGCGGCATCGGTGGGGCGGACATCGTCGACGAAGCGCTCGCCCACCAACTGACCCTTGGCGCGCGCGACCCAGTCACGCACGGACGGATCGGGGCTGGCATTGAGCGCGCCCCACGCGGCACGGCGCAGCGTCGGCACGGGATCGTTGAGCAGGCCGAGCAGGACAGGCGTGTCCTTTTCCTCGGGCACCAGCCGCGCCAGCGCATAGGCGGCCGCCGTCTGCACGCCCGGCGCATCGATCGCGAGCGCCGGACGCACGGCCTCGCGCGCCGCAGCCCTGTCGTCCATGTAGGAGATGAGGGTCATCGCGGCGGCGAGATCGGCCTGCACCGCCAGCCGCCCGGCCTCGCATGCGGCTCCGGTGGCGTCGGCCTCGCAGGCGCGCACCATGTCGTTGAAACGGGCAGTCCAGACATCGGCCTGCGAGACGGCGGATTGCACCGGCTGAGGCATCGCCTCCTGCGCCTGCGCAACGACAAGCGCCGCGGCGGCGACAGCGATCGCGCAAAACCGGCGGATCATTTGTACGACCCCGGTGTGCCGCCCCAGAAGTGTTTGGCCGTGTAGGTCATGTTCGCGTAGCCGACATAGACCATGTCGTTGGGATCGGGCTTGTCGTCGCCGGCCAGAAGCATGGTGCGCGAACATGGCGGGAGGTCGAGAAGCAGCGCCGCCTTCTGATTGGTGATGTCGCGGAAGAAGGCTTCGGCGGCGAAGAGGCTTGTCGCCCATTCGACCTGCGTCTTGCTGTTGGGATTATAGCATTTGCCGAGTTTATCGCGGCAGGCCTGAACCGCCGGCAACAGCTTTTCGGCGCCGGCCATGCGGTCGTACTTGGTGATCCAGCCCTTCTTCATGAAGAAGGCGGCTTCGCTGTCGAGCGCGTAAAGCTCGTGGACCAATCCCTTGCAGCTGTTGAGGGCGCGTTCGAGCGCGTGGCGGGAATATCTGTCGAAGCGGCACTGGCTGAGCGAGCGATTGAGATCGCGAAGCTGCGCGATCTGCGTATCCAGATCGCCGACGGTGCCTTCCCTGACGCCGCCGCTCATCTGCATGATGCGGATCTCGCGCAGCAGATTCATCGAATAATAGGTGTATTCGTAGTCGGAGAAGATGTCGGTGTCCTTCACGCATTCCCCGGCCGCCCAGGTGGAGCTCTCCATCTGAT
Organism: Pseudomonadota bacterium; assembly: GCA_029778105.1. Classification (GTDB taxonomy): domain Bacteria; phylum Pseudomonadota; class Alphaproteobacteria; order Micropepsales; family Micropepsaceae; genus JADZAI01. Next base: position 4,202 of record JAKOQZ010000071.1, on the reverse strand, counting down.
TGGCGCGCCGCTGCGCCGGCGACCACCGCCCGGGTTCGCCATCCGCCGCGAGCGTTTCGAACGAGAATGTGAAGGCAGTAAGCGCAGCGGCGACAATGCGCGCGGCCTTGATAATACCTTGGCTCATGGCGACGAGATTTAGCGGCCGCCGCCATTGCGCTCCACGCTGCGAATTGTCGCAATCGCGCCGAGAAGATTCATCGCACGTTCATCTTGGGGCGCGAGGTCGAGGCCGCGCGTGAGCGCAATCTCCGCCTCGTCGTAGCGCCGATCCGCCATCAGCGCGCTGCCATAGGCGATCCAGGCTCTGGCGTTATCCGGCGTTTTGGCGACGGCGTCGGCGAAGAGCGCGACCTCGTTCTGGAAGAGCGCGTTGCGCGCATGAGTCTGCAACCCCAGCGCGAGGGCCGTCATCGCGGCGATCGGCAGCGCGATGCGCGGCCCGGCGAGACGGCGCGCGATGTCGACAGCAGCGAGCGAAAGACCGAGGCCCGCGAGATAGAGCGGCTTCATGGCGACGGGATCGACGCGCCAGACGATCGTGTTCGACGGCACGAGCGCCAATAGCGCGAGGCCGATGCCGAAGGCGGCGGCCGGCGCCGTGCGCCGTACAGCGAAGGCAAGCGCTGCGGCGGCGAGGACGCCCGCGATCCGCACCACCGTCGCGGGATCGGACCAGGCGTGCGGCGGCGGCGCTTCGGGCATGATGATCACGCGCCAGGGCGTGAACCAGTAGGCGAGCGTTTGTGTGGCGGCGTGGATGTTGTCGCGCAACGCCAGAAGCGGATCGCGCATCTCGAGGCTGAAGGCGACGAGATCGCGGTGGCGCGGCATCGCCGCGATGACCAGCGCCGCGAGCGCGCTGCCCACCCAGACGGGCCAGTCGCGACCTCGCGGCGATCCGATCGTCCAGCGCCACCAAAGGAGAATGAGGGGAAGGATCAGCGCGGTCTCGCGCGCCAGCGGAGCGAGAAAGGCGCAGGCGAAGGCCAGCGCCGGACGGCATCGCGCGCCCGTGGCGGCATGGAGCGAGGCAAGCATCAGCGCCGCGCTGAGTACCATCGAACGGCCCGAGAGATAGGTGACGCTTTCGGTGAGCGCGGGGTGGACGGCCCAGACCGCGCAGGCGGCGAGCGCGCACATCGTCGCGGCGGTTGCGCCCGCCTTTTCGAAGGCCCGGCGCGCCAGCAGGCAGGCGAAGGCGAGACAGATGAGATGGAGCGCGACGTTCACCGCCGCATAGCCGGCCGGCGCGAGCCCGTGCAGGGCATCGTTGAGCGCATAGCTCGCCTTGGTGAACGGGCGGTTTGTCTGCGGCAGGCGCTCGAAGAAGGTCGCGGCGCGCGCGGCGGGATTGTCGGCGATGTCGCCGAGGTCATCGAGCAGGAAGGCGACGCCCAGCGCGTTGGCGAATACGGCCAGCACGAGCGCGCACAGGCCCGCAACCGACGCGGGACGGTATTTGGCGATCACATCCACGTGCTCAGCTTGTCCATAGACGCCGCGCGCGCAAGTTCCCGTTGCGGACGGCGTGCGGGCAGCCCTAGCTTGCGGCGCTTCGTCATTTCGCACTTCTCCGGGACGCTTTCACCATGGCTTTCATCCGTGCAGTCGCCATCGCGGCGGCGCTTGTCGCTTTTGCCGCGCCGCATGCCCTCGCGACCGGGTCGCGGATCGACCGCCACGATCGCCCCGAGAAGGCCGAAGAGGCTGCCGCGGAAAAAGTGTGGCATTACGCGAAGGGGGCCGAGATGGTCGGGCCCTTGAGCACCGCTGAACTGATCGCCGCCGCGAAGGCAGGCGAGATCAAGGCGGACACCCAGGTCCACCACCCCGATGCCGGCTGGCGCGCCGCGTCGGCCGTGCCGGAACTGGCCGGTCTCGTCAGCTAACGCTGCCGGTCATTCCATCTTGGGCAGGCTGGGCGGGTTGGAATCCGGCCCGCAGCGGTGCCAGACCATCTCAAAGCCGGCCTGGTCCTTCTTGCCGTAGCACCAGCCGCGCGTGCCGAGCACCTGGTCGAGACCGTCCCTGACGGCGCACCAGGCCCATGTTTCGGGCTGGTCGCCGCTGCCGCCCCGGCAGAAGCCGTTCGCTTCCTGCCAGCGCGCGATGACGGCGTCGTCGGTGGGGCGGTCGCCATCGGCGGCTGCCGCCGGGCCGGTGACGGCCAGAGCGAAGATGGCGACCCGAAGCAGCGACATGGTTGATCCCATAGATCGTGGAGCGAAGGCTCCAGCATAATCCTTCCGCCGGCTAGAGCCAGCCATTGGCCCGGGCGATGCGGGCCGCCTCGACGCGGTTCTGCGCGCCGAGCTTTTGCGCCGCCTCGTAGAGATAGTTGCGCACGGTGCCGAGCGAGAGGCCGAGCGCATCGGCGATCTCCTTGTTCGAGCGGCCCTGTTCGGCGAGGCGCAGGACGTCGCGCTCGCGCTCGCTCAAAGGATCGGCCACGCCCCAGGCGGCCTCGGCGAGTTCCGGCGCGACCGCCCTGCCCCCGGCGGCGATCCTGCGCACCGCCTCGGCGAGCTGATCGGAGGGCGTGTCCTTCAGAAGATAGCCGCGCACGCCGGCATCGAGCGCCCGGCGCAGATAGCCGGGGCGGCCGAACGTGGTGACGATCAGCACGCGCGCCGGGTTCTTCTCGGCCGTCAGCATCGCCGCAAGCTCGATGCCCGTGAGGCCGGGCATTTCGATGTCGGAGACGATCACGTCGGGCTTGTGGGCGCGGATCAGATCGAGCGCGGCGGCGCCATCGGCCGCACGGCCGACCACCTTGATATCGCCGGACAGCTCAAGCAGCGCGGACAACGCGCCCAGCACCATGGCCTGATCTTCGGCGACGACGACGCGGATCATGCCCGTGCCTCCAACGGCAGAACGGCCTCGATGCGCGTGCCTTCGCCGCCCTTCACCGCCAGCGTGCCGCCTGCAGCCGCGACCCGCGCCCGCATACCCGCGAGGCCGTTGCCCTCACGGATCTCGCCGCCGACGCCGTCATCGGCCAACACGAAGCGGACGGCGTCCGGCTCGACGTCGATGGTCACTTCGCATCGGCTGGCGCGGGCGTGACGCACGACATTGGTGGCGCCCTCGCGCAGCAGCATGGCAAGCGTATTCTCGACGTCCGCCGGCAGAACGGCGTCGGGGCCGCTGACCGCCAGCGTGGTGTCGACTGCGGCGAGCGCGTTGCGCGCCTGCGCCAGCTCGGCGCCCAGCACGACGCGGCGCATGCCGGTGACGGCGCTGCGGATGTCGGCGAGCGCGGTGCGGGCGGTCACCTGAAGCTCCTGCATCTCCACACGCGCCCGTGCGGGATCGATATCCACCAGCCGCGCCGCGAGGTCGGCCTTCACCGCGACGACGGTGAGGGTGTGACCGAGCAGATCGTGGAGGTCGCGCGCGATGCGTTCGCGCTCGGCCGCGGCGGCCATGATGCGCACCTCGCCCTGCGATGCGGCGAGGGCGGCGTTCTTGGCCGTCAGCTCGGCCGAGAAGAAATTGGCGACGAAGACGATGAGGCCGAAAAAGAGGCCCGTCACCCATTGCGCGAAGTGAATGCCGAAACCCAGGCTGAAGGCGAGGACTGCGGCGATGATCGCCCCGACGGTGTAGAGCGCGACACGCTGAGGGCGGAGCGCGCCGGCCAATGCGAAGGCATAGACGACGATGACGCTCCAGTTGCCGTTGGTCGCAACGCCCAGCGTGAAGGCGACGATGATAAGCGAGGCGATCCAGGGCACCGCCTCGGGTCCGGCCCGGACGGCCGCGTGACCCTTGACATAGATGACGAGGAAAATCGGCAGCGCGAGCAGCGAGATGCCGATATCGCTGGCCTCAGGCGCGACCCAGAACCAGTTCATCCCGTAGAGCGGCAGATAGATCAGCCACAGCCACGGCCCTTCGGGCGACAGCCAGTCCCGCAGCCTCTCATACAGGCCGGGGCGCGCGGCGCGGGCCGTCGCCTCGTGCGGGATCATCGACATGAAAGGACCGGCCGGTGCATCGGCCGATCCTACAGGCAGCGGGCGATCCGTCACAGTCTCAGTCGGCCTCCCGCCGGACGGCCCAGGCGACGAGCCCCGCGAGAACCGCCGTCCAGGCCAGCGTCGCCGCAATGTGGAGCCAGAAATGTTCGGCCGTCTGCATGCCCGCCTCGATCAGGGCGAGCTGGGCGAGATGGAAGGACGGCAGCGCCCAGG
>JAKOQZ010000070.1 GCA_029778105.1 Pseudomonadota bacterium | reverse complement strand
GCACGCTGTTCGGCCTGCAGTCGGGCGGGCGCACCGAGTCAATCCTGATGTCGCTGCCGCCCGTCGTTAAATGGCGCTACGATTGGCAGCCGGAAGCCGGCACCCCGGAAGCGGAACTGTACGAGGTATTCCTGCAACCCGCCGACTGGGCCTGAGCTTCAGCGCCGGCGGATACTTCTCAGTGCGCTTCAAGCCCTACCGCCGCCCGGAAATGGCGGTTGGCCTCGTCGCTGCGCTCGAGCTTGTCGCAGAGTTCGGCAAGCGCCAGATGCGCCTCGCGGGTTTCCTCGGTCGCCAGCGACGCTTCGATATAGCTCTGTGCCTTGCCCCACAGACGCTGATTCATGCACATGCGCCCGAGCGCCAGCAGCAGCCCCGCTTCGCCAGGATACTGGCGCAACCAGTCTTCGGCCCGGGCGATCCGCGCGGTCAGCCCCGGCCCCGTCAGGCCACCATACAGCGTCACCAGTTCGGGCTGCCAGCCCGCCTCGAAATAACCGTCGAGCGCGCTTTCGATGAGGTTCTGCGCCACCGGTAACGCGTCCAGATCGACCAGCGCCCGGGCGCCAGCCAGCACCACGCGACGCCCGTACTCGACGGCTGGAACGGCCCGCAGGTAATCCTGAAGCTGACCGGCATCGGCACGGCGTCGGCGGATGTTCTCGAGATGGGCAACGGTCTTGATCTCGCGCGCCACTTCCGGCGGCAAGGCATCGCGCTTCTCGAGCTGGCGGGCGAGCTTGACAACGCCATCCCAGTCGCCGGTTCCCTGGCGTGCCCGCAGTTCCAGGCGCAGGGCGGCGATATGACGTCCCTGCTTGCCCTGAAACCGGCCAAGCACGGCCAGCGCCTCATCGAAGCGGCGCAACTCGTTCATCATCTCGGCTTCCAGCATCAGCGCCGCCGCTTCGTTGCGCGGATCGTCGGCCAGCGCCCGGCGCATCCAGTCCCGTTGCTTTTCCGGCTCGTGCATGCGTTGCGCGGCGCGCGCCGCGACCAAGGCCGAAACGCCGCGGAAAGTGCCGGCCTCGTAAGCCTCGCCGGCCTTCTTCATGGCCTGCCCGAAACGCCCCTCGAAGAGCAGCCGCACGGCATCCTGAAATACCAGACCGGCGCGCTCGCGCCGCCGCCGCTGCCGATACTCCTTGGCCCGCCTGGGCAGGCCGAAGGTCAGCGCCAACGTCCGCAGCGCCGCATAGAGGACAAGAACGAAGGCGACCAGCGCCAGAATGAAAAGGTTCAGGCTGACTTCGGCGCGATGCGGAGGAAGGACGACCAGGACATAGCCGTCGTTGACCCGCGCGCCGAGGGCGACGGCAACCGCCAGCCCGAACAGGGCGAGGATCCAGAACAGGGCCTTCACTTCTTCTCCTTGCCGTTGCGCAGGAGGCGCAGGGCCGTCTGGGTCTCATTCAGGCCCGGCAAGGCGATGACGATCTCGGTCGCCAGCAGTTGGCGCAGCGTCGCCTGCGCCGCCTGAACTCCCTTGTCGCGGCCGTCGAAGAGGCGCCCGAGCATTTCGAGCGCCGCCTT
>JAKOQZ010000010.1 GCA_029778105.1 Pseudomonadota bacterium | reverse complement strand
TCGTTCAAGAACGCGCTCGACTGGCTGGTGGGCGACACGGAGTTTGCCGGAAAGCCGGTGGCGGTGTGGACCGCCTCGACGCGGGCGAAGGCCGGGCCGGCAGCGCTGCTGCTGGTGTTGACGACGATGTCGGCTGCGGTGGTGGACGAGGCGTCGGTGACGGTGGACCTGATGTCCGGCGGGTGGACGGGGGCGCGGATCGCGGCGGATGCGGGGAAAGCGGGCCAGTTGCGGGCCGCCCTGGCAGCGCTGGCAAAGGCGTAGAAATAATTCCTATTTATCCCTTGACGGGCGTGCGACCGGAACGTATATAGGAATTATGTCCACCATCAGGTCGCGGGGTTGCCGGGATGTGACGGGCGGCACGCGATTTCAGAAAGCAAGAATATTGCTCAGTTCTTCGTTGCCGGGGTGGGGCGGCGCGCTTATACGCGTCGGCGGGCCACACCTCCCCAACGAGGTGCTTTGATCTGGAAGGATCACAGAAATGACCGGCACTGCGCCGGCCGTGCGCCCTGCACGGCCTTTTTTTTCGTCCGGACCCTGCGCCAAGCGCCCGGGTTGGACCCCTGAAGTCCTGAAAAACGGCGTTCTGGGACGCTCGCACCGCTCGAAACCGGGCAAGGCGAAGCTGCTGGAAGCCATCGAGCTGACCCGCAAGGTGCTTGAGGTGCCGGCGGATTACCGCATCGGCATCGTGCCGGCGTCGGACACGGGCGCCGTGGAGATGGCGCTGTGGTCGCTGCTGGGCGCGCGCCCCGTCGACATGCTGGCGTGGGAAAGCTTCGGCAAGGACTGGATCACCGACGTGGTGAAGCAGCTGAAGATCGAGGCGCGCCAGATCACGGCGCCTTACGGCAAGCTGCCCGATCTTTCGACCGTCAATTTCGACAACGATGTCGTCTTCACCTGGAACGGCACGACCTCCGGCGTGCGGGTGCCGAACGGCGACTGGATCGCCGCCGACCGCAAGGGCCTGACGATCTGCGATGCGACCTCGGCGGCGTTTGCGCAGAAGCTGGATTTCGCGAAGCTCGATGTCGTCACCTACTCCTGGCAGAAGGCGCTGGGCGGCGAGGGCGCGCACGGGATGCTGATCCTGAGCCCCCGCGCGGTGGAGCGGCTGGAAAGCTATAAGCCGGCCTGGCCGCTGCCGAAGATTTTCCGGATGACCAAGGACGGCAAGATCGTCGAAGGCATCTTCAAGGGCGAGACGATCAACACGCCCTCGATGCTGTGCGTGGAAGATTATCTCGATGCGCTGAAATGGGCGGAGGGCCTTGGCGGCTTGAACGCGCTGATCGCGAAATCGGATGCGAGCCTTGCCGCCATCGAGGCGCATGTCGCGGCCTCGCCGCATTACGCCTTCCTGGCGGAAGACAAGGCCAGCCGCTCGAACACGTCGGTGTGCCTGACGCTGAAGGATGCGCCGGCGGATGCCGAAGCGGCCGCGGCGCTGGCGAAGAAGGTGGCCGATATCCTGGAGAAGGAAGGCGTGGCGCTGGACGCCGGCGCCTATCGCGATGCGCCGCCGGGGCTTCGCATCTGGTGCGGCGCGACGGTGGAGACATCCGACGTCGCCGCGCTGATGCCGTGGCTCGACTGGGCCGCCGCGAAGGCGAAGGCCGCTTAATCCCATCACTGCTGTCACGCCCGTGAAAGCGGGCGTCCGCAGCGCCAGCCATGGATGCCCGCCTTCGCGGGCATGACACCCAAATTCGGATCGGAGCATTCCAATGCCCAAAGTTTTGATTTCCGACGCCCTGTCGCCCGCTGCCGTGCAGATCTTCAAGGATCGCGGCGTCGAGGTGGATGTGAAGCCCGGTCTTTCCAAGGACGAGCTGCTGGCGGTCATCGGTGAGTACGATGGCCTCGCCATCCGCTCGAACACCAAGGTGACGGCCGAGGTGTTGAAGGCGGCGACCAATCTGAAGGTCGTCGGGCGCGCGGGGATCGGCGTCGACAATGTCGATATTCCCGCCGCCACGGCGCGCGGCGTGATCGTGATGAATACGCCGTTCGGCAATTCGATCACCACGGCCGAGCACGCCATCGCATTGATCTTTGCGCTGGCGCGCGATGTGCCGGCGGCGAACGCCTCGACCCATGCCGGCAAGTGGGAGAAGAACCGCTTCATGGGCGTGGAGCTGTACGGCAAGACGCTGGGTCTGATCGGCTGCGGCAATATCGGCTCGATCGTCGCCGACCGTGCGCTGGGCCTGAAGATGAAGGTGGTGGCGTTCGATCCATTCCTGAGCCTTGAGCGCGCGCAGGAGCTGGGCGTGGAGAAGGTGGAGCTGGACGATCTGCTGGCCCGGGCCGATTTCATCACGCTGCATACGCCGATGACGCCGCAGACGCGCAACATCCTGTCGGCCGAAGCGCTGGCGAAGACGAAGCCCGGCGTGCGCATCGTCAACTGCGCGCGCGGAGGGCTGATCGATGAAGTCGCGCTGAAGGCGGGGCTGGACAGCGGGCATATCGCGGGCGCGGCGCTGGACGTGTTCGAGACGGAGCCGGCGAAGGCGCATCCGCTGTTCGGGCACGAAAAAGTGGTGGCGACGCCGCATCTGGGCGCGTCCACCAACGAGGCGCAGGAGAACGTGGCGCTGCAGGTGGCGGAGCAGATTTCCGACTATCTGCTGACCGGCGCGGTGACGAACGCGATCAACATGCCCTCGATCAGCGCGGCGGATGCGGCGGTGATGAAGCCGTGGATCGATCTCGCTGGAAAGCTGGGCGCGTTCGCCGGGCAGCTGACCGAGACGAGCATCACGGGCGTCGAGATCATCTATGAAGGCGCGGTGGCGAAGCTGAACCTGCGCGCGCTGACGCAGGCGACGATCGCCGGCCTGCTGAAGCCCGCGCTGCCCGACGTCAACATGGTCAACGCGCCGGTGGTGGCGAAGGAGCGCGGCATCGTGATCACCGAATCGCGCCGCGAGCAGCTGGGCACGTATGAGTCGCTGATCACCGTGCGCGTGACGACGCCGGAATTCACGCGCGACGTGACCGGCACGGTGTTCGCCAATGGCGATGCGCGGATCGTCGACGTGAAGGGCATCCGCCTGGAGGGCGCGTTCGCGCCGCACCTGCTGTATGTGACCAACGAGGACAAGCCGGGCTTCATCGGCCGTCTGGGCACGCTGCTGGGCGAGGCGAAGGTGAATATCGCGAACTTCGCCCTCGGCCGCGTGTCGGCGGGGCAGGACGCCATCGCCCTGGTGGAAGTGGATGGCGGCGTGCCGGACGCGACGCTGGCCGCGATCCGCGCGCTGCCGGCGGTGAAGCAGGCGAAAGTCCTGGCGTTCTGAGACCGCCCCCTTTCCCCGCTTTGCGGGGTGCTTCCCCCGCCAGAACGGGGGAAGACAGGGGGCGGCGGCTTGAATTTGGCGTGGGGCGATGACACCTCAATGGGATCGCCATTCGAGGAACCCCATGACCGATCTGTTCCAGCCGCTCGCCCTCGCTTCGGGGGCGGTTATGAAAAACCGCCTGATGCTGGCGCCGCTGACCAACACCCAGAGCCATGCCGACGGCACGTTGTCGGACGAGGAATTCCGCTGGCTGACCATGCGGGCGGAGGGCGGCTTTGGCCTGACCATGACCTGCGCGGCGCATGTGCAGCGCCGGGGGCAGGGCTTTCCGGGGCAGCTGGGCATCTGGTCGGACGACCATCTGCCGGGGCTCAAGCGGCTCGCCGACAAGATCAAGGCGGAGGGGAGCCTGGCGGTGGTGCAGCTGCATCACGCCGGCGTCCGTTCGCCCAAAGAGCTGATCGGCGAAGCGCCGGTGGGGCCGTCCGATCATGCCGACACCGGATCTCGCGAATTGTCGCTGGAGGAAGTCCACCAGCTGCGCGACGATTTCATCGCCGGTGCGGTGCGGGCCGAGAAGGCCGGGTTCGACGGCGTCGAGCTGCACGGGGCGCATGGCTATATCATCTGCGCGTTTCTCTCACCGGGGCTGAACAAGCGCGAGGATGCCTATGGCGGGACGGCGGAGAACCGGGCGCATCTGCTGAACGAGATCATCGACGGCGTGCGCGCCGCGACCAAGCCGGGCTTTACGCTGGGCGTCAGGCTGTCGCCGGAGCGGTTCGATCTCGACATGGAAGAGATCCGTGACCTGGCGGGAGCGATCCTTGTCGGGGGCAAGGTGGACTTTCTCGATATGTCGCTGTGGGACGTGTTCTCGGAAGCGAGCGACGAACGGTTCAAGGGCAAGCGCCTGATCGATGTGTTCGCCGAACTGCCGCGCAAGGGCTGCGTGCTGGGTGTGGCGGGCAAGGTGCGCTCGGCCAGGGACGCGCGGGCATGTCTTGAGGCGGGCGTGGATTATGCGCTGATCGGGCGGGCGGCGATTTTGCACCATGACTGGCCGAAGAAGGCGGAAGCGAACCCGGATTTCGAGCCCATCGCAACGCCGGTGCCGGCGAGCTATCTCGCCAAGGAAGGCATCAGCCCCGTGTTCGTTTCCTATCTCGACCAGTACTTCAAGATGGTGGCGAAGGACGCGGCCTGAGCCTTTGAGGCTGCGTCATGCGGCCTGCGCCGCACCGACATGGCGGACGACGCGCTGCGGGAACGGGATGGAGAGGCCGGCAGCCTCGATGGCGGCCTTGCCTTTTTCCGTCAGCGACCAGAGCGTCTCCCAGTACTCGGGGGTCGGCACCCAGCAGCGCAGCGTAAGATTGACGCTGCTGTCGCCGAGCTGGGAGATCACGACCAGGGGCTCGGGCTCGGACAGGATGCGGGTGTCCGACCTGGCGAGGGTGAGCAGCACGTCGCGGGCTTTGGCGATGTCGTCGCGGTAGTCGATGCCGACCACGAATTCGAGACGACGGGTCGGGTTGCGCGTGTAGTTGAGGATCGGCTTGTTCCAGAGGTCGGAGTTCGGGGCGAACCGATAAATGCCTTCCGCCGTGCGCAGGGTGGAGGCGAAGAGGCCGACCTCGACCACCGTGCCGGCGATGCCGTCGGCGTCGATATATTCGCCGGCGCGAAAGGGGCGCAGCCACAACAGCATCAGCCCGGCGGCGATGTTGGAGAGCGTGCCCTGAAGCGCCAGACCGATCGCAAGGCCGGCGGCCCCCAGCACCGCCAGCACGGACGCGATCTGGACCCCGAGCTGACCGAGAGCGGCGACGACCGCGATGATCATCACGACGTAGCGGACGAATGTCGCGAGAACGGGCGTCAGGGTCTGGTCGACCTGGGTGCGGACACCCATGAGCCGCTTCACCACATTCGCCGCCCACCGGGAGATGAAATAGCCGGCCGCGAGCAGCAGCAGGGCCCCGATCAGGTTGGGGACCGCGTTCACGAGCCAGTTGGCCATCTCGTAGAAGAGCGCCTGGATCTGAGCCTCGTTCATTGTGGTCTCCATGTGTGTTGCGGTTGCCGGTCGGCCCGGCGTTCGTTTCCTATCTCGAAGCGTTCTTCAAGATGGCGGCGAGGGACGGGGCGTGCGCCGCGCCTTCGCCCGGAATGACGTTCGGACGCGCAGCGTAATAGTCTGGATTGACAGATAAGCCATCGCTATAAGGCGTCGGAACAACCCCTGCCGGGATCGGTTCCCGGCGGGGGTTTTTGTCTGTTTGGCAGGGGTTTCAGTCGCATGGCCAATGTTGCGGTGATCGGCGCCCAGTGGGGCGACGAGGGCAAGGGCAAGATCGTCGACTGGCTGTCGAAGCGCGCCGATGTCGTGGTGCGCTTTCAGGGCGGGCATAATGCCGGCCACACGCTGGTGATCGACGGGACGGTCTACAAGCTGAGCCTGCTGCCCTCGGGCATCGTGCGGCCGGGCAAACTGTCGGTGATCGGCAATGGCGTGGTGGTCGATCCGTGGCATCTGGCCAAGGAGATCGACCTGCTGCGGAGCCAGGGCGTGGAGATCACGCCGGAGAGCCTGATCGTCGCGGACAACGCGCCGCTGATCCTGCCGATCCACAGCGAGCTGGATAGCTTCCGCGAGACGTCGAATTCGGGGACCAGAATCGGCACCACGAAGCGCGGCATCGGTCCGGCCTATGAGGACAAGGTGGGGCGCCGCGCGATCCGCCTGATCGACCTGGCCGATCCGGACTTCCTGAAATCCCGCGTGGAGAACCTTCTGCAGCACCACAACGCGCTGCGCCGGGGATTCGGCCAGCCGGAGGCCGACGCGGCGTCGCTGGTGTCGGCGCTGCTGGAGATCGCGCCCAAAGTGCTGCCCTATGCCGGGCAGGTGTGGCGCAAGCTCGCCGAAGTGCGCGGCGAAGGCTCGCGCATCCTGTTTGAGGGCGCGCAGGGCGCGCTGCTGGATGTCGATCACGGCACGTATCCTTACGTCACCTCGTCCAACTGCGTGGCGGGGCAGGCGGCGGCCGGCTCGGGCATCGGGCCGGCGGCGGTGGGGTATGTGCTGGGCATCTGCAAGGCCTACACAACGCGCGTGGGCGAAGGGCCGTTCCCGACCGAGCTGCTGGATGCGACCGGCGAG
>JAKOQZ010000069.1 GCA_029778105.1 Pseudomonadota bacterium | reverse complement strand
ACGTGGGTGGGGCCGGGGGGCGCGCTGCTGGCCTTCGACACCGGACCCGGCAACGCCGCGCTGGACGACTGGGCGCTGCAGCACACCGGCAAGCCCATCGACGAGGACGGGGCGCTGGCGGCGCGCGGTCGGGCAGACGCCGCCGTTCTGGCCGCGATGCTGGACAATCCCTGGTTCGATGCGGCGCCGCCGAAATCGCTGGACCGGATGGACTTCTCCATCGCGCCGGTGCGCGGGCTGGATGCGGCGACGGGGGCGGCGACGCTGACGCGCTTCACCGCCGAGACGGTGGCGCTGGCCGCCCGGCACTTCCCGTCGCCCGCAACGCGCTGGCTGGTCTGCGGCGGCGGGCGGCGCAACCCGACCATGATGGCGGCGCTGAGCGATGCGCTGCGCGTGCCGGTGGAGCCGGTGGAGGCCGTGGGCTGGCGCGGCGATTTCCTGGAGGCGGAGGCGTTCGCGTTTCTCGCCGCGCGGCATCTGCGCGGGCTGCCCTTGAGCGTGCCGACGACAACCGGCGTGCCGCAGCCGCTGACCGGCGGGAAGCTGGCGCGGAAGCCGTGAGCGAAGATATTGCACACTATCGATGTGAAACGATCTCGCGGCCGCGCTTGTTTCTGGCGCTGCTGATCGGACTTGCCGTCGCGGTCTCGGTCGCTCTGCTCGCATCGGAGCTTGGGGTCGAATATTCCGTTTTATTTTATTTTCCCAAGGCGCTCGGGTTTGCCTTGGGTAGCGTAGTATCGATCTGCTTTCTTTGGGCGATGCGGGTCTCGGAGTTTTCACTTGGGCGAGATGGTTTGCGCGCCGTCCATTCAAAGGCTCTTTCGTTCTGGGGTCTGAAGCGCACCTATGCATTCAGCGACATTTCGTCTGTCGTTCTAACCTATCGGTCCGACATTGATGTACATGGGTTGAAGCTCTATCTTCGGAACGGGCGCACGGTTGTCATTCCCAGTGAACCCCATCGCGAACGGACGCCCTCATGGCGCGCCTTCGCGCGCGCGGTTGTTGGAGAAGCCTCCCGACGCTCTATTCCGGTGTTCGACGTCGAATTGCTGGATCGGTGAAACAGTCGGCAGATCCCTTCGCGAAGTGGCGCGCACGGAAAGCGGAGCGCCCCGCCCAGACCGCATCGCCTCCGACAGCGAAGACACGGACCTATGCCACGCACTACGTGAACCGGGGCTGGGCGGCGCTGCTCCTGCTCAGCTGGGCGCCGTTTATGATCGCGTTGGTGGTGCTGATGGCGTTGAACGAGCGGGCGATCAAGGACGCCGTCCCCTACGGAACCGGGGTGATGACACTGAGCGTCCTTGTGCTGATGGCTTCGCTCGTGGTGGTACCCATGCTGGCCGCCTCGCGCCGGTCGTGGACGCTGACGGCGGGCAGCCTGACGATTGCCGAATGGCCGCTGATTCCCCTGCTGGGGCGATATCGCAAGGCGGCGCTGCCGCTGGGCGAGATCGCGGCGGCGCGGATGGGCGAGGCGCTGAGTGGGATGCCGATCTTCGAGATCGAGGCGAAAGGGGGCGGGCGCTACCGCATCGCGCCGAAGCATGTCGGCAAGGGCCGCAATGTGCGGCTTGATCTTGGAGGGTTTGAGGATTTCGTTGACGCTATCGGCGACGCCATCGAGGCGGCGGGCCATACGCTGCCGCCCGAGCAGACGCTGACGACGGCCGCGAGCGGGCTGACAGGAATTGTCGTGCTGGGAGCCGCCACCGCGTTCTTCGCCGCACTGTGCCTGTTTGGCCTGTGGGCGCTGGTCGCGGGCGAGCCCGTCGGCATGCAGGCGCTCGCGTTCGGCGTGCCGCTGACTTTGTTGTTCGCCGGGCTGCTGCGCAGCCGCTGGGCAAAATGGCGAGCGGGAGTGGCTTAGCCGCTCTCGACCATGCGGGGGATGCGCTTGTCGAGATAGCCTTCGATGGACTCGAAGAGTTCCGGCATCGCGTCGGTGTAGAAGTGGTTGGCGTTCTCGATCTTGTCGTAGTCGATCACGATGCCCTTCTGCGCCTTCAGACGGTCGACCAGCTTGTCGACATCGGCGGTCGGGACGACGGTGTCCTTGAGCCCCGTGGTGATGAGGCCCGACGAGGGGCAGGGCGCGAGGAAGGTGAAGTCGTAGATGTTCGCCGGCGGCGACACCGAGATGAAGCCGGCGATCTCGGGACGGCGCATCAGCAGCTGCATGCCGATCCACGCGCCGAAGGAATATCCAGCGATCCAGCAGGTTTGCGCGTTGGGATTGAAGCTCTGCATCCAGTCGAGCGCCGAGGCCGCATCCGACAATTCGCCGATGCCGCCGTCATACTGGCCCTGGCTGCGGCCGACGCCCCGGAAGTTGAAGCGCAGGACCGAAAAGCCGCGCCGTTCAAAGGTGTTGAACAGGTCGTAGACGATGCGGTTGTTCATGTTCCCGCCGCCATTGGGGTGCGGGTGCAGGATGATCGCGATCGGTGACCCCGACTTTTTCTGATGCTGGTAGCGGCCTTCGAGGCGACCGGCGGGGCCGGTGAATACGACTTCAGGCATGTTGTGCTTTGACCTAGCGTCAGGATCAGGAATTCGGGCTGACGCGCCAGAATCCGCCCGGATATTGTTGACCCCTGTAGTAGGAGAACCTATAACCGGCGTGTGACGGCGCGCCTGCGAGGGCGCTCTATACGCGGTGAAGGCGCTGAAAAACAAGGTTTTTCGGCGCGCGGAGGCGGGCGGCCCATGAAGCTGAATACCAAAGGACGTTATGCGGTGATGGCGGTGACGGATCTGGCCCGTCACAGCACGGAAAGGCCGGTTTCGCTGGCCGATATCGCCGCCCGTCAGGAAATCTCGCTGTCCTATCTGGAGCAGCTTTTCGCCCGGTTGCGCCGGGCCGGGATCGTGCGGTCGGTGCGCGGCCCCGGCGGCGGCTATCGCCTGGCCCGCGCCATGGCGGAGACCCGCATCGCGGAGATCATCCTGGCCGTGGACGAGCCGATCAAGGCGACCCGCTGCAACGCGGAAACCCGCAAAGGCTGTCTCAATAACAATTCGCGCTGCCTGACCCACGATCTGTGGGAGGAGCTGAGCCGCCAGATCCACATCTTCCTGTCGTCGGTGTCGGTGGCGGATGTGCTGGAGAACCGCGTGCTGGGCCGCAGCGCCCCGCTGCGCCCCGGCATGGAGCCGGCCTTCGACGTCGATCTGCTGATCGAGCCGGGCCGCAAGCCGGAATCGATGGTGGCCTGAAGACGCCCATGGCCGTGTATCTGGACCATAACGCCACGACGCCGCCGCTGCCCGCGGCGCGCGCCGCGATGCTGGCGGCGCTGGAGGCGGGGGGCAACCCGTCCTCCGTGCATGCCGCCGGCCGCGCCGCGCGCCGCACGGTGGAAGAGGCGCGGGCCGCCGTGGCGGACCTGGTGTGCGCGTTTCCCGCCGAGGTGATCTTCACGAGCTGCGGCTCGGAGGCGAACGCGCTGGCGCTGCGCGGCGTTGCGGAGGCCGGCGGCGTGAAGGCCATTCTGGCCGGCGAAACCGAGCACGACTCGGTGCTGGCCAATGCGCTGGATGCGGCCCGGCCGGGCATCGCCTTCCGCACGCTGGGCGTCGACGCCCGGGGCGTGCCGGATCTGGACGCGCTGGAGCGCGCGCTCGCGGCCTGCGGCGGCCCGGCGCTGGTGTCGGTGATGCTGGCCAATAACGAGACGGGCGTGATCGCCCCGGCGGCCGACATCGCGAAGCGGGTGAAAGCGGCCGGCGGGTTGTTTCACGTGGATGCCGCGCAGGCGGCGGGGCGCATGCCGGTCAACCTGCGCGATCTGGGCGCGGACATGATGACGGTGTCGGCCCACAAGATGGGCGGCGTGCCGGGGGCCGGGGCGCTGGTCGTGCGCGACGGCGTGAAGCTGGCCCGGCAGATCGCGGGCGGCGGGCAGGAGCTGGGCCGCAGGGCCGGAACCGAGAATGTGCCGGCCATCGCGGCGTTCGGCGCGGCGGCGGCAAGTCCTGCAGACTGGACGCGGCTGGCCGGACTGCGCGACCGGATGGAAGCGGCCATCCGGCAGGCCGTGCCGCAGGCGGCGATCCATGGCGCGGGCGCGCCGCGTCTGCCCAATACGGCGCTGATCGGGCTTGAGGGCGTGCCGGGCGAGACCCAGGTGATGGCGATGGACCTGGCCGGGTTCGCGGTGAGCTCGGGCGCGGCCTGCTCCAGCGGCAAGGTGAAAATCAGCCACGTGCTGCGGGCGATGGGCGTGACGGCGGCGGGTGATGCGATCCGTGTGTCGCTGGGCCCCGATACGCATGAGGAACAAGTGGATGCGTTCGTGACGGCGTGGACCGCTTTCGCCCTGAAGGCGCTGGCGCGCCGCGTGTCGGAGGCCGCGTAATGGCCGCCGTTCAGGAAACCATCGATACCGTCGGCGGTCTGCAGACCGAGAAGTACAAATACGGCTTCGTCACCGAGATCGAATCCGACCGGGCGCCCAAGGGGCTGACCGAAGATACGGTGCGCTTCATTTCGGCGCAGAAGGGCGAGCCGCAATGGCTGCTCGACTGGCGGCTTGAGGCGTTTCGCCGCTGGAAGGAAATGGCCGAGCCCGCCTGGGCGATGCTGAACTATCCAAGGATCGACTTCCAGGACGCCTATTACTATGCGGCGCCGCGCAAGAAGCCCAAGCTGGAGAGCCTGGACGAAGTCGATCCCGAGCTTCTGAAGACCTATGAGAAGCTGGGCATTCCGATCACCGAGCAAAAGATGCTGGCGAACGTGGCGGTGGACGCCGTGTTCGACAGCGTCTCGGTGGTGACGACGTTCAAGGAGAAGCTGGCCGAGGCCGGCGTGATCTTCTGCTCGTTCTCGGAAGCGGTGCGCGAGCATGGCGAGCTGGTGCGCAAATATCTGGGCAGCGTCGTTCCGTCGACGGACAATTTCTACGCGACGCTGAACGCGGCGGTCTTCTCGGACGGGTCGTTCGTCTACATCCCGCCGGGCGTGCGCTGTCCGATGGAGCTTTCGACCTATTTCCGCATCAACGCGGCGGAGACGGGGCAGTTCGAGCGGACGCTGATCATCGCCGACCGCGACAGCTATGTCTCGTATCTGGAAGGCTGCACCGCGCCGCAGCGCGACGAGAACCAGCTGCATGCGGCGGTGGTGGAGCTGGTCGCGCTGGATAATGCCGAGATCAAGTATTCGACCGTCCAGAACTGGTATCCCGGCGACGAGACCGGCAAGGGCGGCATCTACAATTTCGTGACCAAGCGCGGCGATTGCCGGGGCCGGGCCTCGAAGATCTCGTGGACGCAGGTCGAGACCGGATCGGCGATCACCTGGAAATATCCAAGCTGCATCCTGCGCGGCGACGACAGCGTGGGCGAGTTCTATTCCATCGCCATCGCCAACAATTACCAGCAGGCCGATACCGGCACGAAGATGATCCATCTGGGGAAGAACACGCGCTCGCGCATCGTCTCCAAGGGGATCAGCGCGGGCCACGCGCAGAACACCTATCGCGGGCAGGTGAGCATTCACCGCCAAGCGGACAATGCGCGCAATTTCACGCAGTGCGACTCGCTTCTGATCGGCAAGTCGTGCGGCGCGCATACCGTGCCCTATATCGAGAGCCGCAATCCCAGCGCGAAGCTGGAGCATGAGGCGACGACCTCGAAGATTTCGGAAGATCAGCTGTTCTACGCGACCTCGCGCGGCATCCCGGAGGAGGAAGCCGTGGCGCTGATCGTCAACGGATTCTGCCGCGACGTGCTGCAGCAACTGCCGATGGAGTTCGCCGTCGAGGCGCAGAAGCTGGTCGGCATTTCGCTGGAAGGGAGCGTCGGATGACCGGCAACCCCATCTGGTTCGTGCGGGCCGACAATTCCAACCGGCCGCATCCGGTGTCGCCCGAAGGCTGGGCGATGCTGCTGGGGCTGATCATGGCCTGCCTGGTCGCCGCCGTGACGGCGGTCGTGATCTCGTATGTGATGCCCGAGCTGCCCTGGATGCCGGCGGCCATCGTGATCGTTCTGGGCGTCGGCGACGCCATCGCGTTTTATTTCATCGCGCGTCCGCGCACCGACATGTCGATCACCGTGTCGGAGTTCAATTCGGGTCGAACATCGTGACTGCGCTTCTGGAAATCCGTGACCTGCATGTCGAAGTCGGCGGCAAGCCGATCCTGAAAGGGCTCAGCCTGTCGATCCCGGCGGGCGAGGTGCATGCCATCATGGGGCCGAACGGGTCGGGCAAGTCGACGCTGAGCTACACGCTGGCGGGCCGCGACGGCTATGAGGTGACGGGCGGCGACATCCTCTTTCGCGGCGAGAGCCTGGTTGGCCTGGCCCCGGAAGAGCGCGCGGCGAAGGGCGTGTTTCTGGCGCTGCAATATCCGATCGAGATTCCGGGCGTCACCACGATGAATTTCCTGCGCACCGCGTTGAACGCGCAGAAGAAGGCGCGCGGCGAGCAGCCGCTGGATGCGGCGCAGTTCCTGCGGCTGGTGCGCGCCAAGGCGAAGACGCTGAACATCAATGACGACATGCTGAAGCGGCCGCTGAACGCGGGCTTCTCGGGCGGCGAAAAGAAGCGCGCGGAGATCCTGCAGATGTCGCTGTTCGAGCCGGGCTTCGCCGTGCTGGACGAGACCGACAGCGGTCTCGACATCGATGCGCTGAAGCTGGTGAGCGAGGGCGTCAACGCGCTGCGCAGCGCCGAGCGCGCGATGCTGGTCATCACGCATTATCAGCGCCTGCTCGACTACATCGTGCCGGATGCGGTGCATGTGCTGGCCGGCGGGCGCATCATCAAGTCGGGCGGGCGCGAGCTGGCGCTGGAGCTTGAGAAGTCCGGCTATGACGCCGTGGTGAAGGCGGCAGCATGAGCGCGAACGCGGCCCTCGCAGTGCGCAAGGACGAAGCGGCCGGCCGCTTCGCGCGCGCCGGCGTGCCGCATCGGCGGATCGAGGCCTGGCACTATACCGATCTGAAGTCGCGTGTTGACGCCGACCTGCCGGTTGCGGGCGCCTACGACGGAGCGGGGCTGAGCGCCGCCAATCCGTTCGCGGGTATCGAGGCCGACACGCTGGTTTTCGCCAATGGCGCTTACCAGGCGGACCTGTCGCATGTGACGGCGGAGCCGGCGATCGAGATCGTGGCGCTGGACGATGCCGCGCCGGATTGGGCGCGCGAGGCGCTGGGCGCGAAGGCGGGAACGGCCATGTCCGATCTGGCGCTGGCGCGGATGATGGGCGGCGTCGCGGTGCGCGTGTCGCATAATTTCGAGGCGAAGCGGCCGATCCATCTGGTCTTCCTCGGGCGGTCGGCAGCGCCCGCCTCGCGCCATAGCCGGGTGGTGGTTGTGCTTGGCACGAACGCGGCGCTGACTTTGCTGGAGAGCCACGAGGCCGAAGGCGCGGCGGGGCTCGCCAATCTTGCCTTCGATTTCCGTCTCGCCGCGAACAGCCGGCTGACGCACTACAAGATCGCGGGCGGCGTGGCAGGCGAAACGCATATCGGCACGGTGCTGGCGACCGTCGAGGCGAATGCGCTCTACGATGTCGCGATTGCGGCGGGCGAGGGCGCGCTTGCCCGGCATGAAATTCACGCGAGCCTGACCCAGCGCATGGCGCGGGTGCGGCTGACGGCGCTGTCGCTGCTGAACGGTGCGCAGCATGGCGACGTGACGGCGGTGGTCGAGCATGCCGTGCGCGACGGCCAGTCGGACCTCGTCTTCAAGTCGGTGCTGGCGGACAAGGCGCGCAGTGTGGCGCAGGGACGCATTCTGGTGCGCCCCGGTGCGGATGGCACCGACAGCAAGCAGTCGACGCGGGCGCTGTTGCTGAGCAAGGGCGCGGAAGCCGACGCCAAGCCCGAACTGGAAATCCATGCCGAAGACGTCGTCTGCGGCCATGGCGCGGCGATCGGCGATCTCGATGCCAATGCGCTGTTCTATCTGCGCGCGCGTGGCATTCCCGAGCGCGACGCGCGCGCCATGCTGACGGAGGCGTTCCTGCAGCAAGGCCTCGCGCGGCTGCCCGAAACGCCGGAAGCCGATGCGATGCGCGCCTTCGTGCTGAACCGCCTGCAGACGCTGGAGGCGGCATGAACGCGCTCGTCGCCGCGCCGCCCGCGTTCGATGTCGCCCGTGTCCGGGCCGACTTCCCAGTGCTGACGCAGAAGGTCTATGGCAAGCCGCTGGTCTATCTCGACAACGCCGCCTCGGCGCAGAAGCCGCAGAGCGTGATCGATGCCATGTCGCGCTTCATGGAGACGGGCTACGCCAACGTCCATCGGGGCGTGCATTATCTCTCGGGCACGGCGACAGACGCCTATGAAGCGGCGCGCGATGCGGCGCGATCTTACGTGAACGCGGGCAAGCGCGAGGAGATCATCCTCACCCATGGCGGCACAGAGGCATTCAATCTGGTCGCCGAAAGCTGGCTCGCCCCGCGCATTCAGCCGGGCGATGAGATCGTGCTGTCGCAGATGGAGCATCACGCCAATATCGTGCCCTGGCATTTCCTGCGTGAGCGGCAGGGCGCGGTGATCAAATGGGCGCGGATCGGCGACGATGGCGCGCTGGATCTGGAGCACCTCGCCAGCCTGATCGGGCCGAAGACGAAGCTGGTCGCCGTCGCCCACATGTCGAACGTGCTGGGTACGGTGACGCCGGCGGCGGAGATCGTGAAGCTGGCCCACGCCAAGGGCGTGCCGGTTCTGTTCGACGGCTGTCAGGCGGCGGTCCATGCGCAGGTCGATGTGCGGGCGCTGGATTGCGACTTCTACATCTTCTGCGCGCACAAGCTCTACGGCCCCTCGGGCATCGGCGCGCTGTATGCGAAGGCGGAGCACCTCTCCGCCATGCGCCCCTATCAGGGCGGCGGCGACATGATCCGCGAGGTCGGTTTCGACGCCATCACCTATGCCGACCCGCCGCACCGTTTCGAGGCCGGCACGCCGCCCATCATCGAAGGCGTCGGCTGGAAGGCCGCATTCGACTATCTGGCCGGGCTGGATCGCGACGGGGCGCACGCGCACGAACAGGCGCTGCTGGCGCGCGCGACCGAAAACCTGTCGGCGCTGAACTGGGTCAAGATCTACGGCACGCCGCCGGGCAAGGGCGCCATCGTCGCCTTCGATGTCGAGGGCGTGCATGCGCATGACCTCGCGACCATCATCGACCGGCGTGGCGTCGCGGTGCGGGCGGGGCATCACTGCGCCCACCCGTTGATGCAGCGCCTGGGCGTGACGGCCACGGCGCGCGCGAGCTTTGCATTCTACAACACGTTCGAAGAGGTCGATGCCTTGGTGGATGCGGTGAAGGCGGCGCGGGAGATGCTGGCATGAGTGCGGCGAACGCGCACGCGACGCTGAACGAGACCGAGCTGAACGAGCTGACGGACAACATCATCCGCGAGCTGAAGACGGTGTTCGACCCGGAAATCCCGGTCGACATCTTCGAGCTGGGGCTCATCTACAAGATCGACGTGGATGACGACATGAAGGTCGACATCGACATGACGCTGACCGCGCCCGGATGTCCCGTCGCCGGGCAGATGCCGGGCTGGGTGGAGGAGGCGGTGCGCCGCGTGCCGGGGGTGAAGGACGTGAAGGTGACGATGACCTTCGATCCGCCCTGGGACCCCAGCCGCATGAGCGAGGAAGCCAAGCTCGAACTGAACATGTTCTGACGATTTGCAATGTCATCCCGGCCGAAGCGCAGCGAAGAGCCGGGACCCAGGGGCCGCGAGTTCAACGCCTGCTGCGCTGGATCCCGGCTTGAGGTCGGGATGACAATTGAGGATTGATCGCCGTTCCAATGCTCACAATATCTACCACATGACCGACGCCGCCCCCGAAACGCCAGCTCCCCGCCGTCCGCGTCGCGAACGGCCCAAGGTCGTGCGCCTGACGGACGCCGCCGCCGAGCGGATCAGGGCGATCATGGACGCGGCGCCCGGCCGCTATGCCGGGGTGCGCGTGGGCGTGAAGAACGGCGGCTGCGCCGGCATGGAATACACGATGGAATACGCCGAGAGCCGCGGCCCCATCGACGAGGTGGTCGAGGACAAGGGCGTGACGCTGCTGGTCGACCCCAAGGCGGTGCTGTTCCTGCTGGGGACCGAGATGGATTTCGTGACCGACCGCCTGTCGGCGCGGTTCGTGTTCAACAACCCCAACCAGACCGACGCCTGCGGCTGCGGCGACAGCGTGTCGATCACGCCCGCAAAGGCGGACGCCTGACCTTCGTCATCCGCCCCGCCGATCTGACCGCCGACGCGGCGGGCATCGCGGCGCTGGATGCGAGTTTCGAGACATCGGCAAGGCTGGATGTGACCGCCACCGGCGACGGCTTCGCGCTGCGCAAGACGGCGATGCCGGAGCGCACCAAGCGGTTCTGGGTCTACGATCTGGACCGGCCGGATCGCGACTGGGACGAGGCCCATGTCGCGGAGGAGGCGGGGCGGATCGTCGGCTTCGTTGCGACCTCGTGGCAGTTCTGGAACCGCCGCGTGGTGCTGTGGCACATCTATGCCGACCGCAGCGTGCGGGGGCGGGGCCTCGGCCATGCCCTGATCGCCAGGGTTTACGAACGCGCCCGGCGGCAGAACGCGCTGGCGATCTTTCTGGAGACCTCGAATTTCAACGTGCCGGGTATCAGCTGGTACGCGCGGCAGGGCTTCGTTCCCGGCGGGCTGGACACGACGCTCTATAGCGGCGTCGCCGGGGCCGAGGAGGCCGGGATCTATATGGTGAAGTTTCTGGCGGGGCGCGGCGATCCGCCGCGCTGATATCGCCCCCGCCGTTTCCGCTAAACTGCCCCCAACAAGGGGATTCCGAAACCATGACGACGCGCGCGTCCGATGTCCTGCCGCTGGTTCAGCCGGCGCTGGTGAAATTCATTTCCTTCCTGAACGGCGCGCCCGCCGATCCGGCCGCGACGCTGGACGATCTGGCCAAGGCCTATGCCGACGCCAAGGGCAAGCAGGGCCGCGATGCGGTCGCCGCGAAGATCGGCATGAACGACGCCGAACTGACCATGTTCGACGCGACGCTGCGCGAGGGCGTGCGCCGGGTGAGCCGTCTGGCGCCGGACGCGCCGCCCCATGAGACGCGCAACACCACCATCGCGGCGCTGCGGCTGCTGTCGTGGCTGGAGACCATCGCCGACCGCAAGGCGGACTTCGCCTTCTCCGTCACGCTGCCCGGCCAGGACGACGAGGTCGGCCGCAAGCAGGTGCGCGCGCTGGAGCTGATCATCCGCAGCCTCATCACCGAACGCTATGAGGACCAGCCGGCGCTCGTCGCCCGCCTGAAAGACCTGCTGAGCGAGAAGGTGGTGCAGCAATGGCTGACCTCGGCCGATCGCGGCGACGTGCTGTCGGGTACGACGTTCAGCGAACTGTCGAGCCTGTTCGTGTCGGCGCAGGAATATCCCAACTACGATCCGCTTTATAAGGACACGCCGCTCCTCAGCCTGCTGAAGGAGAAGCGCGTCACCATCCGCAATTATCTCGACGACATCCGCCGCATCCGCAACGTGCTGGCGCACAACAAGCGCGTGACCCCGGCGCAGATGTCGCTGCTGAACATGTATTACGACGAGCTGGTCGAGCCGCTGCAGGAAGCGCACGACCAGGGCCGCACCAAGGTGAACCCCGAACTCTATCTCGACGTCTCGAAAGAGGAGCTGAACGGTTATTTCAGCAACCTGTCGGAAGACGTGAAGGGCGTGAAGGACGACATCGCCGAGCTGCGCGTCGAACTGGGCGGCAAGCTGGACGATGTGAAAAAGGACACCGCTGCGATCCGCGAGACCACCACGCGGATCGAGAGCGGCACGAAATCGGCGAACAACAAGCTCTGGGTCGCTCTCGCGGGGATCGTGGGCATCGCGGCGCTGGCGGCGGCCATTTTCTATTTCGTGCTGGGCACGTCGGAGAAGACCGACAAGATCGCGGGCGATACCTCTGCGACGCGCGAGACGACCGAGCGCATCGAGGGCAAGACCGACAAGATCGGCACCGACACCGCCGAGATCAAGGAGTCCACCGCCCGCATCGAAAGCTCGATCGGCGAGATTGCCGACGCCTTCAAGCGCATCGACAAGAACGGCGGCGTCATCGAGAACCCGACCAGCGCGGCCGAGCACTATCACAACGCCATCGTCTACGAGCAGCGGGGCGACAGCGCCAATGCGCGCAAGGAATACATGGCCTTCGCCGAGGCCGACGTCGACGCCATCGACGTGTTCGAGCGCTTTGCGCGTCTGGTGCGCGTGCAGGACGGCCGGGCCGGCGCGCGCGAGGTGTTCTCCTCGCTCGCGGGGCGCCTGAAGGCCCCGGCCGTCAAGCTGGTCTATGCCATGCAGTTCGAGGACACCGAGCGCACCAAGCGCATGGACGAGTTCATGACCGCGAACCCGGATTACGGCCCGGGCCATTACCTGCTGGCGCAGGAGTTCTCCGAGGAGCGCACGGGCGGGCAGTCGGTGAACGACAAGCAGCGCGAGTTCGACGAGCTGAACAAGTTCATCGCCGCCGACGCCGCGGGCACGCTGATCACGCATTTCGTCGACCAGCAGGTGCTGGGCGAATGGCTGGACCGCGCCCGCCAGCGCGTGAAGGTGCTTGAGCCGCAATTGTCGGCCAACCGCTCGCAGCCGACCCTCGTCCAGAGCCGCAACAATGCGGGCTGGTCGGTGACGTTCATGATCCCGGAGGCGGCGACGCAGATCTTCTATCGCCTGGGCGAAACGGGCGAGTTCGTCGACACCGGCTCCAGCGGCATGATCGACCAGCGCACGGGCAAGCCCATGCCGAATATGTGGATCTCGCTGCCCATCGATCAGCAGTCGACGACAATCTATCTGAAATACATCAACATGAACGGGCAGGAGATGGGCCCGTTCGCGCTGGCCTTCGAGGCGGGCACCTCGGCGCTGGGCGAAGAGCACAAGCGCATGCTGGAGATGACCTGGACCTCGTGGATCGTCATCCAGCCCAACCCCGGCAATCCCGACCAGCAGCTGATCTATTTCACCGGCATGACCAGCTGGCGCTGCGGCATCGCCAAGGCGATGTACGGCTTCAACGGCGAGGGGCTGGACAAGGAGCTGAAGTTCCCGCCTTGCGACGAGAAGGACCCGATGGCGATCCCCAACGACTTCATGCCCTATATGGAATCGCCGCCGGGGCTGAAGACCATGCAGGTGCAGGTCACCTACAAGGACGGCACGCAGTCGGCGGTGCGGGAATACAAGCCGCAGTAGGGCTGACGTAGCGTCATCAAACAGGCTAGAACACCGGGGCTCGCGCCTGACGCGAGTCCCAGGAGATTTATGAGCCGCTATCGCAAGAAAGACGTCGCCGGGCAGGCGCTGCGCCCGCAAACCCAGATGATGAGCTTCGGCTACGACCCGGCCCTGTCGGAAGGGTCGATCAAGCCGCCGCTGTTCCAGACTTCCACCTTCGCCTTCAAATCGGCCGAAGACGGCAAGCGCCAGTTCGCGCTGCGCAAGGGCCTCGCCCAGCGCGCGCCGGGCGAGGAATTCGGCCTCGTCTATTCGCGCTTCAACAATCCCAATCTTGAAATTCTGGAAGACCGCCTCGCGATCTGGGAACAGGCCGAGAAGGCGCTGGTTTTCGCGTCAGGCATGGCCGCGATCTCATCCACGCTGTTGGCGCTCTCGCGGCCGGGCGACGTGGTGATGAACTCCGAGCCTCTCTATGGCGGCACCGAGGGCCTGCTGCTCAACATCTTCCCGCAATTCGGCATCGGCCACGCGCCGCTGCCCGTCGGCACGCCGCTCGACCAGATCGAGGCGCTGATGCGCGCGGCGGATGAGGAAGCGGCGAAGAAGGGCGGGCGGCTGTCGGCCATCATGCTGGAGACCCCGGCCAATCCGACCAACGAACTCACCGATATCGTCGGCGTCGTGGGGCTGGCGAAAAAGCTTGAGCGCAACGGCTACCGGCCCGCGGTCTGCGTCGACAACACGTTCCTGGGGCCGATCTGGCAGAAGCCGCTGACGCTGGGCGCCGACTACGCGATGTACTCGCTGACCAAATATGTCGGCGGGCATAGCGATATCGTCGGCGGCGCGGTGCTGGGTTCGATGGATGCGATGAAGCCCATCGCGCCGATGCGTTCGTCGCTGGGCAGCACGCTCGATCCGCACACCGCCTGGATGCTGTGCCGCAGCCTCGAGACGCTGGAGCTGCGCATCAGCCGCGCCACCGAGAACGCCCGCATCGTCTGCGGTTTCCTTGAGCGCCACCCCAAGGTGAAGCAGGTGTTGTGGCTGGGCAATCTGCCGCCGGGCTCCGATCAGGCGCGCATCTTCGCATCGCAATGCACCGGCGTCGGCTCGACCTTCTCCATCCGTGTGAAGGGCGGCGAGCCGGAGGCTTTCAAGTTCCTCGACAGCCTGAAGGTCATCAAGCTGGCGGTCAGCCTCGGCGGCACCGAAAGCCTCGCCTCGCACCCCGCGACGACGACGCATCTCGACTACTCGCCGGCAGATAAGGAGCGCTACGGCATCACCGGCGACCTGGTGCGCATCTCCATCGGCATCGAGGACAGCCGCGACCTGATCGCCGACGTCGACCAGGCTCTGGCGGCGGTTTAGGCTGTGGTGAGGGTCATGCCGGCGATCGGCGTCCCGACATGACCCCCGACTTCAAGCTCTGGGTGCAGGAGGTCTTTGCGCCGTTCGGGCGGGTGAGCGTGAAGCGCTTCTTCGGCGGGGGCGGGGTTTATCTCGGCGACACCATGTTCGCGGCGATCTTCAACGACCAGATCTACCTCAAGGCCGACGCGCAAAGCCGCGCGGCTTTCGAGGCGGAGGGCTGCGAGGAGTTCGTCTGGACCAATCCCAAGACCAAAATGGTCTGGAACTCGGCCTATTTCACCATGCCCGCCATGCTGTTTGAGGATGAGGACGAGCTACGTCGTTGGGCGGACCGGGCCTTTGCGGCGGCGCAGAGGGCCAAGGCGGGCAGGGCGCCCCGGAAAAAGCGGGCCGCCGCGCGCGAAATATAATTTCGCCGCGAGGGTGCAATTTACCCCGCGCCGCGGCTTTCCCCGGCGCGGCGTCGTTGCTATACCGCCCGGCTTCCCGTCCTGAGGCGGTGCGCCGCGGGCGTGGCGGAATTGGTAGACGCACTGGATTTAGGTTCCAGCGGCGCAAGTCGTGGGGGTTCAAGTCCCTCCGCCCGCACCACGCCCGAACGGACGGATACGAAATTCAACACGGCCCCACCGGCCGCGCGTGAGGAACAGGTTCGATGCAGGTTACCGAGATCACCAATGAAGGTCTGAAGCGCGAGTTCGCCATTCTGGTGCCGCGCGCCGATCTCGACTCCAAGGTCGACGGCAAGCTGTCGGAGATCAAGGACAAGGTCCAGCTCAAGGGCTTCCGCCCCGGCAAGGTGCCGATGGCGCACATGAAGAAGACCTACGGCAAGTCGGTGATGGGCGAAGTCGTCGACGAGACGATCAACGAGGCCACCCAGGCGACCGTGACCGAGCGCAACCTGCGCCCCGCCCAGCCGCCGCGCGTCGAGCTGACCGCGAAGGCCGAAGACGTCCTGGCCGGCAAGACCGATCTGACCTTCAACGTCACCGTCGACGTGATGCCGGAATTCACGCCGGTCGACCCCGCGACGCTGAAGCTGACGCGCCTCACCGCCGAGGTGCCGGAAGACGACATCGAGAAGGCGCTGGGCCGCATGGCCGACCAGCAGCGCACCTTCACCAGCAAGGGCGAAGGCGCGGCCGCCGAAACCGGCGACCAGCTCAAGATCGACTTCGAGGGCAAGATCGACGGCGTGCCGTTCGACGGCGGCAAGGCCGACGACTTCATGCTGGTGCTGGGCTCGGGCATGTTCATTCCCGGCTTTGAGGACCAGCTGGTCGGCGCCAAGGCCGGCGAGACCCGCGACGTGAACGTCAGCTTCCCGGAAAACTACAACTCGCCCGAACTCGCCGGTAAGGCCGCCGTCTTCACCGTCGCGGTGAAGGACGTGCTGGGCGCCGACAAGGTCGAGATCGACGACGCCTTCGCCGCCAAGATGGGCATCGAGAGCCTGGACAAGCTCAAGGGCCTGATCCGCGACCAGATGGGCGCCGATTTCGTCCGCGCCGGCCGCGCCCACATCAAGCGCAACCTGCTCGACGCGCTGGACAAGGCGCATGATTTCGAGCTGCCGCAGGGCATGGTCGACGCCGAGTTCGACGCGATCTGGAAGGCCGTGCTGGGCGAGCTGGAGCGCGAGAAGAAGACGTTCGAGGACGAGGGCAAGACCGAGGACGAACTGCGGGCCGAGTACAAGAAGATCGCCGAGCGCCGCGTGCGCCTGGGCTTGGTTCTGGCCGAGATCGGCCGCCTGAACAGCCTGGACCTGACCCAGGACGAGCTGGGCCGCGCCGTCGCCGCCGAAGCCCGCCGCTATCCCGGCCAGGAGCAGCAGGTGTTCGAGTTCTACCAGAAGAACCCGCAGGCCCTCGCGCAGATCCGCGCGCCGCTCTACGAGGACAAGGTCGTCGACTTCATCGTCGCCATGGCCCAGGTCGAGGACAAGACGGTGTCGCGCGAGGAACTCTTCGCCGATCCGGAAGGCGAAGAGGCGGCCTGAAACCGTTAAGGCTGAAATCCGGCTCCGGTGAAAAACCGGGGCCGGTTTCCTATATGATGTTGCGACTCAATTTGGACGGATGCCGATGGCCCTGATCGACCGTGACCCCCGAGACGTCGTCAACAACATGCTGGTGCCGATGGTGGTGGAGAGCACCGCCCGCGGCGAGCGCGCCTATGACATCTTCTCGCGCCTGTTGAAGGAGCGCGTGATCTTCGTCACCGGCGGCGTCGAAGACGGCATGGCGACGCTGATCGCCGCCCAGCTTCTCTTCCTTGAGGCCGAAAACCCCAAGAAGGAAATCTCGATGTACATCAACTCGCCCGGCGGCGTGGTGACATCGGGTCTCGCGATCTACGACACCATGCAGTACATCCGCTGCCCGATCACCACCGTGTGCATCGGTCAGGCCGCCAGCGCCGCCTCGTGGCTGCTGGCCGCCGGGCAGAAGGGCCAGCGTTTCGCGCTGCCCAATTCGCGCGTGATGCTGCACCAGCCCTCGGGCGGCTATCAGGGCCAGGCCACCGACATGGCCAGCTACGCCCAGGAGATCGTCAAGATCAAACGCCGCCTCAACGAGATCTACGCCCGCCACACCGGCCAGCCGGTGGAAGTGATCGAGAAGATGCTCGACCGCGACAAGTTCCTCACCCCGCTTGAGGCCAAGGAATTCGGCCTCATCGACGAGGTCTTCGAGAAGCGCCCCGGCGCCGACGCGGCCTGATGCGCCGCGGGCTTCGGCTCGCGGCCTGGGCGCTTGCGCTCGCCGGAACGGCGGCGGCGGAACCTGCGGCCTACGACTATGCGCGCTTCGAGTTGCCCGCCGGCTGGGTGCGCAACGACGAGACGCGCTTCGCCTCGTATTCGCCGCCCGGCGGCGGCGTGACGCTGTCGATCTTCACGCGGTTCGGCGATGACGACGCCGAAGACACGCTGGAGGACTTCATCGAGCGCGCCGAAAAGGGCGAGACCGTTCTGGATGGCGGCAAGGCCGAAGACATCTCGAACGACGATTTCGACGTCTACCGTCAGGAGCGCCGGGTACGCGATGCGGACGGCCGCATCGTCCGCCGCTTCTATCTGGCGGCCGACAAGGACGATCGCGCCACGCTGGTGGTGATCGAGGGCGACGAAGCGAATTACGGCGGCGTCGAGCGCGAGGCGCGCGGCATCGTCTCGTCGCTGACGCTGCAGGATGCCTCGGAGCCGGCGCCGGAGATGCGCGAGGTCGAGGAGCGCGCGGGCGAGGGCGGTCTCGACGGGTTCTATGTCGCGGCGGCGAAGCGCGGCTTTCTCGATGTCGCGACGATGCGCTGGGCGTATGGCGAGCGGCTTGAGGCGCTGTATTTCGATCCGCTGGGCGCGGTCTACCGGGGCGCTCCGGCCCGGTTCGATATCGATGTCGTGCATTCCTGCGCGGCCGCGACGGCCTGGCGCTGCGGCCGCTATCTGATCGAGGGCTCGACCCTGGTGCTGCGCTGGGCCGACGGCACCGTGGAGCGCCGCGCGCTGACCCGCGAGGGCGATGCGATCCGCCTGAACGACCGCCTCTTCAGCCTGGCCTCGGGCGGTGGGGCGTCGCCGGCCGGGGCGTTCGCCATGGTCGATCTTTTCAACGCCGGCGACTGGCCGGCGAAGGACGCCGATCGCGAGCCCATCGCCTATTCGATTCGCTTCCTGGACGACGGTCAGTTTCAGCTGAGGGGCGTGGACGGCTTCCGCAGCCAGCGCGTCTCGGCCCGCACGGTGGCTGCCGGGCGGTTCAAGATCGACGGCCATTCCCTGACGTTAGTTTACGCGAGCGGAGCCTCGGAAGTCGTTGGATTCGCAAGATTTCCTTCCGGTGACGGCGAGCGTTTCCTGATCGGCGGAAAGGCGTTCGTGCAGCCCTGATCCGTGCCCGGCGTCACGCCACTGTTAAGCCTCTGTTGAAATTCGGAGGCTTAGCCTCAACATTGAATTTGTTGCATCGCGGGGCGAGCGACGGACGAGGGCGGCTTCCAGTGCAATTCGGCATTGCTGGCGCGTTCATCCCGCCCCTAAAATGCCTTCTTGGGCGGGCGTTATGGCCGCCGAAAATGGAGACCCCATGAGCAAGGCCGCAGGCGGCGACTCCAAGAACACGCTCTACTGCTCGTTCTGCGGCAAGAGCCAGCACGAAGTCCGCAAGCTGATCGCCGGACCGACGGTCTTCATCTGCGACGAGTGCGTCGAGCTTTGCATGGACATCATCCGCGAGGAGAACAAATCCTCGCTGGTGAAGTCGCGCGACGGCGTGCCCACGCCGCAGGAGATCCGCAAGGTTCTCGACGACTACGTGATCGGCCAGGACCAGGCGAAGAAGGTGCTCTCGGTCGCCGTCCACAATCACTACAAGCGCCTGAACCACGCGACCAAGAACCAGGACGTGGAGCTGGCGAAATCGAACATCCTGCTCGTCGGCCCCACCGGGTCGGGCAAGACGCTGCTGGCCCAGACGCTGGCGCGCATCATCGACGTGCCCTTCACGATGTCGGATGCGACGACGCTGACCGAGGCGGGCTATGTCGGCGAGGATGTCGAGAACATCATCCTCAAGCTGCTGCAGGCGTCGGACTACAATGTCGAGCGCTGCCAGCGCGGCATCGTCTATATCGACGAAATCGACAAGATCAGCCGCAAGTCGGACAACCCCTCGATCACCCGCGACGTCTCGGGCGAGGGCGTGCAGCAGGCCCTGCTGAAGATCATGGAAGGCACCATCGCCTCCGTGCCGCCGCAGGGCGGCCGCAAGCATCCGCAGCAGGAATTCCTGCAGGTCGACACCGCCAACATCCTCTTCATCTGCGGCGGCGCGTTCTCAGGGTTGGAGAAGATCATCTCGGGCCGCCGCAAGGGCTCGTCCATCGGCTTCGGCGCCTCGGTCGTCGGGCCGGACGAGCGCTCGACGGGCGAGATCTTCCGCGACGTGGAACCTGAAGACCTGCTGAAGTTCGGCCTCATCCCCGAATTCGTCGGCCGCCTGCCTGTGATCGCCACGCTGGAAGACCTGACCGTCGAGGCGATGGTCGATATCCTGACCAAGCCGAAGAATGCGCTGGTGAAGCAGTATCAGCGCCTCTTCGAGATGGAGGACGTGCAGCTCACCTTCTCCGACGACGCGGTGCGCGCGATCGCGATGAAGGCGCTGGCCCGCAAGACGGGCGCGCGCGGCCTGCGTTCGATCATGGAAGGCATCCTGCTCGACACGATGTACGACCTGCCGGGCCTCAAGGGCGTCGATCAGGTGGTCATCAATGCCGAGGTCGTGGAGGGCAGGGCGCGTCCGCTCTACATCTACGCCGACAAGAAAGACGCCGCCGCGTCCTGAGCGCCATCGGCCCGATTCGTCCGAAAGGCCCGCGAAAGCGGGCCTTTCGCGCTTGTGGGGCGGGCCTTGAAGCGGGGGTTCGCCCCGCCCATTTTTACACAATCGTTGAATCGTTCGCTTGGAAGGCGGCTCCTTTCTTGCGAACCTATGGGAAGCTTCAAGCGCGCCGCCTCCTCAGGGACGTGCAGAGCTTTGCCGGTATTTGAAAGGACGAGGCCATGACTAGCGACGCCTCCAAAGCCAAACAGGGCAAGACCGTCTATCCGGTCCTCCCCCTGCGCGACATCGTCGTCTTCCCGCACATGATCGTGCCGCTGTTCGTCGGCCGCGAGAAATCCGTGCGCGCGCTCGAAGACGTGATGACGCACGACAAGCAGATCCTGCTCGTCACCCAGAAGAACGCGCAGGACGACGATCCGGCGGAGGGCGAGCTCTACCAGGTCGGCACAGTCGCCACCGTTCTCCAGCTTCTCAAGCTGCCCGACCAGACCGTGAAGGTGCTGGTGGAGGGCAAGTCGCGCGCCCGCATCGGCAAGTTCATTCCGAACGCCGAATTTTTCCAGGCGGAAGCCGAGCCCATTCCCGACACGATCGAGACCGAGAAAGAGCTGACCGCCATCGCGCGCAGCGTCTCGGCGCAGTTCGAGAACTACGTGAAGCTGAACAAGAAGGTTCAGCCCGACGTGCTGGCGTCGGTCTCGCAGATCGACGAGCCGTCCAAGCTCAGCGACGCGGTCGCCTCGCACCTGCACGTGAAGATTCCCGACAAGCAGGAAATTCTCGAACAGCCCTCGGTCGCGGCGCGGCTTGAGAAGGTCTATGGCCTGATGGAGGCCGAGATCGGCGTCCTGCAGGTCGAGAAGAAGATCCGCAGCCGCGTGAAGCGGCAGATGGAGAAGACCCAGCGCGAGTACTATCTGAACGAGCAGCTCAAGGCGATCCAGAAGGAGCTGGGCGACAACGAGGAAGGCCGCGACGAGCTGGCCGAACTCGAAGACCGCATCAAGCAGGCGAAGTTCTCGAAGGAGGCCCGCGAGAAGGCGACGGCCGAGTTCAAGAAGCTGCGCAACATGAGCCCGATGTCGGCCGAAGCGACGGTCGTGCGGAACTATCTCGACTGGATGCTCTCGCTCCCCTGGGGCAAGAAGAACAAGGTGCGTCAGGACATCGACCACGCCGAGGCGGTGCTCAACGAGGACCACTTCGCGCTGGAGAAGGTGAAGGAGCGCATCCTTGAATATCTGGCCGTCCAGAGCCGCGCGAAGAAGCTGAAGAGCCCGATCATCTGCCTCGTCGGCCCGCCCGGCGTCGGCAAGACCTCGCTCGCCAAGTCGATCGCCAAGGCGACGGGCCGCGAATATGTGCGCATGAGCCTGGGCGGCGTCCGCGACGAAGCGGAGATCCGCGGCCACCGGCGCACCTATATCGGCTCGATGCCCGGCAAGATCATCCAGTCGCTGAAGAAGGTGAAGTCGTCCAACCCGCTGATGCTGCTCGACGAGATCGACAAGCTCGGCGCGGACTGGCGCGGCGACCCGTCCTCGGCGCTGCTGGAGGTGCTGGACCCGGAGCAGAACAGCACCTTCAACGACCACTATCTTGAGGTCGACTTCGACCTGTCGGACGTGATGTTCATCACCACGGCCAACAGCCTGCGCATGCCCCAGCCGCTGCTGGACCGCATGGAGATCATCCGCATCCCCGGCTACACCGAGGACGAAAAGGTCGAGATCTCCAAGCGCCACCTTGTCCCCAAGCAGGTGGAGGCGCACGGCCTGAAGGACGGCGAGTGGTCGATCACCGACGAGGGTCTGCGCGACCTGATCCGCTATCACAGCCGCGAAGCGGGCGTGCGTAATCTCGAGCGCGAGATCGCCAACCTGATCCGCAAGGCGACGCGCGAGATCGTGTCGAAGAAGGCGAAGAAGGTCGAGGTCACCCCGGCCAATCTCGACAAGTACGCGGGCGTCAAGAAGTACCGCTATGGCGAGATGGATGCCGAAGACCAGGTCGGCGTCGTCACGGGCCTGGCCTGGACGGAAGTCGGCGGCGACACCCTGCAGATCGAAGCCGTCATGCTGCCCGGCAAGGGCCGCATGCAGACGACCGGCAAGCTGGGCGACGTGATGAAGGAATCGATCGACGCGGCGCGGTCCTATGTCCGCTCCAAGTCGCTCAGCTTCGGCATCATTCCGCCGCTGTTCGACAAGCGCGACATCCACGTCCACGTGCCGGAAGGCGCGACGCCGAAGGACGGCCCCTCGGCCGGCGTCGGCATGGCGACCTCGATCATCAGCGTGCTGACGGGCATTCCGGTGCGTCGCGATGTCGCGATGACGGGTGAGGTCACGCTGCGCGGCCGGGTGCTGCCTATCGGCGGCCTGAAGGAGAAGCTGCTGGCGGCTCTCAGGGCCGGGATCAAGACGGTGCTGATCCCTCAGGACAACGAGAAGGACCTCGTCGAAATTCCCGACAACGTGAAGCAGGGCCTTAAAATCATTCCCGTTTCTTCGATGGACGATGTGGTCAAGGTGGCTCTGGTGCGTCAGCCCGAGCCGGTGGTGTGGGAAGAGCCGGTCGATCCGCCCCGCGTGCCCGGATCTGAGTCGGCTGCGGGCGAGAACACCGTTCGCGCGCACTGAATTCTTCGCAGATGCAACCGAAAAGGGCCGCTGAAAAGCGGCCCTTTTTCTTTGCCGTGGCCCCGCGCACTGGCTAGTCTCCCGGCTGGATTCCCAATGAGGAGGGGTACTGAGCCCATGAACAAGAATGAACTGATCGCCGCGGTCGCCGACAAGACCAGCATTTCGAAAGGCGACGCCACCGCAGCGGTCGAGGCCGTCTTTGACGTCATCACCGGCGCCCTGAAGGAAGGCGACGAAGTGCGTGTCGTCGGTTTCGGCACGTTCGTCGTGACCCAGCGCAAGGCCGGCAAGGGCCGCAACCCGCAGACCGGCGAAGAGATCGATATTCCCGCGTCCAAGGCGCCGAAGTTCCGCGCCGGCAAGCAGCTCAAGGAAGCGGTCAACTAAGATCGCCGAGCGGCCTGAAACGGTCTGCAACGCCGCCGCCCGGCTCCGGGTTGGCGGCGTTCGACTTTGGGGAGGGGAAACATGCGCGCTTTGTCGGCCGGCCTGGTGCTGGCGCTTTCGCTTGCGGCGACTGCCGCCGCCAAGGTGACGGAGCGAAGCGACACCGGCTTCACCGTCGTGCTGGAAGGCGACATCACGATCACGCCCGACTATGCGTGGCGCCGCTTTATCGACATCGGCGGCTGGTGGTCGGACGCGCACACGTTTTCGGGCAGCGCCCGCAACATGGCGATCAAGCCAGAGCCCGGCGGCTGCTGGTGCGAGACGTTGCCGGATGGCGGCTTCGTCCGGCACATGGACGTCGTCTACGCCGCCCCGGGCAAGATGCTGATCCTCAAGGGCGGCATGGGGCCGCTGCTTTTCATGGGCGCCGTAGGCGCGCTGACGCTCAAATTCGAACCGCTCGACGAGGGCACGCATGTGACGCTGACCTTCGCCGTGGGCGGGCACGACGAGAAAGCCTGGAAAGACCTGCCGGCTGCAGTCGATGCGGTGCTGACGGAGCAGCTGGGCCGCTTCACGTCCAACCGGCCGCCGAAGCCCTGAATCGCGTCACGCTTCCGCTGCGCCGCGCCGTCTGGTAGGGCACGGCCTGAAGGGCGATTAGCTCAGTTGGTAGAGCGCTTCGTTTACACCGAAGATGTCGGCGGTTCGAGTCCGTCATCGCCCACCATCCCCTT
>JAKOQZ010000068.1 GCA_029778105.1 Pseudomonadota bacterium | reverse complement strand
TCCTCAAGGTCGCGATAGCTGATCGGATAGCGACAATACCAGCGCACCGCCCACAGGATCACATCACCCTGGAAATGGCGCCACTTGAAATCCGTCATCGTTCCGTCCGTCCAATCTCCGCCAAGCATGCTCAAGCTTCACGATTTTTGCAACAGAGCCCGCCGGCGCATTGTCGCGCCCCGTATAGGCGCGCTGCATCGTCCGGATGATGTCGCCGCGCTCGCTCATGCCCCGCAGCGTCTCGGCAAGATCTGGCGCGAGACGCCAGTGCACCGCGCCATGGCGGGTCGCCAGCCCGAGCGTTTCGAGCTTTCGGAGCCGGCCC
Organism: Pseudomonadota bacterium; assembly: GCA_029778105.1. Classification (GTDB taxonomy): domain Bacteria; phylum Pseudomonadota; class Alphaproteobacteria; order Micropepsales; family Micropepsaceae; genus JADZAI01. The sequence goes on along the minus strand of JAKOQZ010000068.1, from coordinate 8,133 downwards.
ATGCGGATGGTCTGATCGAACGCGCCGCGCGCATTCGAGCTGACCAATATATCCTGATCGGCTTCGCGGAGCAGGGCGCGGTCGATGCTGGTGAGCCGCTCCTGTTCGATCTCGGCGCGTAGCCGCTGCCCGATCGCGTCATCGGTGCGCGGGCCGAGGTCGAGATCGACGAGTTCGCACGCCCGCGCGCGAAAGCCATGACCGATATAGTCGCGCGCGATGATCAGATCCCTGCCCTGTCCATCCTTGCCGCGGACGATGATATGCGTGTGGGGCCGACCCGTATCATGGTGGTCGACCGCGACCCAATCGAGCCTGGTACCGAGATCCTCTTCGACGCGCTGCATGAGCCGGCGGGTGAGCGGCTTGAGATCGTGATAGTCCATGCCGTCTTCGGCGCTGACGATGATACGGAACTGGTGGCGATCGTCCCTTGCCTGTTCGAGCCAGGCCGTCCGGTCCACCTCGTCGGCGTCGGCGCCGTAGAGCTGCCCGCGTCCGCCATCGCGGGTCGTGCCGTCGCGTTCGACATAACGCAGATGCGCCCTAGCGCCCTCGAAGCCCTTGCCGCCGAGCTTGACCGTGCGAAATTTGACGATGACGCGGCGCTGGCGGAAAGCGGCGTAGGGATCGCGCGACGACAGGACGCGGCCGACGCCTGCACCGCGTCCGATCCGGCTGCCGGTGAAAGCCGATCGGCGCACGGAACCGGGCGCCCCGCCGCGCGCGAGATTCGCGGCGGCAATGACACGCGAGAGAAATTTGCGCGGGCGCGGCTTACCGCCCCTGTCGCCAAGCCGGCCAAGCCGCGGTTCGAAATCGTCTTCGGTGGTCATCGGCGGCGTCCTTCCGGGAGAGAAGGCGCAATGATGCGCGCACCGGGGCTTCAAGAAAATCGGTGCCGCCGAACAGGGCGGAAAATCGCCATTATCCGGCATAGCGGCACTGGCGCCGGTAAGGCGGCACTGCTTTCGTCACCCTGAAAACGATGTGCAGACAAATAGTTATGGCAACCCGGGGTGCCATGGCTTTCTATCTTGCCTTCCGCCCTGCTCCCCTCTGACCGGCTCTCAACCCCCGACATCCCGCAATAAAAGAGGAGCGATGCCTGCTGGCACCGCTCCCGATCCGGCCTGCGAGTTCAACCCCAGTTCTATTCCCGGACCGGGTTTTCGGTCCTCGAAACGACCTTGCGAACGCGGCGCCATTGCGTCTCGGCGGCGTGCAATTCCTGTTCGATCTGACGCCGTTCGGCCGCACTATCGCACCACGAAAGCTCGGCGCGCAGTTCCTCGATTTGCTGTTCGATGCTCATATCTGCCTCCTGATCTTGCGAAAGACAGGGACTTCGCCCGGCAGCGTGCGGGCCGGGTCAAGGACCGCGAAGCGGCCGCGCCAGCGGCGATGGGGGTCACGATTTAGCGCAGCAAAATGGTGGGGCCCCGTCGTCCTTGAGGCGGCCCGCACGCTGCCGGATACTCGGCCTTTGCCGAGCGGACAGCCTCCCCACATCGCGTGGACAGCCTTCGGTTCGAGCGCATTTCAGGAAAGAAAATAGGCCTAAAAATGCCGCCCGAACCGCAAAGCGGCGGGCGGCACAAGGGGCCAGTCGCGGGCAGCGGCGAACCGCCGCCCGCCGATAGTCTAGGCGGCTTCGCGCTCCGCCGCAGGGTCCGGCTGGCGCTCGGCGCGCACCCTTTGCACATATTTGTGCATGCAGACCGAGCCGACACCGCCGCGCGCCGTATAGTCGGACGGCGGGAAAGCCATCCAGCGGGGCACCCATGCCTCGACCTTGGCGCGGCCGTTGCTGCCGTCCAGATGATCGCGGACGATCTGTTTCAGGGTCGCGCCTTTCTCCTTGGCGTTGGCGGCCGCGACTTCCTCGCCCGCGACATCGGAGACGAGTGTGGTCAGCACTTCCTTGTCGCGCACGCACTCGAAGAAGGCGTCGTCGGCCTGCCAGTAGCGCGCCATATCGAGACCGATTTCGAGACCGGTCGCCTCGACCGCCGCGCTCCCCGCCGCGAGCGTTTCGCCGATCACGACCGCGATCACATCCATCACCGCACGGTCGGGCAGGTCGAGAAGACGGAGGAAGACCCCTGCCAGTCCCGTGCCCTTGCCGTTGCCCCCCGAAACGGTCGGCTCCTCCGCCGAGAAGCCGAGCAGCGCGAGGACCGAGCGCCGGTGCGCGTCGAAGTCGGTCTCGCCCCGGCACGTCTCGACGCTCTCGCGCACGGCTTCGTTACGCGCCGTCTGCGGCTCGACCCGCACGGTCCAGAGCGGCGACCCGACGATGGCATGGGCGACCATCAGGCGCAGCGCGACCTTCGGATGATGGAGCAGAGCGGCGCGCACGGCGGCGTGGCGATGGAGGTCGATATAGGTCTGCATCGCGTTCGACACCTCGGGGCGCGGCGTCTTCACGGTGCTCGCAATCGCCTCCCCGGCTTCGAGCCTTTTCGCCTCCTTCGCGGTGACATAGCCCTCGAAGAAATCGACCTCGCCGCTCTCGCGCACATGGATATAGACGCGCCCACCCTTGCGCTTAGGCGCCTTGCGATACTCCCACGACGAGAAATATTCACCGCGCGGGATGATGACGACATCGGGCCATCCCGCGTCGAGATAGTCATCGCGCCGGGCGGCGATGGCGGCGTCCTGCGCTGCCCAGAAGGCGCTGCTGTCCGCGAAATAGCGGTCCTCGCCGAACAGGTCGGCGATCACCGCCAACCCGCTCGCCTCGACGTCGAACAGCGCATGGTCGACCTTGATCGACGCGCCGCCGAACAGCCACACCTTCAACTGGTGACCTGTCGGACACCATGTCTGCGGGTCGTCGAACAGCGCGAGCCATGCCTTCTGCTGACTCTTGCTCGCCAAGGTCAGGTGCCGGACGGTCGCGGCATCGATCGCGTCGCGACGATAGAGATCGCGGATGCGCGGCAGGAGATTGCCGAGCGCGAGGATGCGCTTCACGCCGAGTTCGGGGATGCCGAAGGTTGCCGAAATATCCTCTGCCGTGCGGCCTTCGCGGACGAGGCGGGTGAAGGTTTCCCACTGGGTCACCTCATCGGCATCGCGCCGCGCGACATTCTCGATCAGCGACGCCTCGATTGCGGCGGCATCGTCGCCGTCGTCGAGGATCGCGCATGGCAGCGGGTCGCCGGTGCCGTCGCCGCGTTCGTCGGCGACGATCCGCGCGGCGGTATAGCGCCGCGCCCCGGCGACGATCTCGAACGCGCCGTCGGCGCAATTGGGGCGGACGATCAGCGGCACGAGAATGCCGCGCGCGCGGACGGTCGGAAGGATGTCGGACACGTCCGGCGCCTTCTTCGCATATCGCATATTGGCCTTGCTGACGGACAGCTTGCCAAGGTCGATAAAGTCGAGTTTCATGATACTCACCTTTCTTGTGGAAGGTGCCGGTCCGTTGAGATTTAGCGATGTTGGCGGACCGGCTTGGATTGCGGCGGGAACGCGCCGCGCGTCAGCCACCGGTCGGTGGAAGCTTGTTGCCGCCGGGATCGGCCCTGCGCCGCAGGTCGCTTTCGGCGCCGATAATCGACCCCGCGCGCCGCGCCGCATCGGCCCAGACCGAGAGCGGATGCACGGTCGAGAAATGCAGGTCACGCTCGATGGAGAGACCGAACGGCAAGCGCACGCTTGCGATTTCGGCGAGCGAGAAGCTGCCGAGTTCGGGACAGCCGAAACCGAGATCGGCAAGGCCGAACAGGATATCGCCGTCCTCGTCGAGTTCGGTCGCCAGCCATGTCTCGGCGCCGACCGGCGAGAAAAATTTGACGACCGGGAGCGGATCGGGTTCGGCATGGCCGCCCCGCTGCGCCGCAAGGTGCGCGATGTGGTTGGCGCGCAGGGCGGCGCGCAGTTCGGGGGTAAAAAGGATCATACCGCCCTCCCCGCGTCCCGCTTCGCCAAGCCCATGCTTCCCGCGCCACGTCTGCCGATCCTGCTCATCGCTATCCTCCTCAATCGCCCCAAACCCCATGGGCCTCCCCCGGAGTGGGGGTGGGCGGCGAGTTGCGACCTGCCGGGCGCGGCTATGAGGCGGCCTGCATCCGAAGGACCGGAACGAAGAGGAGGAGCCGGACCCGAGCGAAGGGAGGGCCGGCTTGCGGGACGCCGGGCCACGCCCAGAAGGGAGCGCCGGCCACCGCCGCGACGGCGGGAAGGCCCCGACCGAAACGCCGCCGCGCGCCATCGCGCGCGGCGACCGCACCGCGCCGCAGGCCCAAGAAAAGACGCGCCCTTGGCGACGCCGCCGGCGCGGCGGCGTGCGCGCGGGCGTGACCGGGCCGGCCATGGCCCCGCTATGGCCTGAACTGCGCGGGGCGCTGTTCACCCGGAGCACGGGCGCCGCCGCCGCGACCCCGGCCGAAGCCGAGAGCGCATGCGCGGGCCAGGACAACGCGCGACCTCTGGCGGCGGCCCCCGCCGTCAGTGTGCGCTCAGCTTACCCGCGCACCTTCGCGCATCGCCCGATAGCGATGCACCTCATCGATCCCTTCCGATGGATGCACGCGAATAAGCGGCGCGCTCCCGATATTCCGCTGCGATGGCCTGACCGGCATCGCGCGGATGTGGCGAACCACCGGCTACGGGCTTATCCGGATCCCCGACCGTCAGCGCCGAATGAAGAAGATGGTCGCCGGACCATTCGCCTGGACCGCCGGTTCGGCGCCGTTCGTTTCACGCGGCATGCGCGCCCGGCGCGTCGACTTGCTCCACCCCGGCCCCGCCACCGCTGCCAGATAATCCCGCGTCTCGCCGGGCAGCGAGGCGCGCCCCGCCAGATAGGAAGCATAGCGCCCCGGCCCCGCGTTGTAGGCGCCGAAGAGGCCCGGATAGCCGAACCGGTCGTGCATCAACCGCAGATAGAGCGTGCCGGCGAGGATATTGTCGCGCGGCGCATGCGGATCGGAGCCCAGACCTAGCCGCGCCCGCATTGCCGACCATGTTCCCGGCATGAGTTGCATCAATCCCATCGCACCCGCAGAGCTGGTGGTCGGCCGTCCGCCGAGCCTCGTGCGTCCGCTGCTCTCGGCCTGCATGACGCGTTCGATCCATTCGGCGGGCACGCCGAAGCGCGCCGAGGCCTCGTCGATATAGGGCCGCCAGCGTTCGACCGATTGTGCCTGCGCCGGAACGGCCGCGGCCAGCAAAATAGCGGCGATGACAATCCTCAGCGCGCCCACAGCGGAAGCGCCTTTCCGACGATCGCCTGCCTCCCGATCGGCCCGAAATAGCGGCCGTCGAAGGACTCCGGATCGTCCATCAGCAGCAACATCGCACCGTCGCGCAGCGTCCGGCACCCGTGCCACCAGGAAAGCGGGCGCCCGGCGACGTCGGCCCGGCGGCGCGTTGCGACCAGCCGCCCCTCGACGAAGACCCAGGCTTCGAAGGCGCAGATGCGGTCGCCCGGCACCGCCGCGACGCGCTTGATGAGAGGGACATTGGCGGGAAGATAGCGGCGCCGGGCCGCGAGGCCGCGCCAAGGCTCGTCGAGACGCACGACGACCATGTCGCCACGACCGGCGCGAACATCGGGCAAGACCCGCCACAAGCCGACCGGCGCGCTGGCGCTCGCATTCCAGAGGAGACGCGGACGCGGCGGCATGGCAGCGCTAGCGCCCAGCGCGGCGATGAGCAGCGTGCAGATACTGCCCAGCATCCAGCGCGCATGTCGACGGCGGCGCTCGACACGAAGCGCGGCGCCGACGATCCGGATCGGGGCCCTAGCCATCGAAGCCCGCCTCGCCGACGCTACGCGACCAGGCGTCGAGATCGTCGATATGATAGCGGATATGGCGACTATGCCGCCGGTAGCGCGGCCCCGTCCCCGCCGTCCGATATTCCTGGAGCGTGCGCGGCGACAGGCTGAGATAGAAGGCGGCCTGATCGGGGCTTAGAAAGGGCGACCCGCTGCGCGCCCGAGCGGCGCGCATATTCTCGGTCCCGTCGGACATGTCGGTCATCGCAAAGCACCTCGATGCGCGGCGCTGCACCGCGCCGCCTGGTGCCGGATTGATGAGACAAGCGGCGCCGCATCGGCAGGGTCGAAGACGCCCTATGGCGAAAACGACCCCGCCGGTCTTGCGATTATGTTCCCATTATGTTCTTATCGTCACCTGCGCCGTGACCCGCGGCGATTCGACATCGATGGAGACGAGACGTGCAGCACGATGTGCGGCTGCGCGCGGCCGCGCGCGCAATCTATGACGCCTGCTATCCGGGCGAGGACTGGGCACCGGTCGGGTTCGAGGAAGCCGAGCGATGCGGTACGGTCCATTATCGGCAGGCAGTCGGTGCAGCACTGGAGGCGCGCGCGGCGCTCAATGCGCCCGTCCAGCCCGAGCTGTTCGAATTGACCTGAAATCGAGTGGAAAAGGCCTCGGCGAGTGAGGCCACCACATCCAAAGCGATCAGTCGCCGTTTGCTTGGAACAAGGCGTCATCGAGCAGATCGGCCGCGGTTTCGATCACTTCGGTTGCCTGCGACCGTGTCAGCTCGATCATCAGTTTCCAGGCATCGCCCTGCCCGGCAATGGTCCGCAGCTCATCGCGATCAGCCTTGATATCTTCGATACTCCGCGTGCGCGACAAGAGGTGCGCCAAAAGAAACTCGACGGCGCGGATTCTTGTTTCGATGCTTTCATCCATAGCTTTCCGATTCTCTGTAGATATCTGGATTTTTCAGCCAGCGGGTGACGCGGCCTCGTGCATTTAGTCCGGGCTGGCGAGGCTATCAGCGTCCGAACGACTTTCGTCGACCCCGAATGTACGGATTGGTTTCGTGCCGAAGTGACGCTCGATGAAGAGCCGCTGGGTCTCGTCATAGGCAATGACGACGTCGTCGGCGCGCTGGACCGTCAGCCGGTTTACGTGACGCGCCAACCGGCTCGGGTTTCGCTCCGCGAGATCTGCTATTTGCGCGTGGAACTTGAGTTGGCGCGCTGCAACGAAAAGCTTTGCGGGGGAGATCGGTAGCGCCAGATGGCCCTCCGGAAGGTCCAGCGCTACCAATATGACGGCATTGTCCGAGGTCAGCAGGGCACGATCTGATTTTGATAGATCATATACGCGCCATTCGATGTTGTTGATGGGCGTGCCGAGTTCCGCGTTATCGATTGCGCGCGCGGCCATCTTGTAGCGCTCTTTCTCGATATAGTCCGGGTCGCGCCGAGCGATCCACTCATCAAATGTCTTCGGATCAGTGGGGCTGCGCAATTCTTCATATCTCGCCTGCACCTCAGGGAGCGCTTCGGCGTCGAGACGCGCCAATTCTTCCAGTATCCGCTCCCAATGCCGCGGTGTCCTATGCATCAACGACAAGAGGAAACGGGACCAGCCGCTACGCGTATCCGGCGCCCAATGCCAAGGCGCTTCACCATGCAATATGGCGAGCGCACGTGCAGCGTCATTGTCGACTTGGCGGAAGAAGCCCCATTCGAGCAGTTGGGCGGCCATATCGTCCTTGTGGTGGCCAGGAAGGCGGTACAGGTCCGTCTTGAAACCCGCCTGTGCCGGGTGGGCCCGGAGCACCGCCAGGCTTTTCTCCCTGATCCGCGTGAAACGCGTGAACTTACCGTCTTCGCCGCACCATCGGCGGAGATAAAACTCTGGCAAAAAATGATGCTTGGAGGGCGCGTTCATAGATAAATCTTGCCGGGCGCCCGTCAGCCGCCCGGCTTCGCCGCCCGATCCTTGTTGCGCTTGTCGGCAACATAGCTCTGTCCGTTGTCGGCCTTCACGATGTCGAACAGACCGGTCGCCGCGAACAGCGCCGGAAAATTCTTGGCGTCATAGTTGCGCGGATCGATCGGGGCCTGCCGCTTGGCGGCGCTGCCGGCGGCTGACATCGAGGCCCAGCCGTCGTCGCGAGCCGCCGCTTCGACGGCGCCGCGCAGGATCGTCACCAGCTTAGTGTCCATGGCGAGCGACGGCTCTGTTGCAAAAATCGTGAAGCTTGAGCATGCTTGGCGGAGATTGGACGGACGGAACGATGACGGATTTCAAGTGGCGCCATTTCCAGGGTGATGTGATCCTGTGGGCGGTGCGCTGGTATTGTCGCTATCCGATCAGCTATCGCGACCTTGAGGAAATGCTGGCG
>JAKOQZ010000067.1 GCA_029778105.1 Pseudomonadota bacterium | reverse complement strand
GTCGTCGTCGTCTTCGTCGTGGGGCGCCAGATCGCGCGCCACTTCGCGGCTGCGGAGCAGCGCGTCGATATGGGCGCCTTCGTCGAACGAGCGGTCGATCTCGAAGCGCAGCTGCGGGACGATGCGCAGGTGGTTGAGCGCATGGCCGAGCTCGCCGCGCACATAGCCCTTGGCGTTGTTGAGCGCCGCGACGATCTCAAGCTCGTTCTCAGCGGCCAGCGGCTTGACGAACAGCGTGACGACCGAGAGGTCGGGCGAGATGCGCACGCCCGTCACCGAGATCGACTGGTCGACGAGCAACGGGTCGCGCCAGTGCGCGCGCATGAGAATCTCATGCACGGTGCGGCGGATTTCCTCGCCGACGCGCAGCTGGCGCTGCGTCGGACCGGCGTTGATGTGTCTCTTGCGGGGCAGGGCGTTACGCCGCGCGGACTAGAGCGTCCGCGCGACCTCCTCGATGTCGAAGCACTCGATCGTGTCGCCCTCGCGGATGTCCTGGTAGTTCTCGAACGCCATGCCGCATTCGTAGCCCTGCTGGACTTCGCGCACTTCGTCCTTGAAGCGCTTGAGGGTGGAGAGCTTGCCTTCGTGGATGACCACCTTGTCGCGGATGAGGCGCACGCGCGCGCCGCGGCGCACCATGCCTTCCACGACCTTGCAGCCCGCGACCTTGCCGAACTTCGTGATGTTGAAGACCTGCAGGATGGTCGCGTTGCCGAGGAAGTTCTCGCGGATCACCGGCGACAGGAGGCCGCCCATGGCCGCCCGGACGTCGTCGATGATGTTGTAGATGATCGAGTAGTAGCGGATGTCGACGCCGTCGCGCTTGGCGCGCTCGCGCCCTTCGGCGTGCGCACGCACGTTGAAGGCGATGATCACCGCGCCCGACGCATGGGCGAGGATGACGTCGGATTCCGTCACGCCGCCGACGCCCGACTGCAGCACCTGCACGCCGACCTCGTCGGTCGCGAGGCCGCGAAGGGCCTGGGCGATGGCTTCGACAGACCCCTGCACGTCGGCCTTGATGACGACGGGGAGGATCTTCTTCTCGCCGGCCTCGCGGTCCTTCAGCAGCTGCTCCATGGTCTGGCGGCCGGCCGCCGTGGTGCGGGCCTCGCGGCGCTTGCGGGCGCGGAAGTCCGCGATCTCGCGGGCGCGCGCGTCGCTTTCGACCACGACCAGCTCGTCGCCGGCTTCCGGCGTGCCCTGAAGGCCCAGCACCTCGACGGGAACCGACGGGCCGGCGGACTGGACCGGCTTGCCCTGATCGTCGACGAGGGCACGCACGCGGCCCCATTCGCTGCCGGCGACGACGATGTCGCCGACCTTGATCGTGCCGCGCTGGACGAGAACCGTCGCCACGGGGCCGCGGCCCTTGTCGAGCTTGGCTTCCACGATCGCGCCTTCGGCGGGGCGATCCGGGTTGGCCTGGAGTTCGAGCACTTCGGCCTGGAGGAGGATCGCCTCTTCCAGCTTGTCGAGGCCCATCTTCTTGAGCGCGGAGACTTCGACGGCGATCACTTCGCCGCCCATCTCTTCCACCACGATCTCGTAGCGCAGCAGTTCCTGCTTCACGCGGTTCGCGTTGGCGTCGGGCTTATCGATCTTGTTGATCGCGACGATGATGGGAACGCCCGCCGCCTTGGCGTGGGCGATCGCTTCCTCGGTCTGCGGCATGACGCCGTCATCGGCCGCGACGACCAGAACGACGATGTCGGTGACCTTGGCGCCGCGGGCGCGCATCGCGGTGAACGCGGCGTGGCCGGGCGTGTCGAGGAAGGTGATCTTGGCGCCGGACGGCGTCGTGATCTGGTAGGCGCCGATATGCTGCGTGATGCCGCCGGCTTCGCCCGCAACCACGTTGGTGGAGCGCAGCGCGTCGAGCAGCGAGGTCTTGCCGTGGTCGACGTGACCCATGATCGTGACGACCGGCGCGCGGGGCTTGAGGTTCTCGGCCGCATCGGCCTCGCCCTTCAGGCCTTCCAGCACGTCGCTCTCGGCGACGCGCTTGACGACGTGGCCGTATTCCTCGGCGATGATCTGCGCGGTGTCGGCGTCGATCGAGGTGTTGATCGTCGCCATGACGCCGTTCTTCATCAGCACCTTGATGACGTCGACGGCGCGGCGGGCCATGCGGTTGGCCAGCTCCTGCACCGAGATCGCCTCGGGGATGATGATGTCGCGCGGCGCGACGGCGGCCTGGTCGGCGCCGCGCTGCATGCCCTGATGGGCGCGGCGCTGGGTCTGGCGGCGCATCGCCGCCAGCGAACGCTGACGCTCCTCGACATCGCCGCCGGCGACGGCGGTGACGGTGAGGCGGCCATCGCGGCGCTTGGCATCGGTCTTGGCCGGGCCGCGCGGCGCGGCCGGCGGCGCACGGAAGGGCTGGGCCGGGCCGCCGGGGCGGCGCTGGCCGGTCATCGACGAGGCGCGCTTCTTCTCGCTCTCGCTTTCGAACACGTTGGGGCGATTGGCCGGCGTGGTGACGGTGATCGTCGGCACGACGGGACGCGCAGGCGCCGCAGCAGCAGCGGGGGCAGCGGGCGCCGGGCGCGCTTCAACCTCGGCGCGGCGCGCGCTGTCGGCATCGGCGCGGCGCTTGACCTCTTCATCGGCGACGCGGCGGGCTTCTTCCTCGGCCTTCCGCTTGGCGGCGGCTTCGGCTTCGGCGGCGAGGCGGGCTTCTTCCGCAGCGCGGCGGCGCGCGGTTTCCTCGGCGCGGGCGCGGGCTTCGGCCTCGGCGATCTTGGCGTTGCCGAGCGCCTTGGCGCGGGCGATCTTTTCTTCCTCGGTGAGCGTGCGCAGGACCATGCCCGAGCGCTGCGCCGAAGGCGGCAGCGGCTTGGGCGCGGGCGGCGGCGTCGCCGGGGCAGCGGCCTTCACGGGCTCAGGCGCGGGCGCGGGGGCCGGCGCAGCAGCGGGCGCGCCGCCGGGACGAGGCACGGTGACGGTGCGCTTCTTTTCCACCACGACCGCCTTGGTGCGGCCATGGCTGAAGCTCTGCTTGACGGTGCCCGTTTCGGTCGTCACGGCCGGCCGCTTCACGCCCAGCGGCGTGCGCGGCGGCGTTCCGCTCCCCAGGGTCTTTCCCGTCTGATCTTTCTGATCCGTCATCAACTGCCTTAAATCGTTGCCTAATACTCAGTCACCTGCCCGGCCCAGGCCGCAGGCGTCATCGCCCGGAACCCGGCCGTCCGCCCGGCCTCCTGAAGAAAGCGTGCGTGGAGCGTGCCGGCGCCCGCCGACAGGAGGCAGGCGTGTATCACATTCGCGGACCCTAAGGCCATGCTCAATTCCGCAGAGGAAAAGAGCCCGCACACAGGGGCATCCAGTTCCATCGCCTTGGCCTTGGCCAGAATCGAGCGCCGTCCGTCGTCGGACCCGTCGGATGCCTCCAGCAGCGCGGCGATGCGCGCCAGCCCGGCCTCCGACTTGTCCATGGTCTCCTTCACGCGCTCATAGCCCGTGACGACGAGCCCGGATTTCTTGGCGAGCCCCAGAAGCCCGAGCGTGCGCTTCACCAGCAGGGCCTCGACCGTATGGGACAGCGAATCCGGCGGTTTTTTCGCGATTTCCAAGGGTTTGGCGAACAGCCCCTTGCCGATCGCGCGGTCGATCGCGGCGCGCTCGGCTTTCACCCACGCGCCGCGTCCCGGCAGCTCGTTGCCGAGATCGGGCACGACCTCGCCGTCCGGCCCCGCCACGAAGCGGATGAGCGCTTCCTTGGGCAGGGTCAGGCCGGTCGAGATGCAGCGGCGCGTGGACTCGGCGCCCTTGGCGTCATGATCGCCGCCGCGGGTCCGGTCGCGCCGTTCGCGGGCGGCTTTACGGCTCATGACGTCAGGCTTCGGCCCCCGCTTCGGCGACTTCGGAGACTTCGGGCTCGGCTTCCACCCAGCCCGCCATCACGCGCGCCTGCATGACCAGCGCCTCGGCGTCGTCCTTGGAGATCCCCAGATCCTCAAGAATGCCCTTCACGTGGAAGCGCTCGCCCTTCTTGCTGTCGTCATAGCCGGTGAGATCGTCGGCCGAGCAGCCGGCGACGTCTTCCACCGTCTTCACGTCGTTCTCGCCGAAGGCCGCCATCATCTGCGGCGTCATGCCGGGGATTTCGCCCACTTCGTCGAGCACGCCGAGTTCGCGGCGCTTGGCGTCGGCCTCGCGGTTCGCGGCCTCGATCACGTCGAGCGCGCGGCGCTGCAGCTCGGCGCCGGTCTCCTCGTCGATGCCGTCGATGGACGACAGCTCGTGCGGTTCGACATAGGCCAGCTCTTCCAGGTTCGCGAAGCCTTCCGCAGCGAGGAGCTGGGCCAGCGTCTCATCCACGTCCAGCGCGGTCATGAAGGTTTCGGTGCGCGCCTGGAATTCCTTCTGGCGGCGCTCCGATTCCTCGGCCTCGGTCATGATCTTGATGTCCCAGCCGGTGAGCTGGGAGGCGAGGCGCACGTTCTGGCCGCGGCGGCCGATGGCGAGCGAAAGCTGTTCTTCCGGCACCACCACGTCGATGCGGCCGGCGTCCTCGTCGAGCACGACCTTGGAGACTTCGGCGGGCTGCAGCGCGTTGACGATGAACGTCGCGGCGTCGGGCGACCAGGGAATGATGTCGATCTTCTCGCCCTGCAGTTCCTGCACCACGGCCTGCACGCGGCTGCCGCGCATGCCGACGCAGGCGCCGACGGGGTCGATGGACGAATCCTTGCTGATCACCGCGATCTTCGCGCGGCTGCCCGGATCGCGCGCGACCGCCTTGATCTCGATGATGCCGTCATAGATTTCCGGCACTTCCTGCGCGAACAGCTTGGCCATGAACTGGGGATGCGTGCGCGAAAGGAACAGCTGCGGCCCGCGCGTCTCGCGGCGCACGTCGTAGAGATAGGCGCGGATGCGGTCGTTGGGGCGGAAGGCTTCGCGCGGCAGGCCCTCGTCGCGGCGCACGATGGCTTCGGCGCGGCCCAGATCGACAATCACGTTGCCGTATTCCACGCGCTTCACGATGCCGTGGATGATCTCGCCGATGCGGTCCTTGAATTCCTCGTACTGGCGCTCGCGCTGGGCGTCGCGCACCTTCTGCATGACGACCTGCTTGCCGGTCTGCGCGGCGATGCGGCCGAAATCGAAGGGCGGCAGCGGATCGAGAATGGTGTCGCCGGCCTGGGCGGCGGGGTTGCGCTTCTGCGCCGCCTCCACCGAGATTTCGGTCGCGTCGTTCTCGACCTTGTCGACGACCAGCAGCACGCGGTGCAGGCGCGTCTCGCCCGTCTTGGTGTCGAGCTCGGCGCGGATTTCGCTGGACGTGCCGTAGCGCGAGCGCGCGGCCTTGGCCATCGCGTCTTCCATCGCGGCGATCACGATGTCCTTGTCGATCAGGGCCTCGCGGGCGACCGCGTCGGCGATCTGCAGCAGTTCAAGGCGATTGGCGCTGACGGCCATGGGCAGGGTCCTCTCTAGTGGCGCACGCCGCGCGCGTTCTGCGCTTCGGCGATCAGGCGGTCGGTGAGGACGAGCTTGGCCTCGCCGATCGCGGTGAAGGGGATGGTGAGCGTTTCGTCGGCGCTGATGGCCAGCGTGACGGTGGTGTCGTTGGCCGAGGCGATGTCGACCTGATAGCGGCGGCGGCCCTTGGCGTCGGGCGACACCAGTTCGATCTTGGCCTTGTGCCCGGCGAAGCGGGCGAAATCCTTGGGCCGGGTGAGCGGACGGTCGATGCCGGGCGAGGAGACTTCCAGATCGTAGTCCTCGGCGATCGGGTCTTCGCGGTCGAGCATTTCGGAGATCGCGCGCGACAGCTCGGCGCAATCGTCGACATTCATGGTGCCGTCGGGCCGCTCGGCCATGATCTGCAGCGTCTTGTGCGCCGAGCCGGTGAAGCGTAGGCGCACGAGTTCGAAGCCCATCGTGGCGACGATGGGCGCGATCAGATCGTGCAGCGTTTCGGCCGAGGCCATGCGTCTCATCTCCGCCGGGCAACAAAAAAGGCGGCCCGTTGGGGGCCACCTGCTTCTGATCTTTCGATCAGCAGACCGGTTTGTTGAGGCGCTATATGCGCCGAAATGGGCGAGCGTTCAAGCCCTCCACCCGTCAGGCCCGCCGGAACTCCAGATACGCCGGCACCCGCCCGGCCACCAATGCCTTGGCCTCGTAGCGCGTGCCGGGCCAGTCGGCGGGGCGGATGCGCCAGTCTTCGGGCTTGCGGGCCTGCCAGATGAAGGTTTCGCCGTGGGCGCGGTTGAAGGCGGCGATTTCGACCAGCGTCCAGCGGACATAGTCCGGGATGTCGCTGGCGACGCGGAAGATCGCGCCGGGTTTCAGGGTGCGGGCGAGCTGGGCGAGGTTTTTCTGGCTGACGAAGCGGCGCTTGTTGTGCCGCAGCTTGTGCCAGGGGTCGGGGAACAGCAGATACGCCTTGTCGAGGCTGGCATCGGCCAGGGCGTCGAGCACGTCGCGGGCGTCGCCGTGGTGGATGGCGACATTGGGCAGGTCCTTCACCAGCGCGGCCAGCTTGGCGACGCCGTTGAGGAAGGGCTCGGCCCCGATAAAGCCGGTGTCAGGGTGCGCGGCGGCCTGCGCGGCGAGATGCTCGCCGCCGCCAAAGCCGATCTCCAGCGCGAGTCTGGGAAGATCGGGGAACAGCGTTTCCGGTGCGGACAGCCTGGCGATGTCGAGCGCCAGCGCGGGCAGAACGGTTTCGAACGCCTCGCGCGCCCCGGCTTTCAGCGGCCGGCCCTGGCGGCGGCCATAGATCAGCCGCCGCTTTTCCTCGGTCATATTGAGGTCAGAACGCGCCCTTCAGCGCGTCCACCAGGTCGGTCTTCTCCCACGAGAAGCCGCCATCGGCATCGGCCTTGCGGCCGAAATGGCCGTAAGAGGCGGTGCGGGCATAGATCGGACGGTTGAGCTTGAGGTGCTCGCGGATCGCGCGGGGGCTGGCGCCGCCGACGAGCTCGGGCAGGATCTTCTCAAGCTTCGCGGGATCGACCTCGCCGCTGTCGTGCAGGTCGACATAGAAGCTGAGCGGCTTGGACACGCCGATCGCGTAGCCGATCTGGATGGTGCACTTGGCCGAGAGGCCGGCCGCCACGACGTTCTTGGCGAGATAGCGCGCGATATAGGCGGCCGAGCGGTCGACCTTGGTCGGGTCCTTGCCCGAAAACGCGCCGCCGCCATGCGGGGCGGCGCCGCCATACGTGTCGACGATGATCTTGCGCCCCGTCAGGCCGGTATCGCCATCCGGGCCGCCGATCACGAAGATGCCGGTCGGATTGATGTGCCACTCGGTCTCGGGCGTGATGAAGCCCTCGGGCAGCACCTTCTCGATATAGGGGCGCACGATGGCGGCGACGTCGGCGGTGGTCAGGTTGGCCTTGTGCTGGGTGGACAGCACGATCGAGGTCGCGCGCACCGGCTTGCCGTTTTCATAGAGCAGCGTGACCTGGCTCTTGGCGTCGGGCTCAAGGCCCTTTTCCTTGCCCGACTTGCGGGCCTCGGCGAGCACCGAGAGGATGTTGTGCGAATACTGCAGCGTCGCCGGCATCAGCTCGGGCGTCTCGTTCGTCGCATAGCCGAACATGATGCCCTGGTCGCCCGCGCCCTCGTCCTTGTTGCCGGCGGCGTCGACGCCGACCGCGATGTCGGCCGACTGGGCGTGCAGGTGGCACTCGTAGTGGGCGGTCGCCCAGTGGAAGCCCGACTGCTCGTAGCCGATATCCTTCACCGCAGCGCGGATCTTGTGCTCAAGCCCTTCGATCACCTCGCCGGGGCCGCGCACTTCGCCGGCGACGACGATGCGCTGGGTGGTGACCAGCGTTTCCGCCGCCACGCGCGCATAGGGGTCGGCCTCCAGGAAGGCATCGACGATGGTGTCGGAGATGCGGTCAGCGACCTTGTCGGGATGACCTTCCGAGACGCTCTCGGAGGTGAAGATGTAGGAGGGCCGCGCCATGGAGGACTCCAGCGAAGGGGTAAGAAGCTGCGGCGAAGCGGCCGCGCAAAACGCGCGCCCTTCTGTCAAAGGCCGCTCAAGGGGTCAAGTGAAGCGAGGCTTCAGGCCGCGTCGCCCTCGCCCGTGCCGGCCAGTTCGCGCACCAGATCGAGGATGCGGCGGCGCAGGCGCGGCTCGGTGATGGCCGAATAGGCGCGGTTGAGCGTCAGGCCCTCGGTCGAGGACACGAAGTCCATCACGAAGGGCTCGCCGGCCGATTCCGCGAAGCCGTGCGGACGGGCGATCGGGCGGTCGCCGCTCTGGGGCATGTCGTCGAAGAAGAACTGCACCGGCACGTCGAGGACCCGGGAAATCTCGAAAAGCCGGCTGGCGCCGATGCGGTTCGCGCCCTTCTCGTATTTCTGGACCTGCTGGAAGGTGACGCCGAGCAGTTCGCCGAGCCGTTCCTGGCTCATCCCGATCAGCATGCGACGCAATCGCACCCGCGCGCCGACATGGGAGTCGATGGGGTTCATGGAGCGTTTGGGCATGGAGAACCTGATGCGGCGGCGCGGGCGCCGAAGTTGACGACGTGTCAGACCGACCCTGAATTAATGGCGCGAAAACGGGGGGTCAACTAACGCGTCCGTAAAGCTGACGTTGCCGTCAAATTTTCTTCAAGTCTTTGACCGAAAACGGCCTTTCGGTCAAAGACAGCCCCAGCGCCAAAGCCAGCGCGAGCAGCAGCCAGAAGCCGGAATGGCCATAGCGCGAAAAGGGGGTGGGCGGCCGCGCGCCGGGCAGCGCGGCGTCCAGCTTGACCGCTTCGCCGAGCCCCGAAGCGATGACGAGACGGCCGTCGGAATCGATGACGGCGGACACGCCCGTCGTCGCGGCCCGGATAAGGGGGAGCCCCTCTTCGATGGCGCGGAAGCGGGCGTTGGTGAGGTGTTGCCAGGGGCCGGTCTGGGTGCCGAACCAGCTGTCGTCGGTGATGTTGGCGAGCCAGGCCGGGCGGGGCTGATCGGCCCCGACGACTGCGGCGGGGAACAGCGCCTCATAACAGATCAGGGCCGAAAAGGCCGGAAGATCGCCGATCTTCAAGGTCTGCGGGCCGGGGCCCGGGGTGAAGGCATCGGCCACCCGGGCGTTGAGGCTGGCGATGCCGAGCGCACGGAAAGCCTCCGGGAACGGCATATATTCGCCGAATGGCACGAGGTGCGCCTTGTCGTAGGCGGCGGCGATCTGGCCGGCGCCGTCGACCACAAAAAGCGAGTTGTAATAGCGCGTCCCGCCGGTGAACTGCTGCCGGCGCACCGAGCCGGCGATGAGGATCTGCCGGGGCTCAAGCGCCTGACCGATAACCTCGAGCGCCTCGGGGGTTTCCTCCATCAGGAAAGGCGTAACCCCTTCCGGCCAAACGAAAATATCGACGCTCTGCGCGCCGGGTTCGAGCGTGAGGGCCATCAGCCGCTGCCACAGGCGGCGGCGATAATCGGGCAGCGCCTTCTCGCTCTGCGGATTATCGGGCTGGACGATGCGGAGATGGGTGCCGGTGGGGGCCGGGGTGGGCTCGCGGAGCTGGCCATAGGCATAGCTGCCGCCGAGCAGGAGAAGGCCGAAACCCAGGGGAACGGCGCGCCGCCAGCCGCGTGCCGCCAGCAGCGGATAAAGGCCGAACCCCGCGATCAGGGCGGCCAGGGTGAGGCCGTAGAGGCCGGTGACGGCGGCGCCCTGGTCGAACCCCGATCCGATGAAGCTGGTCCCGAACAGGTTCCAGGGAAAGCCGGTGAAAAGCCAGCCGCGCAGGAATTCGGTGGCCGCGAAAACGGCGGCGAACACGAGGGCGAAGGCGGCCCCGCGCTGGGGAAAGGCGCGTGCCGCTGCGGCCGCCAGGGCGTAGTAGAGCGCCATGCCCGCCGGCAGCAGCGTGACCGCGAAGGGCATCATCCAGATCGTGGCGGGATCGACGTAGAACGCCTCGCCCACCCAGTAGAAGCCGCCCGCAAAATAGGCGAAGCCGAAGGCCCAGCCGGTGAGTGCCGCCGTGCGTTTCGGGCGCGGGCGATCGGCCGTGCCGTCGACCGCCCAGGCGAACACGCCGAGGGCGGCGAGCAGCAGCGGCCAGCAGTCGAACGGGGCCATGCCGAACACCGCCGCGCCGCCGGCCAGTGCGGCGAGGGCGAGGCGGGGGAGCAGTTTCATGCGGCGGCGTCGCCTTCGCCGGTCTCGGCGTGCCAGCGGCCGATGCGCACCCGCTTGACCCGGCGCGGGTCGGCATCGGCGATCTCGAAGGCGAGGCCCGAGGCGTCGCGGATGACCTCGCCGGTCTGCGGCACGCGGCCCGCGATGGCGGTGATGAGGCCGCCCAGCGTGTCCATGTCGGCGGGTTCGCCGTCGATGGTGAAGGTGACCCCGGCGGCCTTTTCCAGATCCTCGATCGGCAGCCGCGCGTCGGCGTCGAAGCCGCCGTCGGGCCGCAGCACCAGATCGGGGTCTTCGTCGGTATCGTATTCGTCGTCGATCTCGCCGACGATCTGTTCGACCAGGTCCTCGATGGAGATGATGCCGTCGGTGCCGCCGTGTTCGTCGATCACCAGCGCAAGATGGGTCCGCGTCATCTGCATCTTGAGCAGCAGGTCGATGGCCGGCATGGAGGGCGTGACGAACTGCACTTCGCGCATCAGCATTTTCAGATCGAACGCCTCGCGCGCCGCCGCATCGGTGATGGCGGGCACCATGTCCTTCAGGTGGATCATGCCCAGCGGCTCGTCCAGCGTCTCGCGATAGACCGGCAGGCGCGAATGCTGCGCCTCGCCGAAAACCGCCATGACCTGATCGAACGTGGCGCTCACCTCGACCGCCACGATGTCGGCGCGCGGCACCATCAGGTCGGCGACCTTGAGGGAGCCGAATTTCAGCAGGTTGCGCAGCATCGCCCGTTCCTTGGGCGACAGCGCGTCGGAGGTGTCTTCCTCTTCGAGAATATCCTCGATGGATTCCTTGACGTCGTTCTCACGCCGTCCGCCGCCCAGGAGCCAGCCGAGGCGCGAAAACAGCCCCTGCGCGCGCTGAGGGCGCGCGGGGCTAGATCGACTTGGGGGTTCCTCGTCGGCGGGTGGAAAAGGCGGCGTCGTCTCGCGGGCGGCGTCGCTCATGGGTCGAATATCTATCCTCGTCTCAGACATAGGGATCGGCGATGCCGAGCCCGGAAAGGACAAGCCGCTCGAGACGCTCCATGCGCCGCGCCTCAGCCCGCCCCTGCGCGTGATCATAGCCCATCAGATGCAAAATCCCATGGGCGATGAGATGCGCCGTGTGGTCGGGCACGGTTTTCCGCTGAATTTCCGCCTCTTTGATCACCGTTTCCAGCGCCAGAATGACGTCGCCCCCGCCCTCGATGCCGGGAAAGGACAGCACATTGGTCGGCTTGTCCTTGCCCCGGTACTGGGCGTTGAGGGGCTGGATGTCGGCGTCGCGCGCGAACAGGATCGCGGTTTCGCCGGCCAGCGCCGCCGCCCCATCGGCCTGCGCCGCCGCGTGGGCGGCGGCGGCGACGCGGCGCGCCAGCGTGGCGAGGCCGGGCACGGCCTTGCGCCAGGCGGCGGCGCTGACGGTGACGGCGGGTTTGAATTTTGCGGGCATCAGAGGGTGAGGTGTCATGCGGAGGTGCCTTCTGCAAGGCCCCCTTCCGGGCTGTCGCCGTTCGGCGGGCGAAACGTCCACTGGACGTTTCGCTGATCCGCCTCACTCCCCCGATGGGGGAAGGCCCAAGACGTGAAAGACCGGCGCGGTGGATCTCGATCTAGGCCTTCCCCCATCGGGGGAAGGTGCCCGAAGGGCGGAAGGGGGTTTTCAGGATGTGGCTTCATCGCGGCTGCGCCGCCGTTCGAGCAACGCCTGATGGATGGCGTCAATCACGCTGTCGGGCTGGTCGAACAGGTCTTCGTTGGTGAAACGAAGGACGGCGATGCCGTGCATGGCGAGGAATTCCGTGCGCTTCGCGTCGTAGACGCGGGCCTCATCCGAGTGGTGCTGCCAGCCGTCGAGTTCGATGGCGAGCTGCTGGTCGAAGCAGAAGAAGTCGAGAAAGTAGGGCGGCACCGGGTGCTGGCGGCGGAAGCGAAAGCCGTCGAGCTGCTTGCGGCGGAGGAGCTGCCAGAGGCGCTGTTCGGCCTTGGGCATCAGCTTGCGGAGGGCGCGGGCGCGCGCGGTGGACATGAGGGGAGTGTTGGGAGGGGCGCTTAATTCTGCAAGGCCCCTTCCGGGCTGTCGCCCACCTTCCCCCGTCGGGGGAAGGCCCAGGTTCTGAAGCAGGGTGCGGGCCTAAACGCGGGGGGTTTTGGCGTCATGGCGTTCGTAGGCGCCGACGATACGGCCGACGAGGGGGTGGCGCACCACGTCGGCGGCGGTGAAGCGGCTGATCGTGACGCCTTCGACGCCGTCCAGAATCGCCAGAGCCTCTTCCAGACCGGAGATCTGGCCGCGCGGCAGATCGCTCTGCGAGGCGTCGCCGGTGATCGCCATGCGCGAACCCTCGCCGAAGCGGGTGAGGAACATGCGCATCTGCATGGTGGTGGCGTTCTGCGCTTCGTCGAGAATGATGAAGCTGTGCGCCAGCGTGCGGCCGCGCATGAAGGCGAGCGGCGCGATTTCGATCTCGCCGTTCTCCATGCGCCGCGCCACTTCCTTGGGGCTGAGGCAATCGTTCAGCGCGTCGTAGAGCGGGCGGAGGTAGGGATCGACCTTTTCCTTCATGTCGCCGGGCAGGAAGCCGAGCCGTTCGCCGGCCTCGACCGCCGGACGCGAGAGGATGATGCGCTCAACCTGCCCCGTCGCCAGCATCGACGCGGCGGCGGCGACGGCGAGATAGGTCTTGCCCGTGCCGGCCGGGCCGACGCCGAAATTCATCTCCTCGCGCAGCAGCGCCTCGACATAATCGGCCTGCGCCCGGCCGCGCGCCGCGATGGTTCGGCGGGGCGTGCGGATGACGCCGGGCGGCGAGCCGGCATCGCCCTGAAGCGCGCCCTTGATGGCGGCGTCGACATCGGCGAGCGCGATCTCGCCCGTGAGGTCGAGCCGCGCTTCCAGCGCGCGCAGCGCCGCGACCGCCGCATCGGCATCTTCGGTGAGGCCGGAAATGGTGAGGTGGTTGCCCCGCCGCGCGACGGTGACATCGAGCTTCTGCTCGATGCGCACCGCGAATTTGTCGAGCGGGCCGAGCAGCGCGCCGATCTTGCGGTTGTCGTCGAGCACGAGCGTGCGCTGCGCCATCTTGGCGGCGACGGCGGCGCTGTCGGCGGCCTTGGCGCCGGGCTTTTGCTTGCGCGTCATGCGGCCTGAACTTCCGCGCGCACCAATTCGCCGGTGAGCGAGTTCTGGCTGGCGGCGGTGATGCGCATATCGGCGATGCCGCCGATGAGATTTTCCGGGCCCTGCCCGTGCACGGCCTGGAGGAAGGGCGAGCGGCCACCGATCTGGCCGGGGTGACGGCCGGGCTTGTCGAAGAGGACGGGGATCGTCTTGCCGACAAGGCTCTCGTTGAAGGCGATCTGCTGGCGCACGAGTTCCGCCTGCAGTTCGGCGAGGCGCGCGTCCTTCACGCTTTCAGCGATCTGGCGCGGCATGGCGGCGCCCGGCGTGCCGGGGCGGCGCGAATATTTGAAGCTGAACGCCTGGGCGAAGGTGACCTCGCGCACGAGCTTCATGGTCGCCTCGAAATCGGCGTCGCTTTCGCCCGGGAAGCCGACGATGAAATCCGACGAGAGTGCGAGATCGGGGCGGGCGGCGCGCAGGCGTTCAACGACATTCAGGAAGAACGCCGCATCGTGCTTGCGGTTCATCGCGTCGAGAATTTTGTCGCTGCCCGACTGCACCGGGAGGTGCAGGAAGGGCATGAGCTGCGGCACCTCGCCATGCGCGGCGATGAGATCGTCATCCATGTCGCGTGGGTGGCTGGTGGTGTAGCGGATGCGGGCGAGGCCATCGATTTCGGCGAGGGCGCGGATGAGGCGGCCGAGCGTCCAGTCGTGACCGTCGGCCGCTTCGCCGTGATAGGCGTTGACGTTCTGGCCGAGCAGCGAGATTTCGCGTGCGCCTTCGGAGACCATGCGGCGCGCTTCGACGAGGATCGCCTCGGGCTTCCTCGAATATTCCGCGCCGCGCGTATAGGGCACGACGCAGAACGTGCAGAACTTGTCGCAGCCTTCCTGCACGGTGAGAAAGCGCGCCGGGCCCTGCTGGCCGCTGACCTGCGGCAGCTTGTCGAACTTGTCTTCGACCGGGAATTCGGTGTCGAGCGCCTTGCCCGCGCCGCGATGGATCTCGGCGATCATCTGCGGCAGGCGGTGATAGGCCTGCGGGCCGACGACGATGTCGACCTCGGGCGCGCGGCGGGTGATCTCGGCCCCTTCGGCCTGCGCCACGCAGCCCGCGACGGCGATCATCATGCCGTCTTTCTCCGCCTTCATGCGCTTCAGGCGGCCCAGCTCGGAATAGACCTTTTCGGCGGCCTTTTCGCGGATATGGCAGGTGTTGAGGATGACGAGATCCGACCCCTCGGCCTCATCCGACACGGCATAGCCCAGAGGCGCGAGCACGTCGGCCATGCGCTGGCTGTCGTACACGTTCATCTGGCAGCCATAGGTCTTGATGTGGACCTTGCGGGTCACGGCAGCGGGCATCCTTGAGGATTTAAGGGGGCGGGTTATGCCGCAAACGGGGGTGCGGGGGCAAATGGGGGCGGCGTTTCATCCTGAACGGCCTCAGGCGTGGGTCCCCG
>JAKOQZ010000066.1 GCA_029778105.1 Pseudomonadota bacterium | reverse complement strand
AGGGCAAGTTCGTCGGCGACCGCTTCTCGACTGATATGAACGACGAAGTCGCCGAGAGCTACACGGTGTTCGACGCCGACATCCGTTACGACCTGACGGATTTCGGCTACGAGGACACCTACATCCAGTTCAACGCGATCAACCTGTTCGACGAGAACTATCTCGGCAA
Organism: Pseudomonadota bacterium; assembly: GCA_029778105.1. Lineage (GTDB taxonomy): Bacteria > Pseudomonadota > Alphaproteobacteria > Micropepsales > Micropepsaceae > JADZAI01. Next base: position 26,538 of record JAKOQZ010000066.1, on the reverse strand, counting down.
CATCTCATCGGCCACGAACGCTCAGAGCACGGATGTTTCGAACACCAACGTCCCGAACATTCGCGGTCCGCAGACGACCCGCTTCTCGGTCGGTGCACCTCAGACCTTCCAGGTCAGCGTCGGCGTGAAGTTCTAAGCGAACGGAACATAGCAACTCTGGAAAGGGCGGCCTTCGGGCCGCCCTTTTCGTTTGTCGGCGCCGGGTTTGGGACGCAAGTGCGGGGCGCACCCGCGTTGCCTGCGCCGGTTTCCATGCGTCGGTCGGGGCGGAGGGGGCAAAATCGGCGATACGCCCGAGCTGTTGACAGGCGTAGATAATATTCCTATCTCGGGGCGGTGGCCGTTATGGCGACGATCGGGAGGGCGGTGGCGTTGGCGGGGTTCCGGGGGCGGTTAGGGTTCTTGCTGTTGCGGCAGGCCGAACTGCGCCGTGGAGGAGGAGGGGGGAGGGGGCGGAAAAACCCCAAAACAACCCCTCCCCCGAAGGCCGTTGGGGCGATGGTGCAAGGCATTGTGCCGGGCGCCGGGGCCCCGTCGTTCGATGAGCCGGCCGTTCTTCGGGCCGGTCTTCGCTGCAGGGGGCGTGCGGGAGGCGCCGCTGGCCGGGGCGGCCGGCTGTCGCAGACGGCGTTGGCCGTGGCGCCTGGACGGCGGAGCGCCGTGTTGACGCCAGCCCAAATGAAAAGGGCCGGCGCGGGGCCGGCCCTTTCGAGATCGTGGCGGTGGATCGCCTCAGGCCTGGCGGCTGAGGCGGGCCGTGAGGGTGGCGCTGCCCACCAGGGCGAGGCCGAACACGGTCAGCGCGAAGAAGGGCGAGTACCAGGCTTCGTCCCAGATCGCGACGGCGATGGCGCCGACGGCTAGGAAGAGTTCGCCAAGGCCGCTATGGCCCTTGGTCGGGCGGGCCTTGTCGAGCGCGGCTTCGCGTCCCTTGGGCGTGCGCACGAAGGCCGACGGCGTGCCGCGCACGGCTTCCCAGATCGAGCGGGTGTTGGAGAGCGTGAGGCCGCCATTCAGCGCGAGCATCGTGAAGAAGGCGATGAGCGTCTTGATGCCGGGCATGCGCTTGAGGAAGAGCTGGCCCGACATGGTCATCGCAAAGACGGCGACGCCGCCGAACGCGGTGGAGAAGACGCCGATGGCGAAAATGCCCCAGGGCTGCGTGGAGGTGAGCAGCATCGCGGCGAGCGCGGCGAACAGCGCCACGGCGCCGGCGGGATAGGCCCAGCCCTGGAAGAGCTGGAAGGTCATCGCGAATTTCTGCACGAAGGTGAGGTTCGGCGAGCGATAGACCTGCGGCAGAAGCTTGAGCGCGACCTGGGTGAAGCCCTTGGTCCAGCGGAACTGCTGCTGGCGCCAGGCCGGCACCGACTCGGGCAACTCGCCGGGGATGGCGACCGACGGCATGAAGCCGGTTTTCCAGCCGCGCATCGCGGCGCGGATCGCCAGATCGATGTCCTCGGTCAGCGTGTCGCCTTCCCAGCCGCCGGCGTCGTCGATCGCCGCGCGGCGCCAGACGCCGCCCGTGCCGTTGAACGGCATGAACAGGCCCGACCAGTTGCGCGCGCCCTGCTCGACGGTGAAGTGCGCATCGAGCGCCAGCGCCTGGGCGCGGGTCAGCAGATTGGTTTCGCGGTTCAGGTGCTCCCAGCGCGTTTGCACATAGGCGAAGTTCTGATTGGCGACGAGCGCGGGAACGGTGCGCTTGAGAATGTCGGCGGGCGGGATGAAGTCGGCGTCGAAGATGGCGACGAACTCGCTGTCGTCGGACTCAAGGCCGTTCTTGAGCGCGCCGGCCTTGAAGCCTTCGCGGTTGGTGCGATGGATCACCTCGGCGTCGAGGCCGGCGGCCTTGAGCTCGGCGACCTTGGCGCGGGCGATCTCGGTGGTGCCGTCGATCGAATCGTCGAGCACCTGGATGCGCAGCTTGTCGCGCGGCCAGTCGATCGCCGCGGCGGCGTCGAGCGAGCGGCAGACGACGCCGGGCTCGTTGAAGGTGGGCAGCTGGATCAGCACGCGCGGCAGAACCGCCGGCATCGGCGCTGCGGCCAGCGCCGCCTCAAGACGGCGGCCCCGCCCCAGATTGAGCGCGAAGGTGATCGTCAGGATCAGAAGATGCAGGCCGAGCGCGCAGACCACGATCAGCGCCGCGACGAAGGCGACCCAGGCCGCGATGACAAAGACGTCGTTCACCTGCGACCAGATCGCGGAACCCGCGCCCAGCTGCGTCAGCATCAGTTGCGACATGAAAAAAAGTCCCCCGGGCGCGCAGCCTGTGCAGGCGCGCGCCGCCGTCCTATCCACTGCGGCGCAAAATGGCTTTACGCTGACGCAAACACAAGCCCGAAACCGTGGCTTTTCCACGGCAGGCGGGCTGTTTTCTGGGTCGCAGCAGGCGAGGCGTGGGGCCGCGCCGTGAGGAGCGTTTATGGAAATCGAAGTCCCGCGCGCCGCAGGCGGAACGCTGAGGCTGGCCTTTGACGACACTCCCGCGCCTGGTCCGGAATCCGGGCCGCCGGTGCTGTTGATTCACGGGTTTGCGTCGAGCCGGAGGACCAACTGGGTCGGGCCGGGCTGGATGCGGGTCTTCGCCGCAGCCGGGCGGCGCGTGATCGCCTTCGATCATCGCGGCCATGGGCTGAGCGAGGCGAGCCACGATCCGGCCGACTATGACGAGGGGTTGCTGGCGGCGGACGGTGCGGCGGTTCTCGCCGCCTGCGGCGTCGATGAGGCGGACATCGTCGGCTATTCGATGGGCGCGATGGTGGCGATCCGGATGCTGATCGACCGTCCCGGACTCGTGCGGCGCGCCGTGCTGGCGGGGCTGGGCGAGAATTATCTGACCAAGCCCGACTTCGCCGACGATGTGCCGGCCGCGCTTCTGGCCGAAGACCCCTCGAGCGTCACCAACCGGGCGGCGCTGACGTTCCGTGTCTTCGCCGATCAGCAAAAGGCGGATCGCGCGGCGCTGGCGGCCTGCTGGCGGCGGCCGCGCACGGTCTTCGACGCGGCGGCGCTGGGCCGGATCGACAAGCCGGTGCTGGTGATCTGCGGCGAGCGCGACGCCGTGACAGGCCCGCCCGACCGGCTGGCGGCGGCGATCCCGGGGGCGGAGATGCGCATCGTGCCGGGCAAGGATCACATGAGCGCGGTGGGCGACCGCGTGACCAAGGCGGAGGTCGCAGCCTTCCTGGAAAAATGAAAAGGCCCGGAGAACCCCCGGGCCTTTCCGCATCGGATCTTCAGAAAGATCAGAAGCTGAAGATCGCCGAGCCGACGATCTTGTCCTTGCCGTAGACGTCGCTGTCGGTCGCGACGTAGCGCACGTCGAGGCCGAGGATGCCGTAGGTCACGGTCGCGCCGATGTCGTAGTAGAAGTAGTTGTCGGGCGAGTAGTAGCTGTCGTCGAGCGACTGGTAGCCGAGATTGGCGCTGATGCTCAGCCATTCGGCGACTTCATAGGTGCCGTTGAGGGCCAGCCAGATCTCGTCGCCCGTCTCGCCGAAATTGTCGGGCGACCAGGCGACCTTGGCGCCGATCGACAGGCCATCGCCCAGATCGCGCGTGATGCCGCCGATGAGCTCGACATAGTCGTAGTTCGCGCCGTTGGGCTGGTTCGGGTAGGCATAATAGGTGACGTTGACGTCATAGGTCGTCATGTCGTCGATCGAGCCGCCATAGCCCAGCGTGAAATCGACTTCCCAGTCGGTCTCGCCGTCGCCGAAATCGACGTTCGAACCCCAGGTCGTGAAGTAGAAGCCGCTGTCGTGCGCGACCGTGAAGCTGGCCTGGACGGCCGCGTCGCCGCCGGTCTGCGAAATGCCGCGGAAGGTGTAGTCGCTGACGACGCCGAAGGTGCCGGAGAGCGACCAGGGCGACTCGCCGCCGCCATCCTGCGCCAGAGCCGGCGCTGCGCCGAACGCCGCCACGCACGCCGCCGACAAAAGAATCTTTTTCATTTCCTCACCTCTGAATTGGCGCCACAGCACCGACCCCGGCCCTTGGCTGACTGTTTCTCAATGACGCCGCATCCTTAACTGAGCGTTACGCCCGCAAGCGCTCAACTCGATCCGGACTCGGCACCGGGAATGGTCCCAACGCCGAAACAGTCCCGTTTCCGGCCCGGAAACACAATCAGCGCCCGGCCAATTTCTGTGGTATTTGCGTAACAGAGAGGGGCTGACGGGATACAATCCTGATGGGTGTGTCCGTCGCGCCATCCTCCTCATGCAAAAGGCCCGGCGTCGCCGCCGGGCCTTCCGTTACGCCAGTGTGCGTGGAGCGATCAGAAGCCGAAACCGACGCTGAAAACGAACTCCTCGTCGATGTAGTCGAGATCGGTCGCCACGTAGCGCGCGTCGAAGGTGACGCCCTCATAGGTGGCGGTCAGGCCGATGTCGTAGTGCGTGTAGTCGTCGCCGAATTCGAGCCACTGCTCGCCGACATTGCCCGAGATGCTGAGCCAGTCGGTGACCGGCACGGTCAGGTTGCCGCCGAGCCAGAAGGCCTCTTCGTCGGCGCCGAACGTGTCAGGCGTATAGGCGCCCTTGATGCCCACCGAGGCGACGCCGAAATCGTGGCTGAGGCCGACGATGATCTCCCAGAAGTCGTAGTCGTAGGCGTCGTACGAGCCGGGATAGGCATAATAGGTGAAGTTCAAGTCGAGCTTGGTGTTCTCGTCCAGTTCGAAGCCATAGCCGACGAAGAGGTCGAGCTCGAGCTCGGCGGCTTCCTTGCCGGAAAAGAAGCCGTCATTGAAATCGATGTTCGAGCCCCAGAAGCCGGCATAGAAGCCGCTTTCGTGGGCGACGGTCACGCCGGCCTGAAGCGCCGGTTCGCCGTCGGACTGCGAGATGCCGCGGAACATGTAGTTGCTGGTGACGCCGACGGTGCCGCTGACGCTCCAGGGGCTTTCGTCCTCGGCCAGCGCCACGCCGCCCATGAGGCTCGCCGCACAGGCGGCCGACATCAGAATACGCTTCATCGTTGGTTCCCTCATCTAGTGCCGCAGCCGTCCCCGGCCTGCGACATTTCCAACCCTCAGGCACCGTTGGCCGGTGCGACCTACTGCAATGCAGCAATGAGGGAAGCTTTTGAGGGAAAACGGGAACTTGCAATTGCTGCGTTGCAAAAAAGCGTGTCGTTTTCGCGACAGTAATGCCCCAAATTTCATCTGCTCAATAATTTGCTCAAAAATTGAGCAAATTGGGCTCACCTGGGCTTTGTCGGTGTCATCGAAAGATGCAGGCCGGCGTCGACGATCAGGAACTCGCCGGTGATGTGCTGGGCACCCTCGGCGCAGAAGAAGACGACCGATTCGGCGACGTCTTCGGGCATGCCGGCGCGACGCAGCGGCGTCGCCTTGATCTGGCCCGCGACCATCTTGTCGTGCGCCTGCTGGCCGAGCGCGTCCTTGAACCAACGGGTGCCGACGAAACCCGGGCAGACGGCGTTGACCCGGATCTCCGGGGCGAGGGCGCGGGCCAGATCGATCGTCATGGTGTTCATCGCGCCCTTGGAGGCGGCATAGGCGACGGACGAGCCGATGCCCGTGACCCCGGCGATGGACGAGACGTTGACGACGGCCCCAAACCCCTGACGCTTCATAGCCGGGGCGCAGGCGCGGATCATCTGGAACGCGCCGACGACGTTGGTCTGGTAGATCCGCAGCCAGTCCTCGGACGACAGGCCTTCAAGATCGGCATGGTCGACGATCTTGGTGGTGCCGGCATTGTTGACGAGAATGTCGATGCGGCCGAACGCATCCTCGGCGGCGCGCGCCATCCGGCGGCAATCGGCGTCATTGGATATGTCGGCCTGGATGAGAAGGCTCTGGGCGCCGATCTTCTGAATTTCGGCCTGGGTCTCTTCGGCCTCGGCCAGGCTCTTGGTGTAGTTCACCACGACGCTGGCGCCGCGCTGCGCCAGCTTGCGCGCGACGGCCGCGCCGATGCCTGTCGCGGAGCCCGTCACGATGGCCACTTTGCCGTCAAGACGCATGTAAGCCTCGGTCATCTGTCACCTCTTCCTGTCGTTCCCGGTGCGGCGCCCGGCAGGGGCGCGCGCGATTTATCAGCCGCGTGCTGCGCGGCGTCGTTGCGCGGTCCAGACATAGAGCAATGAACCCGGCGACATTCCAGCCATTCCCGCGAGCCATTCCTGGCGCCGGACCGCGCGGCGGCGTGCCCGCGCCGGAAAAGCCGCGACGGAGTTTGAGCGCGCCGACGTTTGTTTCTGCAGCGAAGCGGGAGACCCGAGGAGAGTTTGATGAAGAAGCGATATATTGTGGCGGCTGCGCTGTTGATTGCCGTTCCGGCGATCGCCATCGCCAAGGAAGACGGCGAACGCGGTCATCACCGCAAGCACGGCGCACCGTTCGAGCGGCTCGACACCGACAAGGACGGCAAGGTGACGGCCGAAGAAGCCAAAGCCGGCTCGGCCAAGATGTTCGAACGCGCCGACCGCAACGGCGACGGGGTGATCACCGCCGACGAAGCGCCGCGCCTGTTCGAGCGGATCGACGCCGACGGCGACGGCAAGATCACGGCCGACGAGCTGGCGGCGAACTCCGCCAGCCGGATCATGCGGGCTGACGCCAATGGCGACGGCGTCGTCACCAAGGAAGAAGCCGACGCGGCGCGCGACAAGATGAAGGCGATGCGCGGCGAACGGGGCAAAGGCGATCAGCCGCCTCCGCCGCCGGAAGACGCGCCGCCGCCGCCCGCCGGCACGCCTTAAGCCCGGTTTCCCGGCCTGCGGGCCGGCGCCCTGACCCGGCGCCGGCCCTGCTGCGTCGCAAAACCGATACGCTGCCGCGCTGGCGCTGGCGCAATCCGCCGCTATGGTGCGCCCGATGAGAATCGTGCTCGTGCGCCATGGACGCCCCGCGATGGGCCGCAGCCGGTGGATCGGCCATGCGGCCTTTGCGCGGTTTATCGACGACTATCAGGCCGCAGGCATCGAGGCCGATCCGCCCCCGCAGGAGCTGGTCGAGCTGATCGCCGATGCGCCGCGTGTGTTCGCCAGCGAACTGAAACGCTCGATCGACAGCGCCCGGGCGCTTTTGCCCTATGCCGAACTGGTCTCGACGCCGCTGTTCACGGAAGCGCCGCTCGCCTCGCCGCGCTTGCCGGCGTTGAGGATGAAGGCCCCGGCCTGGGCTGTGGTGGCGCGCGTCGCCTGGCACGGCGGCTTCAAGCCCGGCATCGAAAGCTATGGCCAGTCGAAGCAGCGCGCCCGGCAGGCCGCGCCGGTGCTGATCGAAGAGGCCGAGCAGAACGGCATCGCGGTGCTGGTGGCGCACGGCTATTTCAACGCGATCCTGGGGCGCACGCTGCGCCGCCGGGGGTGGCGGCGCGTTTCGGGCGCCCACCGCGCCCGTTTCTGGAACACCGTCGTCTACGAGCGCGACACGGCCATCGCGCCGCCGCCGGGCCGCAGCGCGACCCGGCGCGTGCCGGCGGGCTGAGACAGGATCAGCCCCAGGCCGTCACGACGGTGTCGAGCGCCGGGCGAGGACGATCTTCCAGCGCCGCCGCCGGGGTGCCCAGATAGATGAACCCTGCGACGCGCTCGTTTCCCGTGAGGCCCAGCACCTCGGCGACGCGCGCATCGTAGGCCGGCCACTCGGTCAGCCATGAGGCGGCGTAGCCCAGCGCATGGGCGGCGAGGTTGATGGTCATGCAGACGGCCCCGGCGGACAGCACCTGCTCCCATTCCGGCACCTTGGGATTGCCGTTGGCGCGGCTGATGACGGCGACGACGACCGGGGCGCGTTCGAAGCGCCGGCGCTCGAGCGCGACGATCTCGTCGATCGCGTTGGGGTTGGCTTCCCTGAACAGGCGCGCCAGCTCGGCGCCGAAGCGCCCGCGCGCCTCTCCGGTGAAGGTGATGAAGCGCCACGGCGTGAGCTTGCCGTGATCGGGAACCCGCGTCGCCGCGGTGAGGATGGTGCGGAGCTGCTCGGCGTCGGGGCCTGGCGCCGTCATCGCCTTGGCGCTGCCCGAACGGCGGGTCAGCAGCAGATCGAGGGTTTGGGGAGCGGGGGTGTTGAGACGGTCGGGTGGGATGAGGTCGGTCATGGCAGGTGATTTAGGTGCGCCCGCGAGAAATTTCGCATTTTTCATCAGTTGTCGGCATTTGGGTGCTGGATTTGTAACATTTTGTGCGTATCGTCATTGCACTGCGAAGCAATTGAGCGGGGGCGCTCTATGGGCTGGATCGCGTTGGGCTGCCTTGGTGCAGCTTTGGTAGGATTTGCCGCTGTCACGAGCCGTAACCACGCGGCGCGCCGGAGCGAGCGACTCGAAACTGCATTTTTCCGGGCTCGCGGACATCGCCTGACGACAATGGGCAACCGTTCCGTCCGCTTCTGAGTTCGAACAACAGTCGGTCCGCATCACATGGCCAAGCGCGGGCCGCTTACGATTCACGGCGAAAGGCCGGTCTTCGGTAATCCCTGGCTTCTGGCGGTGGATTATCACGTCTCGACCCCGGCGGGCCGTCAGTTCACCTACACGATCGTGCATTTCCGCAAATGGGCGACCGGCGTCGTGCCCTTGCACGACGATGGCACGGTGACCCTGGTCGGCCAGCATCGGTTCGCACTGGATCTGTATTCCTGGGAAATCCCCGAAGGCGGCGCCGACGAAGGCGAAGAGCCGATCGACGCGGCCAAGCGCGAGCTGGCGGAGGAGGCGGGTCTCGCCGGGGCGGACTGGCGCGAAATCCTGCAGATGCATCTGTCGAATTCGGTGACCGACGAGCATGCCTTCGTCTATCTGGCGACCGGGCTGACCGCCGCCGAAGCGCATCCCGACGACACCGAAGATCTGGCGGTGAAGCGCGTCCCCTTCGCAGAGGCGCTGGAGATGGTGGAGGCCGGCCAGATCACCGACGCGATCACGGTCGCGGCGTTGCTGAAGGTGTGGCGCATGGCGGCCAAGGGGGAACTTCCCGGGCCGCTTAACGATCTTCTGGCCCCGAAGCGCTAGAATGCCGCGCCTGCCGCCCTTTCGGGGCGGCCCCGGCGATCCTAAATTGGGATCAACGAGATAATGAGGGGGAGCCCCATGGCCCTGGCACTTGAACGTCTGCCCGTCGTCGATCCTGTCTGGACGACGCTGCGGAGCGAGGCCGACGCGATCGCCGCGGGCGAGCCGGGGCTGGCGAGCTTTGTCCATGCTTCGGTGCTGGCGCATGGCCGGCTGGAAGAGGCGCTCGCGTTCCATCTGGCGACCAAGCTGGGCAATGCCGACATGGGCGCGATGAAGATGCGCGACACCTTCCTCGCCGCCTTCGCCGCCGACCCCGCCATCGGCGCGGCGGTGCGTGCCGACCTGGTGGCGATCCGCGAGCGCGATCCCGCGTCGCGCGGCTTTGTGCAGCCGTTCCTTTTCTTCAAGGGCTTTCAGGCGCTTGAGGCCTATCGCATCGCGCACTGGCTGTGGCGCGAGGGGCGGATCTGGATGGCGCTGCATTTCCAGAGCCGCATCTCCGAGACGTTCGGCGCCGACATCCATCCCGCCGCGAGGATCGGCCGCGGCGTCTTCATCGACCACGCAACGGGCGTCGTGATCGGCGAGACGGCGGTGGTGGAGGACGATGTGTCGATGCTGCACGGCGTGACGCTGGGCGGGACGGGCAAGGAGCGCGGCGACCGCCACCCCAAGATCCGCAAGGGCGTGATGATCGGCGCGAGCGCCTCGATCCTGGGCAATATCGAAGTGGGCGAATACAGCCGCATCGGCGCGGGGAGTGTGGTGTTGACGGCGGTGCCGGCGCATTGCACGGCGGCGGGGGTGCCGGCGAAGGTGATCGGGTGCGCGGGCTGCGATAATCCCAGCCACGACATGAACCAGAACTTCCTGGCCCAGATCACCTCGGATTTCGATATCTAGAGGCGGTCCTTCAGGGCGTACCAGGCCATGCCGAGGGCCATCAGCGGGGTGCGCAGCAGGCGCCCGCCCGGGAACGGCCGGTGTCGCAATTTCGCAAAGATATCAAAGCGTTCGCTGACCCCGGCGACGGTTTCGGCCATGAGCTGACCGGCCAGCGTGGCGAGCGCGACGCCCTGGCCGGAGAAGCCGTGGGCGAAGAGGGTGCGCGTGCCGGTCCGGCCGAAATGCGGGAGGCGGGACAGGGTGACGCCCACCGGGCCGCCCCAGGCGTAGTCGAGGCCGACCCCGGCGAGCTGCGGAAAAACGCGCTGAATCGGCCGCGAGACGAACGCCTTGAGATCGGCGGGATAGCGCGGCGTGTAGGTTTCGCCGCCGCCGAAAAGCAGGCGTCCGTCCTGTGTCAGGCGGTAGTAATCGACCACGAATTTGGTGTCGGCGACGGCCAGGTTCGAGGGGATCAGGGCCTGTGCCCGCGGACCCAGCGGCTGGGTGACGGCGATGAAGGAATTGATGGCCAGAGCGCGTGCCCCCGCCGCCGGATCGAGCGTGCCGAGCCATGTGTCGCAGGCGAGCACCGCGTGGGCAGCGCGCACCGTGCCGGAGGGGGTGCGCACGGTGACGCCGGACGTGCCGGTGTCGCAGGCGAGGGCCGCCGTGCCCTCGTGGATGCGCGTGCCGGCGGCCTCGGCGGCGGCGGCGAGGCCGCGGGCATAGTTCAGGGCGTGGAGCTGGCCGCCGCCCGGATCGACGACGGCGCCGTGATAGCGCCCGGTCGCGACCAGTGACGGCACGTCCTTCTTTTCGACCCAGCGCTGCACGTAGCCGTAATGCGCGGCCATGTGCTCGACATAGGCGCGCAAGGGGGCGGCGTCGCGCGGCTTCCAGGCGGCGTGGATGATGCCGTCGCGCAGATCGCAGTCGATGGCGTGCCGGGCGATGAGGCTGCGGACCAGCGCCTTGGCGTCTTCGGCGAGCGCCCAGAGCCGGCGGGCGTGGGCGTCGCCCAGCGTCTTTTCCAGAGTCTCCTGTTCCTGGCGCTGGCCGGAATGAATCTGGCCGCCATTGCGGCCCGAGGCGCCGCCGCCGACCGTGCGGGCTTCAAGCAGAATGACGCTGCGTCCGGCTTCGGCGAGATGAAGCGCGGCAGAAAGCCCGGCATAGCCGGCCCCGACGACGCAGACATCGGCGACGGCGTCGCCCCGAAGCGGCGGCCGCGCGGGCGCGGGATGGGCCGTCGCCTCATACCAGGTGGGGCCGAGGGGCGCGGCGGCGGTCATGACGCGCTGCTTGACCTTGGCGGGCTCGCACGCCAAATGCTGCGGCCCGGCGCGGCCGGACTCATTTCAGGAGATCCTCCATGGACCGCAAGGACATGCTGCGCGTCGAAGCCTATCTGCGCGACACGTTCCGCAACGAGGCGATCAATCTGCGCCCGCGCCCCAACATCAAGGACTCGGCCGAAGTCTATCTGGGCGTCGACTTCCTGGGCGTGGTGTCGGAAGACATCGAGGACGGCGAGACGTCGTACCAGTTCAACATGGCGATCCTCGATATCGACCTGCCGCCCGCCAAGGCCTGATCCGTCCAGGCGCGCGGCGCGGGCCGCGGCAGCCGGCTCCAGGCGCTTGAGAAGCGCGCTGACGCGTTCGTCGATCTCGCGCCAGCTTTTCAGCCGCCCGCCGCGGAAGGTGTAGATGACCGTGAGGCCGGGGCCCCAGGCCATCTCGCGGATGCATAGCCCCCCGATCTCCTGTTCGTTGTCGTCGGGGGTGCACAGGATGAGGACGAAGCGTCCGTCATCCTCGCGCGTGAAGAGCTTTTGTCCGGCATAGCCGGAATCGGCGCCCATCACCGTCACCTTGAACCCTTCATAGTCGGGGTGGGTCTGGGTGAGGTCGGCGTTCTTGAGATAGATGCGCTCGAACCGCGCACGTTCGTCGAGCCTGGGCGCGCCGTTCTCGAGCGTGATCGAGACGACGGCGGAATTGCGGGTGACGTCGCGGATCTCTTCATCCTCGCCCTCGGCGAAGCCGTGCAGATCGGGCAGCAGGGCGTCGAGCGCGATCTCGTCGGCCGGGCCTGAGCGGCGCGATGAGGGCAGGCGGATGTAATTGCCCGGGATGTCGAAGCGCCGCTCGCCGAGCACGACCTGGTAGATGTCGGACTGCGCGGTCGGCCGCACCGACGCGCCGGTGAGATCGTCGATGCTGGGGCCGAGATAGAGCCACAGGATCACGACGCCGATGGCGGCGGTGATGCCGGCCAGGATGAGCGGATAGAGCCAGCTGGGCTTTTCTTCGGGCTCGTCGGGGTTGAGCGGGCGGGTCATGCGGCTGTGCCACGCTGGGACAGCGTGTGTGGTCCCGCGCTTGCAGCCCGAACGGCCGGAAGCTGTCTCAATCCGGTCAAAGCCATGCGCCTCGCCGCCGTCCTCTTTCTCGCCGTCCTTGCCGGTCCCGCCTTCGGGGCGGTGAACAAAGACGGCGGCAAGCCCTCCGTCAATCCGTGCAACGAGCGCAACAATGCCTGCGTCGGGGAAGATCCGCAGGCGACGGCCGCAGGCGAACCCAAGGGCGTCACCGAGCCGATGGTGATCTTTCTGGACGCCGAAGGGAACACGCTGGCGCGCATGCCGATCTCGCGTTTCCGCAAGCTGGAGCCGAACGCCAAGCTGCCGCCCGAGCTGGACAGCCTGAAATAGAATCCCGAAACGGCACGCTTCCGACGGCGCGGAATCTGCACGGAAAGCCCCGGTTGGAGACCTCACAGCAAAGAGGCCGGGGATGCGCGAAGCGCTGCTGCTGCTCATGATTATCGCCAGCGGATTTGTGGCCTCGGGCCTGATCGCCAGTCTGTACCGCCTGATGACCGGCAAGCAGGAATATGCCCTGCAGCCCACGACCGAAGCGGGGCGTCTGGCCGCCGTGGGGCTGACCATCTTCACCGGCCCCGCCGTGCTGACCCTCAATGCGCTGAAAGCCAATCAGGACGATCAGCCGCGCGCCTATCTGATGGCCGTGCTCGCGGTGTCGACGCTGTGGAGCTATGTGCTGGGCCTGCTGGTCGTGTGGGTCGCCATCAAGCTGCCCTCGCCGTTCTGACGGCCTGCGGGGAAAAAATATATACACTGTATATTTGGGGTGTGGTTTCCGCCGCTGAGGATGGCTAGAGTGTCGCCATATCACCCCATGGCGGACCTATGACCTCCCAGCTTTCGACCAATCAGCTCGACGCATTCTGGCTGCCCTTCACGCCCAACACCGAATTCAAGAAGCGCCCGCGCATGCTCGCGCGCGCCGAAGGCATGCATTATTTCGATCAGGACGGGCGCAAGGTGCTGGATGCGTCGGCCGGCCTGTGGTGCGCCAATGCCGGCCATTGCCGCAAGCCGATCGTCGACGCCATCGCCAAGGCGGCCGCCACGCTGGATTTCGCGCCGACCTTCCAGTTCGGCCACCCGGCGGCGTTCGAAGCCGCCGCGCGCATCGCGGCGCTGGCCCCGGCGGGGCTGGACCATGTGTTCTTCACCAATTCGGGTTCGGAATCGACCGACACGGCGGTGAAGATCGCGGTCGCCTGGCACCGCGCGCGCGGCGAAGGCACGCGCACCAAGATCATCGGCCGCGAGCGCGGCTATCACGGCGTCGGCATGGCCGGCATTTCGGCCGGCGGCATCGGCAACAACCGCAAATGGTTCGGCGCGCTCGGCTTCCAGGCCGATCACCTGCCGGCCACCTATAACCGCGCGGAGCAGGCGTTCAGCAACGGCCAGCCCGAATGGGGCGCCCATCTGGCGGACGAGCTTGAGAAGATCGTCGCGCTGCACGACGCCTCGAACATCGCGGCGGTGATCGTGGAGCCGATGGCGGGCTCGACCGGCGTTCTGCCGCCGCCCAAGGGCTATCTGGAGAAGCTGCGCTCGATCTGCACCAAGCACGGCATCCTGCTGATCTTCGACGAGGTCATCACCGGCTTCGGGCGTCTGGGCACGGCCTTCGCCGCCGAGCGCTTCGGCGTGACGCCCGACCTTCTGACCTTCGCCAAGGGCGTGACCTCGGGCGCGGTGCCGATGGGCGGCGTTCTGGTGGACAAGCGCATCTATCAGCAGTTCATGACCGGCCCGGACCATGCCATCGACATGTTCCACGGCTATACCTATTCGGGCCATCCGATCGCGGCGGCGGCGGCCTGCGCGACGCTGGACGTCTATCGCGACGAGGGGCTGTTCGACCGCGCAAAAAATCTGGAAGCCTATTTCGGCGAGGGCGTCCACAGCCTGAAGGGCAAGCCGGGCGTCGCCGACATCCGCAATATCGGTCTGGCGGCGGCGATCGATCTCGATCCGCTGGACGGCGCGCCGGGCAAGCGCGGCTTCGAGCTGATGAAGCATCTGTTCTTCGACAAGGACGTGATGTGCCGCGTTTCGGGCGACACGCTGGCCTTCTCGCCGCCGCTGATCGCGGAGAAGGCCCATGTCGACGAGATGTTCGGCAAGGTGGCCGAGGCGCTCGCGACGCACTGACGCCATGGCCCGCGTGTTCTACCTGACCCATCCGCAGGTGGAGATCGATCCGGCAGTGCCGGTGGCGCGATGGCCGTTGAACGCGCAGGGGCGCGCGCGGGCCGAGACGGCCGCGCGCGGCGCGTGGGCCGCGGGCGTGACGGCCATCGTGTCGTCGGAAGAGACCAAAGCGGTCGAGACCGCCGCGATCATCGGCGCGGCGCTGGGCGTGACGCCGACGGCGCGCGCCGACATGGGCGAGAACGACCGCAGATCGACCGGTTATCTGGAGGCGGTGGCGTTCGAGGCGATGGCGGACAGGTTTTTCGCCGCGCCGGACGTGAGCGCGGAGGGCTGGGAGACGGCCCGCGCGGCGCAGGCGCGGGTGCTGGCGGCGGCCGACGATGTGCTGTCCGGCGATCTGCCGCCGGGCGATGTGCTGCTCGTCGGCCACGGCGCGGTGGGGACGCTGTTGATGACGGCGCTGGCGGGCCTGGAGATTTCGCGCGCGCTGGACCAGCCCCGTGGCGGCGGAAACGTTTTCAGCTTCGATGTGGCGACGCGCCGTATGCTTCATCGCTGGCTCGCGCTTGAGGACCCGGGTGTGGGCCTCGCGGCGCAGTTGGCGTTGCATTAGGACTTACTCAACGGCCCCCGCGTCCGGCGGGTGCACGCAACAGGAGAGCGGTATGCTCATCGGCGTTCCCAAAGAGATCAAGGTTCACGAGTACCGGGTCGGCATGACGCCATCGGCGGTGCGCGAGCTGATCGTCCACGGCCACAAGGTGATGGTGCAGGCCAATGCCGGCGCGGCGATCGGCCTGACCGACGACTTCTACCGCCAGGCGGGCGCGGAGATCGTGGGCAGCGCGGAAGAGATTTTCGCGCGCGCCGACATGGTGGTGAAGGTGAAGGAGCCGCAGCCGTCGGAGACCGCGATGCTGCGCGAGGGCCAGGTGCTGTTCACCTATCTCCATCTCGCGCCGGACCCGGAGCAGACCGAGGCGCTGATCAAGTCGAAGGCGGTGTGCATCGCCTATGAAACCGTGACGGATGCGCGCGGCGGGTTGCCGCTGCTGGCGCCGATGTCGGAAGTGGCGGGCCGTATGTCGATCCAGGCCGGCGCGCACTGCCTGGAAGTGACGCAGGGCGGCCGCGGCATGCTGCTGGGCGGCGTGCCCGGCGTGCCGGCCGCCAAGGTGGTGATCATCGGCGGCGGCGTGGTGGGCGCGAATGCGGCCCGTATGGCGATGGGTCTGGAGGCCCACGTGACGGTGATCGACAAGTCGCTGCCGCGTCTCGCGGAGCTGGACCAGCAGTTCGGCGCGAAGCTGAACACGATCTATTCGACCTATGACGCGATCGAGCAACATGTGCTGGAAGCCGACCTGGTGGTCGGCGCGGTGCTGGTGCCCGGCGCCGAAGCGCCCAAGCTGATCACCCGCAACATGGTGAGCCGGATGAAGCCGGGCTCGGTGATCGTCGACGTCGCCATCGATCAGGGCGGTTGCGCCGAGACGGCCCATGCGACGACCCATGCCGATCCGACCTACAAGGTGGACGGCGTGGTGCATTACTGCGTCGCCAACATGCCGGGCGGCGTGGCGCGCACCTCGACCTTCGCGCTCAACAACGCGACGCTGCCCTTCACGGTGGCGCTGGCCGATAAGGGCTACAAGAAGGCGATGCAGGACAATCCGCACCTGAAGGCGGGGCTCAACGTCCATCACGGACGGCTGACCTATGCCGCCGTGGGCGAGGCGCAGAACCTGCCCAGCATCAGCGCGGACGAGGCGCTGGCAGGATAGGCGAGGCTGGATATCGACAGATCGGTGGAGGCGACCATGCAAGTGTGGGTCCACGGCGTTTCGGTGTTGCTGACAGGAGGGCTGCTCGCGTTATCGGCCCCGGCGCTGGCGGAGAGCATGCCAGCGCCGCGCACCGTGGCTGACGACATCGGCGCGCTGGAGGAGCAATCCTATGCCGCATGGAAAAAAGGCGATGCCGCGGTTTGGAGCAGCCATCTTTCCGAGAACTTCGTCGGCTGGGGCGCAACGGGACGGATCGGCAAGACCGAGGCGGTCACCGCTCTTGGCGGCGCGCGTTGTCAGATCGACGGCTACAAACTGTCGAAGATGCAGATCACTCAACTGACGGCAGATGCGGCCCTTCTCACCCATCGCACCGAGGTGGAAGGGGCTTGCGACGGCCAAGCTCTGCCGGCGGTGTCATCGACCGCATCGATTTATGTCCGCGAAAGCGGAGCTTGGAAGCTGGCGTACCGCGCGCAGTCGGAGATCGTCGATCCGATGAAGGCGTTGAAGCCTGCCGACAGCGACGTGTGGGAGAGCGGTCCGACGGGAGACGACGACGCGACCCAAGTTCTGCTGACGCGCGAGACGGCGGTCGTAACCGCGTGGAAAGACCATGACGGGGCGCGCATGGCTAAGCTCTTCGGACCGGAGGTGCAGTTCATCGATATCTTCGGCAACCACATCGGCTCGCGCGACGAGGCGCTCAAGGCCTGGTCCGGTGAAGGGTGTGAGGTGAGCGGTTTCACCTTCAACGGAGCCAAGGCGACGATGCTCGGGCCGGATTTCGGCGTGCTCACCTATCGCGCGGTCTATGACGCCAAATGCTTCGGGCAGGATGTCTGGCCGATTTGGGGGACGGCGTTCTACGTCAAGCACGGCGACGACTGGCTGTGGAGTTCCGGCATCAATGTGATCGCCGGGGCGCCGGAGTAAGGCTACGGCGGGCCGGGCATTCGCGGTTGAGGGTTCGCTGCGCGGACGCCTCACCTCGACGTCGATAGTGCTCAGGGCGCGGATTCGAGGCTTTCGACGAGCAGCGCGAGCGCGGCTTCGGTGAAGAGCCACATGTTCTCCACGCGGTCTGAGATGCCGGTGCGGACCGTGCGGACGGCGTGCATGCGCCCCGCGACGGCGATGCAGGTGTGGCCGGCCGGATCGCCATAGCCGTTGCCGTGCGGGCCGGCTGCGCCGGTTTCCGAAAGGCCCCAGGCGACGCCGCCATGTTTCTGACGGATCGTCTCGGCGAGGATTTCGGCATAGGGCTCGGACGATGAGCGGATGCCTTTGGCGCGCAGTTCGTCAAACGTGAGGTCGAGCAGGCCGCGCACGGCCCGCGGCGAATAGGTGACGGCGCCGCCGGCGAAATACTCCGACGCGCCGGGCACAGCGAGGAGGGCGGCCGAGATGAGGCCGCCCGCCGAGGTTTCGCCGACCGCGATCTTCTCCTTGCGGGCTTTCAGCAATTCGCCGGCGCGGGCGCCGAGATGAAGAAGATCGCGCATGATCAGCCCGGGAAGCTCTGCGCGCCGATCGTGACGACGCCGGCTTCCGGATCGACGGTGATGACGGCGACGCTCTCCATGCCCTGGACGTAGCTGAACACCGGCGTCTTGGCGGCGCGGATTTTCTCGTAGGTGTCGCGGTCCATGCCCTCTTCGGGATAGAAGGCGAAATCGCCGAGCATCGGCTGGTCTTCACCCTTCTTCCATTCGGGCAGGTCGGCGGTGGTCTTGAACTGCTGGTCGGATGTGCTGATCCAGTCCTGCAGGGCCTTGGTCAGCTCGTCGCTGTTCTGCGCGCCGGCGAGGACCATGACATATTCGGCGACGTAGCTCTGGTGAAAGACCGGGTTGCCGTCGGCGTCGCGGATGACGATGAGCGCGACCGCTTTCTGGCAGTCGGGCCCGCCGGCGATGGCGCCGATCGTGTAGCCCTTCATGGCGGGCCAGTCGGTGCCGGCGATGCCGGCGCAATCCTTGGCGCTGGCGGTGGCGCCGGCCATGGCGGCGAGCGCGAAGGCGGCGGTTGCAATGACTCGTTTCACGGCGTTGTTTCTCCCCTCAAGGCCATAGTGCGCTTAGCTCAACTGGCGGCGCGGCGCACGCGGCGTCTTGGCGCAGCGGCGCGATCGGGAGGGACGGGATGCGACGCCGGACAGTGCTGAAGGCCATGGCGGCCGCGCCGCTGGCGGGGCTGGGGCTTTCGCCCGCGCGCGCCGGGGCGGACGACTGGGCCGCCGCAGCGCTGGCGGCGGGCAAGGCGCCGGCCGTGGGCGGCGCGGTGTTTACCGCAGACGCGACGCTCTATCTGGGTGTCGCCGGGGTGCGGCGCGCGGGCTCGGACGAGCCGGTGACGGCGGAAGATCGCTGGCATCTGGGGTCGAACACCAAGGCGATGACGGCGGCGGTGTTCCAGCGTCTGGTCGCGCAGGGCCGCATCCGGGACGGGGCGAGGCTGACCGAGCTGTTTCCCGGGATGGCGATCGATCCGGCGCTGCGCGATCTGACGGCGGACGATCTGTCGGGGCATCGCGCCGGGCTGCAGGATGCGGCGGTGATCGGGATGCCGTGGCTGATGACCGCGCGGGGCGACGCGCGGCCGCTGACGGTGCAGCGCGCCGAGCTGGCGGCGAAGGCGCTGGGCGCGCCGCCGGCGGGGACGGTGGGCGCGTTCGCCTATGCCAACATCAATTTCATCGTGCTGGGCGCGGCGATCGAGCAGGCGACGGGGCAGAGCTGGGAAGAGACGATGCGGGCGGAGATGTTCCAGCCGCTGGGCATGGCGAGCGCCGGGTTCGGCGCGCCGCCCGATCCGGCGCCGTGGGGCCATGCCGGCGGGCGGCCGGTGGCGCCGGGGCTGGCGGCCGACAATCCCCCGGCGCTGGGTCCGGCGGGGACGGCGCATATGAGCCTGGCTGATTACGGCCTGTGGCTGCAGGCGATCCTGAAGGGCGGGGCGGGCTGGCTGAGCGCGGACAGCGTGGCCGCGATGACGGCGCCGCCGGCGGTGGGCGAGAGCTATCGCCGGGGATGGGGGCTGATCCCGGAGCGGGCCTGGGCGCGGGGGCCGGTGCTGGCGCATGAGGGCTCGAACACGATGTGGCACGCCGTGGCGCTGGTCGCGCCCAAGCGGGGCATCGCCGTCGCGACGGTCTCCAATGACGAGACCGACGGCGCTGCGGTGGCGCAGGCGCTGGCGCAGACGCTGGTGGGGACTTACGCGCCCGCCTAGCGGAAGGCCGCCATCGCGGCGATGAGCCAGTCGCGCGCCGCGTCCTGACGGAGCGCGGCGGCTTCGTTGGTGGACTTGCCGTGGCGCACCAGGATGAGGTCGCGGTGCGGGCAGCAGGCGACCCACTGGCCCTCATAGCCGTTCATCGAGAAGCCGCCGGGCGAGAACATGTTCAGCCACCACTGCGCGCCGTAGCCGCGGCCGTCTTCGGGCTGGGCGGGGCCGGGGGTGCGGGCGAAGTCGATCCAGGATGCGGGCAGGATCTGCTGATCCCGCCACCGGCCGCCGCGCAAGGCGAGGAGGCCCAGCCTTGCGAAATCCTCGGCGCGCATGAAGCAGTAGGACGAGCCGATGAAGGTGCCGGAGCCGTCGAATTTGGGAATGGTCTTCTCGATGCCGAGCGGCGCGAAGAGGCGGGCGTCCATGAACGCCTTCATCCCGGCCTCGCCGCCGCCGATCAGGCCCTTGAGGGCGCGGGCGATGATGTTGGTGGTGCCGCTGGCGTAGTTGAAGAGCGTGTCGGGCGGGGCGACGAGCGGCTTGGCGGCGGCATAGGCGCCCATGTCGTCCTTGCCGGAGGCGAACAGCATTTCGATCGTGTCGGAGACCGCGCCGTCGATATAGTCCTCGCGGAATTCCAGGCCGCTCGCCATGCGCAGCAGATGCGTCCAGGTGATCGCGGCGCGCGGATCGCCCGGCTCGCGCCATTCGGGCGCGTCGAAGGGCGCGGCGATGTCGACCTTGCCCTCGGCGGCGAGAAAGCCGGTGAGGAGCTGGGTGATGGATTTCGCCATCGACCATGACGGGTAGGTGCTGTCGGCGGTGAAGGCGCCGCCGAGATAGCGCTCGGCGACGATGCGGCCCTTGTGGATGGCGAGAAAGGCATGCGTCTCGCCCATCGCCGCGTGGCTGTCGGGCGAAAAGGCGTGGGCGAGGAGGCGGCCCAGCGTTTCGCCGTCGGCGAAGGCGGGCAGATGAGCCCGATCCCATGCGCGATCCGGCCAGACGGTGTCGGGCCCGATGGCGGGCAGGGCGGGAAGGGCGGTCATGGAGCCTCGCATGCAAACGCCGGCGGAGGGCCGCCGGCGTCGCGAAGTCTAGCGAAAGAGAAGGCGAGGGCTAGTTCATCTTGCCGTCGGGCTGGCTCTTCGCGGCCAGCGCCTGAAGCCGGGCGAGGTCGCGGATATAGAGCGTCTTCGACTTGCGCTCGGCGATGTGGTCGTGGCTGAGCTGCGAGAGCACGCGGGCGACGGTTTCGCGGGTGGTGGAGGCGAGCGCCGCGATCTGCGCCTGGGTCGGCAGCGGGTAGATGAGCCACGAGTTCGGGCGCACCGGGTCCGGCTTTTTCATGCGCAGCACCTCGACATAGACGCGCTGATAGGCGCTGAGCGTCGCGAGATCGAGAATGCGGTCGTCGGCCGAGCGGATGATGCGCACCAGCTTCTGCATCACCCTGGCGGCGATTTCGCTGTCGAGCGCCAGCAACTCCTTGAAGGCGGCCGGGGTGAGGGTCGCGAGCAGGCAGTCTTCCACCGCCAGCACGTTGGCCGAACGCGGGCGGCCGTCGATGGCGGAGAGTTCGCCGAAATAACCGCCCGCGGGGATGATCGCGTAAGCGACTTCGCGGCCCGAAGCCGAGTAGTTCACGATGCGCACTTCGCCCCGGAGGACGAAATAGACGTCGCCGGCCTGTTCGTCGCGGCTGAGGATTTCCTCGTCGGCCACGCAGCGGCGCAGATTGGCGTGACGCAGGATGACGTCGAGCGTCGCGGCCGAGGCGCCCTTGAAGAGCGGGAACTCGGCCAGCGCTGCGCGGCCCTCCGAGGTGTGGGCGGGCTCAACGGTTGCAGCGACTCCCGGATGCTCGGTTTCCGAGGTCATGGTGACGGTGTCCAACATTAGATCCCCCAGGTGGCGCGTGCGCCAAATCACATCTGGGGGGGAGAAAGCCTGATCACGCGCGAACAATATGTGACGTAAATCACATTCAAAATCAATATGTGCGCTGGCTCACGTTCATCCGTGAAGGATACCGCCAGGGTCAGGGAGCCGGGTTGCCCTCGAAAGCGGCGCGCAAGGCGGCGATGTCGAGCTTTTTCATAGTCATCATAGCTTCGGCGGCGCGGCGGCCGGCCTCGCGGTCTTCGCTGGCATAGAACTCCGACATCATGGCCGGGACGATCTGCCAGCACAGGCCATAGCGGTCGCGCACCCAGCCGCATTGTTCCTCGACGCCGCCGTCCAGCAGGGCGCCATAGAAGCGGTCGATCTCGTCCTGGGTATCGCAGGTGACCGAAAGCGAGACGGCGTGGTTGAACGGATCGAGCGGGCCGGCCGCCATGGCGGTCATGGGCGTGCCCATCAGCGTGAACTCGACCACGACGACCGATCCGGCGGGCCCGGAGGGCGAGTCGGCGGGCATGGTGACGACACGGTCGACCGAGGAATTCGGGAAGATCGAGGCGTAGAAGCGCGCGGCGCCTTCGGCGTCTTTCGCGTACCAGAAAAACGGCTGGATGCTGGGCATGGGAAGCTCTCCTCGCGGGCGGCTGCATTCCTTGCTGGAACGCATTCAGGTCAAGGACGGTCCGGCACCGGCGATCCCGACACGCCGCAGCGGGAAATTCAGAGCAGGTAGATCACCACATAACGCGCGACGAGCGCCGCCATCACCGCCGTCGACCAAGCGCGGCCCGGCACGAGCATGGCGGCGATCATGAGGAGCGCGAGAATGACGGTGAGCGTGAGCGGCAATGTCGCCACCAGATTATGCGCCAGCTGGGGCAGGCTGGCGTACCAGGCGATCTGACAGGCCAGAAGGCCGATCATGACGCCCAGAACGACGCGCCGTATGCGGAAGAAGTGATCGTCGAAGTCGCTCTCGGCGGCAGCCTCGCGCGGAAAGACGAGGTGAGCGGCGAGATAATAGGCGCTGGCGAAGACGGTGACGGCCATCAGCGCGTGGCTGGAGACGGCGACCAGATCGCGCACCACCCACGCCGCCTGCCAGAAGGAGAGCAGGTCGAGCAGCACAAAGGCGCCGAGCAGCGGGGTGAGCCAGCCGATGCGGACATGGGTTTTCGGATTGAGATGCGCTTCGATGGCGCGGGCGAGGCCGCCCAGCACCTCGGCGATCGAGAGGCCGAGCAGCAGGCCGAACAGCGCGAAGATGAATTCGAATTCCGACATGAGGGGAGGACACATGGCGGGGGAGGGGCGGTCAAGTTTGACAGCCTCGTTCTGCAAGGCCCCCTTCCGGGCTGTCGCCCACCTTCCCCCGACGGGGGAAGGCCCAGGACGACCGCGAGCGATGCGGCTCAAAGTAAAGCGCGCCGCTTGGGGTCGGCGCGCTTTGTGTTTGAGAGATCCGGCCTGCCCGCAGGATGAGGGCCGGGCGGGTTTTAAAGGACGGTGAGCATGCTCGCGACGAGCGGGTGGCGGACGATGTCGCGGTCGGCGAGGCGGATGACGGCGATGTCTTCCAGCGCATCCAGTTTCTCGCCGACTTGGGCGAGACCCGACATGCCGGGCAGGAGATCGCTCTGGTCCGGGTCGCCGGTGAGCACCATGGTGGAGTGCCAGCCGAGGCGGGTGAGCATCATCTTGATCTGGCCGTAGGTGCAGTTCTGCACCTCGTCGATCACGATGAAGGCGTTGTTGAGCGTGCGGCCGCGCATGTAAGCGACGGGCGCGATCTCGATGGAGCCGTCGGCGAGCAATTGCTTCAGGCGTTTCGCGCCGAGGCGATCCGACAGCGCGTCATAGAGCGGGCGGAGATACGGCGCGAGCTTGTCTTCCAGCGCGCCGGGGAGGAAGCCGAGATTTTCACCGGCCTCGACGGCGGGGCGGGTGAGCATGATGCGCGAGATGCGTCCGGCTTCGAACGCCTCAACCGCCTTGGCGATGGCGAGATAGGTCTTGCCGGTGCCGGCGGGGCCGAGCGCGACGACGACGTTCTTCTTGTCGATGGCTTCCAGCAGAAGGCGCTGGTTGTCGCTTTGCGGGCGGACATTGCGGACATAGGACTTGTCGCGGGTTTCCCGTTCTTCTCCGTTCAGGGGGTCCCATGCAGCTTGCTTGCCTGGAAACAACGCACGCACTTTCGACCTCTGGGGCCGGTCCTCATAGCTCCGCGCCTTATCGCGCGTTGCCCGCTTCGCCATCGTGTCGTCCTTTCGATTGAGAAAACAGACGCATGCATCCGTGCCGGCGCGAAACCTGCGCGGCGACCGGAATTCCGATTTGTGGGGCGGTGTGAAGGAGGCCCTGTTCCACGCGGCCGATGGCCGGGAACCGGAGACGTGAAAGCTCGGCAGCGCCGGCCCGTTCCGTCACCTGGGGGCGTCCCCCTTCTGCTGCGAGCCGCGTGGCGGGCTCGAATCGCCTGACCCTTCGACGCTAGCCGAGGGATGAGTCAGGCCGTCAAAGAATTTGCGACTCTTTGGCGGCGATCTCGAACATCAGCGTGCGCCGTTGCAGTTAACGCACACTTAACCTTGGTGAAGAAAGGCGCATGTCATGCGACAGCGAGCGTCACGGCCTGGGCGATGCCCGCGAGCGTGGCGAGCAGCAGGCCCACCCAGAGGCGCGGACTCATCAGCCCAAGGATGATCGGCCGGGTCGGGAAGCTGAAGGTCGACGGCATGGCGGCGAACTTGAAGTCGTGCGCGCTGCCGAAACGCGGATCGGAGGCGAGGATCGCGAGATCGCGGCGGCTGCGGTAGCGCATATAGCCCACGATGCTCCAGCCCGGATCGGGTTCGACGCCCCAGGCGTCGATATAACCCCCGATCTTGCGCGCCGCGATCGCCGGATGGCCGCCGCGCCGGACGAGGGCCGGGATGAAAGTGCGTGTGTAGGTGTCGAGCGCGTCGCGCGCCGGAACGGGCACGCCGGTGACCGGATGCGGCACGAGCTCGGGCGAGAGCTTGACGAGATTGAGCATGAAGAACTCGCGGCCGTCATCGCTTTCCAGGAAGGCGCGGATCGCCCCGTCAGGATTGCGTTCGGCGGCCTCGGGGTTGGCGGCGCGGATGCCGGCGAGCAGGGTCTCGACTTCGGGCGCTTTCACCGCGCCGCGCCAGTTCTGATACCAGGCCAGAAACGCCGCATAGAGCAGGCCTGCCGCGATCCACATCCACCAGAGCGTCATGACGACATTCCCCCTTGCGCGCCTTATTGTGACACGTAGCGTGCCACATTCAGCGGGCGGGGGCAAACCCCCGTGCGGGGCGCAGACGGGCGGCGGAGCGCCGTCGCGCAAGCCGCCGGATCGCAAAGCGCGTGAGACGCCAGGCCGAGATGGCGACCCTCAGGGCGATGGCGGCCAGCAGACCGCCGATCCACAGGATCAGGCCCCAGACATATTCGAAGAGAATCTGCACCACGTTGGCGGTGTATTTGATGGCGCGGAAGGTGGACTTGCCGGTCAGCTCCATCACGCCGCGCGTGCGCTTGCCGGCGGCCTTGGCGATCGTGTGGATCTCGTCGACGTCTTCGATCCTGTCCATGCGCTTGAGCAGCCGCAGCGCCTCGGTGGTGCCGACCTCGGCGCGGATCTCTTCCAGCTTGCCGAGCACCTTGAAGATGCGGGCGTCCTTCACTTCGCCGAGATATTTGGAAAGACGCGTCCATGAACCGGCGGGATCGGCGAGATCGAGCGTTTTGAGCACGCCCTTGAGGCCGGGCAGGTCGATGGCGTCTTCGCTGAGGCGGAGCAGGCGGGCGGCGAAGCCTGCGCTCATATGGCCGGCGCGCCGCGCGAACTTGACGAACGAGACGCCGGCCTTGACCACCACGCCGCCGCCGCCCGTCGCGACCGTGCCCGCGGTGGCGGCGATGCCGACGGCGGAGAGGCCGAGGATGAAGGGCGAGTAGTCCTCGCCCGCGAGCATCCTGCCGCCTTCGAGCGTGATGTCGCGCAGATCGCCATAGACGGTGAGATCGGAGGTGATCGCGCCGCCGAGTCCGGCGAGGCTGTCGCCCTGGCCGGTGACGAAGCCGGAGACATAGTCGGAGAGCTGTTCGTCGAAAGACTGTTCGCGCGCCTGCACGGCATAGGCGGCGGCCTCGAGCCCGCCGGCGAGCGGGATGCCGGCTTTGCGGGCGATGTCGAGATAGAGCATCGTGTCGGCGGCATCGTCGCGCGCGACGGCGTCGGCGACGCGGCCGGCGATCTTGTCGTCGTTCATGTACCAGGCGAGATCGGCGTCGACGATTTCGGCATCGCTCAGCCCTTTGCGCCAGCCGATGGCGTCGGCGATGTCTTCGGGAATCGTGACGCGCCAGTCGAACGCGAGCGCGCACGCGCCCACCGCAAGCGTTGCCAGCAACAGGAAGAAGGCGAGGCGCCCGATCATGCCGGGCTTATGATGGCGCTTTATGGCGCGTTTGTGGAGATGCGCGGCGCGACGCCGGTGTAGCGGGCGCGCGGGCGGATGAGGGTTTCGCTGGCGCGCTGTTCGATGGCGTGCGCGGTCCAGCCGGCGGTGCGGCCGATGGCGAACAGCGTGAGGCCGCTGTCATGCGGCAGGCCCAGATGCAGCGCGAGGACGGCGAGCGCGTAATCGACATTGGGATCGACGCCCGCGATCTCGCGCGCTGCAGTGACGACGTCGCGCGTGAGGCGGTGGTCGGCCCCGGCGGCCTCGAGCGCCTGAAGCAGAGCGGCGGCGCGGGGATCGTCGGCGCGGTAGAGCGGGTGGCCGAAGCCGGGCAGGCGCTCGCCTTCGGCGCGGCGCTGCTTGATGGCGTCGGCGGGGCCGGAGGCGGGGAGGCCTGCGAGAAAGCGCGCGGCGCGGGCCGAGGCGCCGCCATGGCGCGGGCCCTTGAGCGTCGCGAGCGCGGCGGCGAGGGCGTCGTAGATGGACGTGCCGGTGGAGACCGCGACGCGCGCGGCGAAGGTGGAGGCGTTGAGCTCGTGGTCGGCGAGCAGGACGAGGGCGCGGCGGATGAGGTCGGCGGCTTCTTTTCGCCGGGGGGCCCAGGCGGCGGCGAGGGCACGGTGGATCGGCTCGCGGTCCGGCGCGGCGCCGGTGGCGAGCGAGGTGAGGACGCGCAGCGCCCTGGCCCCGATGGCCGCGCCGCCGCCGGT
>JAKOQZ010000065.1 GCA_029778105.1 Pseudomonadota bacterium | reverse complement strand
CCTTCGCCACCGGCTTTAGAGAGGCCCGCCGCGGAACGCCAGAGACAAGGCCGTGATCTTGCGGCGGCCGCCGACTTCGCGCGATATGCGCCGATGCCGACCGACCTCGACGCGCTCGCCGCCTTCGCCCATCGCCTTGCCGATGCCAGCGGCAAGGCGATCATGCCCTTTTTCCGCACCGGCCTCGCCGCGGACGACAAGGGCGCGGCCAAGGGCGTCGCCTACGATCCCGTCACCGCCGCCGACCGCGATGCGGAAACTGCGATCCGCGCGCTCATCGCCGCCGATTATCCCGATCACGGAATCCTCGGCGAGGAGCACGGCCACGAAAAGGGCCGCTCGCCCTTCCACTGGGTGCTCGATCCCATCGACGGCACGCGCGCCTTCATCACCGGCGGCCCGCAATGGGGCACGCTCATCGCGCTGAACGACGGCGAGAAGCCTGTGCTCGGCATTCTCGACCAGCCCTTCACGCAGGAACGCTGGGTCGGTTTTGGCGGCAAGGCCGAACTCCATGCGCGCGGTGAAACCCGCCGGCTCAAGACCCGCGCCTGCGCAGGCGTGAAGGACGCCGTCATCTCGTCCACCCATCCCTGGAGCTATTTCAGCGAGACCGAACAGAAGGTCTTCCGCGCCATCGACGCCAAGGCGCGCATGTCGCGCTTCGGCGGCGATTGCTACGCCTATGGCCTGCTGGCGATGGGCTATATGGATGCGGTCATCGAGAGCGCCCTGCAGCCCTGGGACATCCAGGCGCTCATTCCCATCGTCGAAGGCGCGGGCGGAATCGTCACCTCCTGGTCGGGCGGCGACGCGCAGGACGGCGGACAGGTGGTGGCCAGCGGCGATGAACGCCTGCACGCGCAGCTTCTGAAGATGCTGGCTAAAGCGGCGAACTGAGAAACGCGTCAGCCGCCGTCCAGAAGACGCGGCGCACCTCGTCGCGCTCCTGCACCAGCTCGTGCTCGGCGTCGGAGAAGAGAACGAACAACCCGCGCTTCACATTACGGATCAGCGTCACATCCGGCCCCTGGTTGACGATCCGGTCGTGCGCCGCCCCTGCGATCAGCAGCGGACATTGGATCTTCCGCCCGAACGACCTGCGCCGCAGCATGCGCATCGAGGCGAAGGCCTCGGCCGCCCAGCCCCAGGTCGGGCCGCAAAGGGCGAGTTCGGGATCGGCCTTCAGGATCGCGTTGTTGCGGGCATAGCGGGCGCGGTCGGTGGTGACGCGGTTCTCTTCGAACGGCGTCGCGATGCCGTCATTGCCGGCGCCGCCCGGCGTGAAGCCTTCGCCCCGACCCAGCATCCGCATCGTCCCTGCCAGCGGCACGGAGACGAGACGCAGCAGCGCCGGCATCCAGGCCTTCAGCATCGGCGCCGACAGGAAGGCGCGCGCGAAAGTGTCGGGATGGCTCGCCAGATAACGCAGCGCGATATGGCCGCCCATCGAGTGCCCGAAGAGGACGTAGGGCTTCGGCATCGCAGGCAGCAACTGTCCGACGATCGCTTCCAGGTCCAGATCGTAGTCGGCGAAGCGCTTCACATGCCCTGCCGTGCGGTCGGCCGCGACGCGCTGCGACAGGCCCTGCCCGCGCCAGTCGAAGCACACGACGGCATAGCCCCGGCTGAGGATCTCGCCGATGAATTCGAAATATTTCTCGATGAACTCGGTGCGGCCCGTGCAGACGACGATGGTGCCGCGCGGCTGCGGCGTGGTTGCGGGCCATGTGGCCGCACGCAGCGTCACGCCGTCACGCGCGCTGACCTCGTGCAACGTCCAGCCCGGCGGGGCGGGGTATTCCGCGATCTCCGTCAGGCGCAACTGTCAGACACCGGCCGCAGCGGCCGCCTTCTGCAGGATGGGGCCGAGCTTCATGGCGACCGACATGTCGCCGTTCACCTTCATCTTGCCCTGCATGAACGCCATGGTCGGGTCGAGCTCGCGCTTGAACATCTTCATCAGGTTCTCGGCCGAGATGACGATGGTGCAATCGGCCGGGCCGTCCTCGTTGGTCACGGTGTTCGGCACCGACTTGCCGTCGACGCGCGTCACGCCCGCGCCCTCGTAATCGAACTTCAGGACCGAGCCGAAACCGGAATCCGTGCCGATGACCTTGGCGAGACCGGCGGTAATTTCGGCGATCAATTCCTGGCTCATGTCATTCCTCCCGAAACGGCTCTTGTGAGGCCGTTGTGTCCGCGCCAGCAATAGCCGAAAAGCCGGGCTCGAAACAGAGCCGAAGCCATGTCCGCCGCCGTGCCCCACATCACGTTTCCCGAAGGCTCCGCCCTCGCAGCCGTCGCGGCCGAAGAACTGACCACCCACCTGGCGCGGCTTGGGGGGCACGCACTCGCCAGCGTCACGATCGGCCACGGCGCGGCCGGCGAAGGCTTCGACTGGTCGGCGCGGGGCGGCGCGGTGACCGTGACCGCCGACGGGCCGCAAGGCGCGCTGCACGCCGTCTATGACCTGCTGGAGGCGCTGGGCTTCGCATGGCCAGCCCCCGGCGACGACATGACCGTCATCCCCGAAACGCCGGACGAACTTCCCGCGTCCCGCGGCCGTCAGAGCCCTGCCATCGCCGGGCGCAGCCTGATCCTCGGCCACCACGCCTTCATGGCCGATGCAGCCGCGTGGATCAGGTGGGCCGCCCGAAACCGCCTCAACACGATCTTCTTCCATATCGACGAGCACGGCGCCGGCCTCGGCGCCATCCCCGCGCGCCAGTGGCAGGCGATGCGCGCCGACGCCGTCGCCCTCGCCCGATCGTTCGGCATGACGCTGGAGCTCGGCGGCCACGGCCTGCCGGCGCTGCTGCCCCGCGCCGATTTCGCCGCGCACCCGGAACGCTTCCCGGTTCGCGGCGGCCAGCGCGACGCGCGCTACAACCTCAACGTCCTCGATGCCGACGCCATCGCCACCATCAAGGCGAACGCTTCGGCATGGATCGCGGCCAATCCGGGCTTCGACGTCTATCACCTCTGGCCCGACGACCTGCCCGAAGGCGGCTGGTGCGAGGACGCGGCGGCGGCGGGCCATACCGCCTCGGACCAGGCGATGATCGCCGTCAACGCCATCGCCGAAGTTCTTGCGGCGGCCGAACCGGGCGCCCAGCTTGCCTATCTCTCCTATCACGACACCGAGGCCCCGCCGCGCATCGCGCCCGCCGCCAATGTCGCGCTCATCTTCGCGCCGCGTCTCAGGTGCTACGCCAAGGCCATCGACGCCGATCACCCGGTCAACGCAAAATACCCCGATCTCTGGCGCGCCAATGCCGCGGCATGTCCCGGCCGCGCCCGCGTCTTCGAATACTGGCTCGACGCCATTCTCTTCAAGATCGTCGCCCCGCCCATGGTCGATGTCATCCGTCGCGACCTCGCCTTTTATGCCGCCAATGGCGCGGACGCGGTCGGCGCGCTGGCGACCGGCTCGATGCCGTTCCCGGCTCCGAACCTCAACGCCTACGCCTTCGCCCGCCTCGCCTGGAACCCGAAGCTCACGGCGAAGGAGGTGCGCGAGACGTTCTGCCTCCACGTCTTCAGATCGGCCCTGCACATGCCGGCCTATTTCGAGGCGCTGGAGCGGGCCTTCGCCTTCGACCTCGATCTGCGCCCCGACGAAGCGCGCCTGCGCGGTCGCGGCACGATTGAGGAAACCATCCACAACCCGCCCGCAGACATCGGCAGCGCCTTCAACGTCGCCGACGCCCATGTCGGCGACGCCCAGCAGCGCCAGGAACACGCCCTCGATGCGCTGGAAGACGCCGAGGCGATCTTCGCCAAACTGATGGACACCACCGACGAGGCCCGCAGCCAGGCAATCCTGCGCGAGGAATGCCACCGCTATCTCTGCCACGCCCGGCTGGCGCTGCAGGCCTCGCTGCTCGATATCCGCGCCGCCGAAGTCGCCGGCGGCCCGCGCGACGTCACCGATGCCGTGAAGCAGGCCCGGTATCACCTAACGCGCCTGGAGACCGAAATGCGCGGCTTCATCCGCGAGCCCTATGTCGCCAATACCCGCCTGCTGATGTGGCTGTTCACCGGGCTCGCCATCGACCGGGCCGAGGATGCGCTGCTGGACGGCGGGCAGGCGCGCAAGCGCCTCAAGAACCGCATGGAGACGGCGCGACAGAATTTTGCGCGCATCCAGGCCCTCTGGGGCTGATCGCCGCGCCCGCTTTGCGCCGGCAAATTCGCGCTTTAGGCTTCCCGCCTGCCTTGGGGGGATTCCATGCGTCTTGCGTACCTGACCGCCGCTTTCGCCGTCATTCTGGCCACCGCCGCCCCGGCCCAGGAGACGCCACCCCAAGCCGCCCCTGATGCGCCCGCGCCAGCGGCGCTGGAACCGCGCAGCTTCACGATCTTCTTCGATCACTCCGGCCCGCAGATACCCGACGAGGCGCAGGCGCTGCTGCCGCAGATCGCCGAGATCTATACACGGGTCGGCTACAAGGCGGTCGCCGTCGAATGCCACAGCGACAACGTGGCCTCGCAGGCGATCAACGTGCCGCTGACCGAGGATCGCGCCCGGCGCATCAAGACCGAACTGGTTCGCTATGGCGTTCCGGAGGCCGCCGTCACTGCGGTCGGGCTGGGCTTCTCCGACCCGCTGGTTCCAGACGCGCCCCTGGACACGGCGATTTCGAACCGGCGCTGCGTCATTGCGCTGACCTGACGCGGGCGCGCCGGCGGACGCCGCTTTGCGCGGGAGACGGCGGCTCATAAGCTGCCCTCACGAAGATCACGAGGGGCCGACACAATGAAAACCGCCACTGTGCTTTCGCTCGGCGCGCTGCTGCTCGCCGCCGCCGGATGCGCCAGCCATGTGAAGCTGAAGCCGACGGGCAGCTATCCGGTGTTTTTCGACAAGGGCGATGCGCGCATCCCCTCGGACGGCAAGGACGTGCTGGAGATCATCGCCGAGAGCTATGCCGCCGGGAATTTCGCCGCCGCGGCGGTCGAATGCTACAGCGACAACGCCTCGGACGACGTGGCCGCCAACTATGCCCTGACGCAGAAGCGGGCCGACCGCATCAAGACCGACCTGGTGAAGCTGGGCATGCCGGAAGGCGCGATCACCGCCGCCGGCAAAGGCCCCGCCGAGCCGCTGGTCCCGGGCGTCACCGGCGACACCGCCGTCTCCAATCGCCGCTGTCTCATCACGTTGAGCTGACGCATGACCTGGCAACCCGAGATCGACGAGATCGCGCGCCGCGCCGCGATGACGCGCCAGATGGGCGGCGCGGAGAAGGTCGAACGCCAGCACGCGCAGGGAAAGCTCACGGTCCGCGAGCGCGTAGAACGGCTGGTCGATCCGGCCTCGTTCCGCGAGATCGGCGCCATTTCGGGCAAGGCGGTTTACGATGAGACCGGCAAGCTGGTCTCGATGTCGCCCGCCAACACGATTTTCGGACGGGCGCTGGTCGGTGGGAAGCCGGTCGTCGTTCAGGGCGACGATTTCACCGTGCGCGGCGGCGCCGCCGATGCCGCCATCTGGCAGAAACAGGTCATGGCCGAGCAGATGGCGCGCGAGCTGCGCCTGCCGATCATCCGCCTGATCGACGGCACGGGCGGCGGCGGCTCGGTGAAATCGCTCGACACCGATGCGCGCACCTATGTGCCGGCCAATCCCGGCTGGGACCATGTGGTCGCCAATCTCGCGACGGTTCCCGTGGTCGCGCTGGCGCTGGGGCCGGTCGCGGGCCTGGGTGCGGCGCCGGCCGTGACCTCGCATTATTCGGTGATGGTCGAAGGCGTCTCGTCGCTGTTCGCCGCCGGCCCGCCGGTGGTGAAGCGCCTGGGCGAAGACGTCGACAAGGAAACGCTGGGCGGCTCGAAAATCCATACCCGCAACGGCTCGATCGACGACGAGGCGGAAAGCGAGGACGACGCGTTCGACCGGGCGCGGCGCTTTCTCTCCTATCTGCCGCCCTCGGTCCACGAGCTGCCGGCGCGCACCGAACCGACCGACGATCCAAACCGCCGCGAGGAAAAGCTGCTCTCGATCGTCCCGCGCAACCGGCGTCAGGTCTACAAGATGCGCCAGATCATCGAGGCGTGCGTCGACAAAGGCAGTTTCTTCGAGATCGGCAAGTTCAACGGCCGCTCGGCCATCACCGGTCTCGCCCGGCTCGACGGATGGCCGGTCGCGATCATCGCCAACGATCCTTATGTCTATGGCGGCGGCTGGACCGCCGACGCCAGCCACAAGCTGATCCGCTTCCTCGACATGGCGGAAACCTTCCACCTGCCGGTGGTCAATTTCGTCGACAATCCCGGCTTCGTCGTCGGCGTCGCGGCCGAAGCCGCCGCCACCATCCGCCATGGCAGCCGCGCGCTCGCCGCCGTCTATCAGGCGACGGTGCCGTGGTGTTCGGTGCTGATCCGCAAATGCTTCGGCGTCGCTGGCGCGGCCAACGCCAACGCGACGCGCCTGCATTACCGCTTCGCCTGGCCGAGCGGCGACTGGGGCTCGCTGCCTATGGAGGGCGGGATCGAAGCGGCGTTCAAATCCGAACTCGCCGCCAGCGACGATCCCGACGCGCTGCTGGCCAGCATCCAGGCGCGCATGGAGCAGGTGCGCTCGCCGTTCCGGACCGCCGAGGCGTTCCTGATCGAGGACATCGTCGATCCGCGCGAGACGCGGCCGCGTCTGGTCGAGTTCGCCCATCTGGCGGCGCCCCTGCGCCGGGCTGGCCCGTCAGCGTTCGGCCTGCGGCCGTGACGGCGCTGATTCCCGTCCTGCGCGCCGTCCACTATGCGGCGCTGGCCTTCGGCGCGCTTGGATGGGCGATCCCGGTGAAGGCCGTGCTGATCGCCTATCTTGTCTTCCTGCCGGCGCTGGCGGTGCAGTGGCGGCTCAATCGGGACTCCTGCCTGCTCGACAATCTGGAGAGCTGGCTGAAGCATGGCCGCTTCCGGGCGGGCGCCGCAAACCCGAACGAAGGGGCGTTCCTGGCCAATCTGGTCCACCGGGTGTTCCGAATCCGCGTGCTCGAGCCGCTTGCCTCGCGGCTGATCTACATCGCCATGGCCATATTGTTCGCATTCGGCGCCTTTCATCTCGCGTGGCGCTGGTGAGCCGCCGCAGCGGGCGCTAGAAGGGCGAAATCAGGAGAACGCGATGGATATCAGCAAGATCGAAACCGGAGAAAACCCGCCCTGGGACGTCAACGTCCTCATCGAGATTCCGCAGGGCGCGGCGCCGGTGAAGTACGAGATCGACAAGGAGTCGGGCGCCATGGTGGTCGACCGCTTCCTGCACACGGCGATGTACTACCCCTGCAATTACGGCTTCATCCCCCACACGCTGTCGCAGGACGGCGACCCGTGCGACGTGGTGCTGGTGGCGCCCTCGCCGGTCGTCACGGGCTGCGTGGTGCGCTGCCGTCCCGTGGGCGTGCTGCTGATGAAGGATGAAAAGGGCGTGGACGAGAAGATCCTCTGCGTGCCGGTCGACAAGCTGCACCCCTATTACAGCGGCGTGAAAAGCTATCGCGACCTTCCGACCATCCTGACTGAGCAGATCCAGCACTTCTTCGAGCACTACAAGGATCTGGAGAAGGGGAAATGGGTGAAGGTCGTGGACTGGCTAGGCCCCGACGACGCGGCGAAGATGATCGCCGAGGGCATCGAACGCGCCAGGGCGCACAAGGACTGAGCCGAACCATGACTGCACAGCGCATAGCGGCCGCCATCACCGTCTCGCTCGCTCTGACCGGGCCGGCCCTCGCCGACTACTATCTCGATTGTTCGAGCGGCGGCTATCGCTACACCTACTGCCCCGCGGACACGCGCTTCGGCGTCGAGATTTCCGAACAGAAGTCGACGACGCCGTGCACGCTGGGCAGCACGTGGGGCTATGACGCCGGCGGGGTCTGGGTGGATGGCGGCTGCCGGGGCACGTTCCGCATCCTGGAGGGCCGTAACGCGCCCTCCCGCTATGACGAGCCCACCAGCGATGTGGACACCATCCTCGCCGAAGTCATCTCCGACGGCACGATGGCCGAGCTGCAGTCCGACGACGAACTTCAGGGACGGGCGCCCGGCTACGGTTCCGCCGATGCGGTCGAAGCGTGCGCGCTGGCGGCGGATGCCCGAGAGGCCGAGCGCGGGGCCGCCTCCATCTACTTCGAAAGCGTCGATCAGGTGGTGCCGCGCGCCCGCCGCGCCTTCGACATCGACGTGACGCTGGTTGTCGAGTTCGACAACGGCAGAGCCCGCCGCTTTGACGGCGAATGCCGCGTCCAGAACGGCCGCGTCACGGCCTATTCGCGGCATTGAGGGGTTCCCGAGCTCGGTTTTTTTGACACCGCCGGCCCTTGAAGGCCGCCGGACCCGCCATACATGGATGTGTGCCGCTCGCCGATTTCGGGGGCGACATTCAACCCAGGCGGGCCGGCCCAGGTGGCGGTCCGCAAGGTAAATCGCTCAACTTTGGAGGATTTCCATGCGTTTCGACCTTTCCCCGCTTTACCGTTCGACCGTCGGCTTTGACCGGCTGTTCAACCTGCTCGATGGCGTGAACGACGCCCAGGGCCAGAGCTACCCCCCGTACAATATCGAGCGCCTTGGCGAAAACGACTACCGCATCACCATGGCGGTGGCGGGCTTCGCCGAAGACGACCTTTCCATCGAGGTGAAGGAAAGCGCCCTCACCGTCACCGGCAAACGCGCCGAGGACGAAAAGAAGGCCGCCTATCTCCATCAGGGCATCGCCGCGCGCGCCTTCGAGCGCCGCTTCCAGCTGGCCGACCATGTCGAAGTGACCGGCGCGAAGCTTGAGCACGGCCTGCTTCACATCGAGCTGAAGCGCGTGATCCCCGACGCGAAGAAACCGCGCCGCATCGAGATCGGGGCCAGCGCGAACACCGCGACGATCGAGGCCAAGGCGGCCTGACGGCGCGGGCAGGATACATCGACTGCCCCCTTCGGATCGGGCGCATGGATTGGACTCCATGCGCCCTTTTCGTTTGACGCTGCGGACACTGCGACCGTTTGGAGCATGGCAGAATGTCGCGCGGCAGTTTCGTCACTGGCGATCCGGCGCGGCGCACCTAAATCTCAGTGCATGAGGGACAGCGCCGCGCGCGAGCGCGTGATGAAGGGAGCGATGACATGATCGATCGCAGCCATAGCGCGCCTCTCGCGGGGCATCATACGGCAGCCGAGCGCACGGCTATCCCGGGCCTGTCGCGGCTGGCTTCGCTGGCGCTCGCGCTGGTGATGCTGCTGACGCTGGCGATCTTTCCCGACGTGACACGGCGTGGCGACGAGCTGATGACGCAGGCCGTGATGCCCTTGCTTCTGGTGGGCGTTTGCGCCTGCGTGATGCACGGGCTTGGCTGGCGTCCGCGCAATTCGATCCTCGCCGCGGCGGCCGGTCCGCTGGTGGCGTGGCCGGTTACGCTGGCGGCCTTCGCTTTTCTCGCGTTCGGCGCCTGACGATCATCGCCCCAGCAGGCGCAAACCCGAACTGCCTTCGGTCAGGGTCTCGCGCAGTTGATCGCGCGCCAGCGTGGCGCCCTCCAGAACGGCGTTCGAGAAATCCGTTCGCCTGAGATTGGCGCCCGTGAAATTGGCGTAGGAAGCGTCGGCCTGGATCAGCCCGGCATGGTTGAGATCGGCGCCACGGAAATCGACGTTGCGCAGATCCGCTTTGCCGAGCTGCGATGGCATCAGCCGATCGCCCGAAATTACCAGAGGCCCGAGATTGGCGTCGCGCAGATCGGCGCCGTTCAGACGGGCATCCTTCAGGTTGATGCCGCGCAGATCGGCGCCTTTCAGCTTCGCGCCGCGCAGGTCAGCGCCCGCCAGCTGCGCCCCCTGCAGGCGCACCCCTTCCAGAAAGACGCTGTACAACGTCGCCTTGGGCGCAAGGAGCGCCGTGAGATCGTAGCGCGCCATCCCGGACACGGTGCGAAGATCGACGCCGGCCAGCGAGGCCGGCTTGCCCAATGCGCCCTGGCTCTCCACCCATTCGTCATGACGCTGGAGAATGGTGTGGATCGGCTCGGGCAGGTCGGCCGGCGAAATGCCGCACGGCGCATCGGTGATCACGCCCGTCATGTCGGCCCCGTCGGTGCGGGCGAGCATGACGATTGCGCCCGTCAACACCGCGCCGCTCAAATTGGCGTTGGTGAGATCGGCGCCCGAAAGATCGGCGTTCTCAAGGATCGCGCCGGTGAGATTGGCGTTGCGCAGATTGGCCCGGGTCAGCCGCACGCCACGCATGATCGCGTCGGAGAAATCGGCCTGCACCGCGATGGCGCCCGACATCTTGGACCGTTCGAGATTGGCGTTGGCCAGCACGGCGCCCGGCAAGTGCGTAGGCGTCTCCTCGTGCTGGAGCATGCGGAAGCCGCCGTTGCGGTCGCGCTCGGCGATCACGCCTTCGCGCAGGTCGCATTCGTAGAGATCGGCGCCGGTCAGGTTCGCGCCGCGCATGGACGCGCCGCGCAGATCGGCCCGGCGCATGGAAGCGGAGCGCAGATTGGCGCGGCGCAGATCGGCGGCGAAGAAGGTCGCGTTTTCCAGCCTGGCGCGCTCGAAATTCACCTCGGTCAGAATGGCGCCTGAAAAATCGGCGTCGCTAAGGCTGCGGCCCGAGAGGTCGAGACCGCTGAGGTCGCAGAAGGCGAAGGAGGCCCGGGCCCCGCCCATGCGCCCCGCATAGAGCATCTCGTGACGGGTCGCGGCGAGATGCACGTCCTTTTGGGTCAATCGCCGATAGGCGATCTTGTCGCGTGCAGGGGACGGGGGAGGCATTCAGTCGGCTGCTCCGGTGAGACAAGGCTGCCCATAGGACAACCTGGGCAGTCTGGAATACAACCTTGAATGGCAGGTTAAGGTCAGGCCGCCTTCAGGGCGAGCCCCAGATTGGCCGAAAGCTGCGCGCCGTAGGCGCCGCCCGACCCGACCAGCCGCTCGTCCAGCACCACCCGGCAGGCGTCGATCAGGGCAGCGACGCTGGCCATAGCGCCCGGGTCGAGAGCGCTCTTGTCCCGCGTGAGAAGGCATAGCGCCTCGCCCAGCGAGGTCATCAGATCGTAGCCGAACGCCGCGCCCTGGCCCTTGATATTGTGCGCCACCCCATGGAGTTCGCCCACCAGGCCGGCATCGGCGCCCCCCGAGGAGCGCAGCGCCTCGAGCGTGAACGCCATCTGGTCGACATCGGCGGCGGCATAGGCCGGATACTGCTCGGCCAGTTCGCGCAGCGCGGCTTCCGCCTCCGCCATCGCGGCTTCGTCAATATCGTCGTCGATCGGCAGCATGGATCGGCAGGCCCTTCGCAGTCGTCGCGAACAGCCTAACGCCAGCCCGTTGAAGCTTCAGATGCGCGCCGCCGACAATTTTAGGCGATTTGAGAACATCTCGACCTCCTCGCGCGTGGTCGCGAACGAGCATACGAAGCGGTAGAGCGCGACCTGATCGGTCTCGGGATGCCAGGGGAAAAACCGCGCGCCCTCCGACCGCAGCGCCGCTGCGAGCGCAACGGGCAGTTCGAGAAACACCTCGTTCGCCTGAACCGGAAAAACCGGCGGAAACCCGGCCGCTGCCGCTGCGGCGCCAAGCGCGCTCGCCGCCGCGTTGGCAGCCCCCGCCAGCTCGCGCCACAAATCGCCTTCCAGCATGGCCAGAAACTGCGCCGCGAAAAAGCGCGACTTGGAAAACAGATGCCCGCCGCGTTTGCGCCGATAGCTGAAGTTCTCCGCCAGCGCCGCATCGAAGAACACCACCGCCTCGGCCGCCACCGCCCCATTCTTGGTGAAGCCGAGCGAGAGCACGTCCACGCCCGCCCGCCAGGTGAGGTCGGCCGGTTCGCAGCCAAGATGCACCAGCGCATTGGCGAAGCGCGCGCCGTCCATGTGAAGCTTGAGCCCGGCGTCATGCGTCACATCGGCGATCGCGGCGACATCGGCGGGATCGTAGACGAGGCCGCATTCATTGGCGTTGGTGATCGAGACGGCGCCGGGCTGAACCCGGTGGACGACGCCTCTGGGATGGTCGGCGAGCCCGGCCACGATCTGGTCGGGCGTCAGCTTCTGGCCCGGCGTGCCCAGCGTGACCAGTTTCGCCCCGCCCGTGTAGAATTCCGGCGCGCCGCATTCGTCGACGTGGATGTGGCTTTCGCGATGGCAGAAGACCGCGCTCCAGGGCTGGGCCAGCTGCGACAGAGCCAGCGCATTGGCGGCCCCGCCGGTGGCGACCGGGAACACCTCGACGGCATGACCGAACCAATCGGCGAGCGCGCCTTGCAGCCGCGCAGACCAGTCATCGGTGCCGTAGGAGGACGCCGGACCGGCCGACGCGTCGGCCATGGCCTTGAGCACATCGGGATGGGCGCCGGCCGTATTGTCGCTCGCGAAGTTCATGACCCTCGCATAACGTGACGGGAAGCAACGGGCAAATGGGGGATGGCGTGAAGGTCTATGCACTGAACTGCGGCTGGCTCACCGCGCCGGCGGCAGCCTTCATCGAAGGCGCAGATGGCACGATGAAGGTTCCCGTGCCGGCCTACTATATCGAGCACCCGCGAGGCCGCGCCGTTTTCGATACCGGGATGCCGGCCCTGCTGCGCAGCGATCCGGACGCCGCCATCGGCACATACCTCGCGCAGGTCTTCACTCCCGACATGCCGCCGGAAGCCGACATCGACAAGCAGCTCGAGCTGATCGGCGTCGACCCCGCGCGCATCGACCATGTGATCAACAGCCACCTGCATTTCGATCATTGCGCCGGCAACGCCCTGCTGCCCAATGCGCGGATCGTTGTGCAGAAGCGCGAGGCCGAAGCGGCGCGCGAAGCGGGCGCGCCAGAAGAAGGTTTCGACCCCAATGCCATGCTTGCCGGCCGCGACGTGAAAGAGGTCGACGGCGAGTTCGACCTCTTCGGCGACGGCTCGGTCGTGCTTCTGCCGACCTATGGCCACACCGCCGGGCACCAGTCGATGAAGCTGGCGTGTGACGGCGGCGAGACGGTGCTGGCCGGCGACTGCTGCTATTTCCACAAGACGCTGACCGACATGAAGCTCCCCGGCTTCGGCCACGATGCGGAGGAGCAGCGGCGCTCTATCCGGCGGCTGAAAGCGATGGAGGATCGCGGCGCACGCATCATCGCCGGCCACGACCCGGAACAATGGGCCACCATGCCGCGCGCGCCTCAACCCATGATCGGGCAGCGCGCGTGACCGGCGGACGGCGGACGGCCTAGTCCGCGACCAGCCCCTCAAGGCAGCCCACATCGCGCAGCAGGGCCTCAAGTTCAGGCGCAGCGGCGAGCGCCGCCTTGGCCTTGGCCCGGATCTCGGTGAGCGACCGGACGTGATATTTCTGCGGCGTCTGGGTGAATTTCGTCGCGCCCAGATCGACGCTGAAGGTCGACTTGCCCGCTGCGGCGGCCAGCGCGTTGGCGTGCGCCCAAGGCAGATAGCGCCGCCCCACCTCTTCCTGCAGCAAGGGCGTGAGGGTCGGCGCAAGGGCTTCCCAGCTTTCGAACGGCCCCGAGGCGACCGGCCAGATCATCCGCGCCACATAGGCGAGCGTCAGCGGGAAATGCTGCATCAGCGCGGCAGGCGTCGGATCGAGCGAAAGCTCATAAAGCTGGGCCGCGAAGCCGAGATCGGCGAGACAGGGCTGGCCGCCGAACAGATAGGGCCGGAACGTGAAATGCGCTTCGGCGATTTCCAGCTGTCGCCGGAACGAGGCCTCGATCAGCGCCCGCGTCCCTTCATGGCTGCCGACGAAGGACAGGCGGGGCACCATGCGCTGGCGCACGCCTTCGGCGGCCTGGAGGAGCTGATCCTCCTTCGCATCAGGGCCGAGGATCGCCTGTGCGATGCGGCGCGACGCCGACAGCTGATCCGCCTCGTACGTCCAGCGATAGTGGAACATCGCCTTGTTGCCCCACTCGTCGGCATATTCCTCGATCAGCGCGGAGAGAAACGCGCGGGGCACGTCGGGCGGCTCGAGCGCGGGTTCGGGATGGCGGCGCTCCATCTCGGCGATCAGCGGTGTGGAATCCTGGATGACCTCGCCGTCCGGCGTCACCAGCATCGGAATGAGCGGCAGCTTGGCCAGAGACTGAAACTCGCTCTGCACCGCCGCGCCGCGCACCACCCATTGATGCGCGATCTGCTTGTAACGCAGATACGAGCGCACCTTCACCGAATAGGGCGACATCTCCACGCCGAACAGCCGATAGGTCCCCGTCATCGCTTCCTCCATGGCTTTTGAAGTCAGCGTATCAGGGCTTTGAATTCCTTGCCGAGCATTTCGAACTCGCGCCGGCGCAACGTGCCCTTGCGCCACACCAGTGCGATCTCGCGCGGCGGCGCGTCGCCGGTGAGCGGCCGCGAGGCGAGGCCTGTGCCCTTCAGCAAGCCGCGGTCGATCGACATCTGCGGCAGCAGCGTAACGCCGAGCCCGTTATCCACCATCTGCACCAGCGTCATCAGGCTGGTCGCCTCGAACCCGTCGCCGTGCCGCGCGGCGCGCACGCCGCAGGCCGACAGGGCGTGGTCGCGCAGGCAGTGCCCGTCACGCAGCAGGATGAGCTTCTCGGCCTGGACATCTTCCGCCGTCACGCTCTTCGCCTTCATCAGCGGATGATCCTTGGGTGCGGCGACGACGAAGGGGTCGTCCTTCAGCGGAAAGGCCTCCAGCCCCGGCGTCTCGAACGGCAGCGCGATCATGGCGATGTCCAGCGCCCCGTCGCGCAGCGAGGCGACCAGACGCTCGGTCAGATCCTCCACCAGAAAGAGCTGCAGCGAGGGATATTTCCGCCGAAGCGCCGGCAGGGCGAAGGGCAGCACGAAAGGGCCGATCGTCGGGATGATTCCCATCCGGATCGCCCCCGAGAGCGGCGCGCGCGAGGCTCGCGCCGTCTGCGCCAGATCTTCGGCCTCAGCCAGCAGCTGCCTTGCCCGGCCGGCGATCTCGACGCCCAACGGGGTCAGCACCACCGAGCGTTTGGTCCGGTCGACCAGCGGCGCGCCCAGAATGACCTCCAGCTCCTTCAGGCTGGCGCTGAGCGTCGACTGCGTCACATGCACGGCGGCGGCGGCGCGGCCGAAATGCAGATGCTCGGTCAGCGCGATGAAATGTTGCAACTGGCGCAGGGTGGGCAGCCGGTCCATCTGAATTTCCGATTATTTCAGAATATTAAATCGGATTTCTGACTGGATTCGTCAAGGCCCGGCCGCGCTTTGTCTTTGCCGCCCCGCGCGATAGAAGCCGCGCCATGGCCCTCCTCCACCCGACGCTCAAGATCAAACCCCGCGAGGGCAAGCGCGCCCGCGCCGGTTCGCCCTGGCTGTTCTCCAACGAGATCGTCGTCGATGCCGAGATCAAACGGCTCGACCCCGGCGCGGCGGTCAATATCGTGCTGGACGACGGCGTGCCGCTGGGCACGGCGATCTTCAATCCGCGCACGCTGATCGCCGCGCGGATCGTGGACCGCACGCCGGACCTTGCGCTCGACGCCGCCTTTTTTGCCGAACGCCTGCGCCGCGCCGACGCGTTGCGCGCCCGTCTGTTCGCGACGCCCTTCTACCGCGTCGTGCACGCCGAGGCAGACGGCCTGCCGGGGCTCGTGGTCGACCGCTATGGCGACGTGATCTGCGTCCAGATGGGCGCGACGGGCATGGACACGCGCACGGACGACATCGTGACCGCGATCCGCGAGGTGTTCGCGCCGCGCAGCATTGTCCTGCGCAACGACTTTCATGGCCGCACCATGGAAGGCCTGACTTCCGAAACGAAGCTCGCCTTCGGGCCGGAGCCCGCCGAGATCACCTTCCAGGAGAACGGCGCGACATTTATCTGCGACCCGATGACGGGGCAGAAGACGGGCTGGTTCTACGACCAGCGCGCCAACCGCGCCTTCGCCGCGCGCTTCGCAAAGGGACGCTCGGTGCTCGATGTGTTCAGCCATGCCGGCGGCTTCGCGCTCGCGGGGCTGGCCGCCGGAGCCAGCGAGGCGATGTGCATCGACGCATCCGAAAAGGCGCTGACCCTCGCCGGCCGCGCCGCCGAGGCCAGCGGCTTCGCCGACCGGCTCAATCTGCGCAAGGCCGACGCCTTCGAGGCGATGGAAGACATGGCCGCTCAGGGCGTCACGTTTGGCGTCGTGATCTCCGACCCGCCCGCTTTCGCCAAATCGCGCAAGGATATCGAACCCGCCGCCCGCGCCTATCGCAAGATGGCCCGCCTCGCCGCCGGTGTGGTGGAACCCGGCGGCATCCTGGTGCTGGGCTCGTGCTCGCATCACATCGATCCGGAGCGCTTCCACGCCGAATGCGCCGCCGGCATTCACCTCGCCCGACGCCCCGCCCGCCTGCTGCGCAGCGCCGGCGCCGACGCGGACCATCCGGTCCACCCGCATCTGCCGGAGACGGCCTATCTGAAGGCGCTGACCTTCGCACTGGACTGACGCCATGACCGTCTTTGGCCGCCCACTTCGCTCCGACTTCCTGCTTCAGGCCGACGGCATTTTCCTGAACAACGGCTCATTCGGCTCCGTTCCCGCGCCCGTCCGCAGCGCCCAGCAAGGCTGGCGCGACACCGTCGAAACCCAGCCTGACATCTTTTTCCGCGAGACGATCTACACCGCCACGAGAGCCGCCGCCGCACGCGTCGCCCGCCTCTGCGGCACCGTGGGCGAGGCCCTCGTCTTCACCCCCAACGTCACGGAGTCCGTCGCCGTCGTCCTCGCCGCGATGGATTTCAAGGCGGGCGATGAAATCCTCCTGCTCGACGTCGCCTATGCCGCCGTGCGGCGCGCCGTCGATGTCACCTGCCGTCGTACCGGCGCGGTAGTCCGCACCATCCCCACCGGCCTGCAGATGACACCGGCCGCCTATGCCGAGGGGCTCAAGGCCGGCCTCACGCCTCGCACCCGCCTTGTCGTCCTCGACCACATCGTCTCGCCGACGGCGCAGATGCTCCCCATCGAAGACCTCGTCCCCATCGCCAAGGCCCAAGGAGCCCGCGTCTTCGTCGACGGCGCCCACGCGCTCGGTCAGGTGGCGCTCGACCTCGATGCGCTGGGCGCCGACTGGTACGCGACCAACGCGCATAAATGGCTGTTCACGCCGCGCGGCTCGTGCCTCCTCTACGCGGGGCCAGAGGTCCGCGCCGTCACGCGCCCGGCCATCGTCAGCCACTATTACGAGGACGCCTACCCACGCTGCTTCGACTATGTCGGCACGCGCGACGTCACCGCCTATCTGGCCGCCGCCGACGGCGCGGACTATCTGGACGACCTTGGTTTCGACGCCCTCACCGCCCA
Organism: Pseudomonadota bacterium; assembly: GCA_029778105.1. Classification (GTDB taxonomy): domain Bacteria; phylum Pseudomonadota; class Alphaproteobacteria; order Micropepsales; family Micropepsaceae; genus JADZAI01. The sequence goes on along the minus strand of JAKOQZ010000065.1, from coordinate 11,174 downwards.
TCGCGCCGCGCTCATCGGCGCCGCCAACACCGCCCTCGGCAAATTCGGCGGAACTCTCGTCACCCCGCACGCCCCGGCGCTGGCCGCCTGGGCGCTGCCGCAGTCGCGCGCGGCCGACACCGCCGACGGCCTCGCTTTAATGAAAGCCCTCTGGGACGAGGCGAAAATCCAGATCGCCGCCAACGTCACCCATGGCCGCCTGCTGCTGCGCCTGTCGCTGCAGGCCTATGTGGACCTTCAGGACATCGCGGCCCTCGCCGCCGCTCTTGATCGGTTGGGCTGGCCCGGCCGATAGTTCGGCCATGACCACGATCCGAACGCGCCTCACGGGAGCCCTCGCCGCCATGAGCATGACCGCGAGCTTCACCGCCGCGGCCCTCGCCGAGCCGAACACCACGGCCCTCGCCATCGGCGGCGGCGATCGCGTCACCGGCGCCGCCTTCGGCACCCGCGCCCCGGTGCTCGCGACGCATGGTATGGCGGCGACTGCGCAGCCGCTCGCCAGCCAGATCGCCATCGACATCCTGAAAGCCGGCGGCAGCGCGGTCGACGCCGCCATCGCCGCCAACGCAGCGCTCGGCCTGATGGAACCGACCGGCTGCGGCATCGGCGGCGATCTCTTCGCCATCGTGTGGGACCCGAAAACCGGCAAGCTCTACGGCCTCAACGCCTCGGGCCGCTCGCCCATGGGGCGCGATCTCGCCGCGCTAAGCGCAAATCCGAAAGTGAAGGACGGCAAGATCCCCTCCTTCGGCTCGCTCAGCGTCACGGTGCCCGGCGCCGTCGACGGCTGGTTCGAACTGCATGCGAAATTCGGCAAGCTGCCGATGAAGGACCTGCTCGCCCCAGCCATCCGCTACGCGCGCGAAGGCTTCCCGGTGACGGAGCTGATTTCCTATTACTGGGACCGCAACATGACGCGGCTGGGTGAGAACTTCGACAAGGGCGATGGCCCCATCGAGGAATTCGCCAACGCCCGCGCCACCTATCTCATCGACGGCCACGCGCCGCGCCAGGGCGAGATCTTCAGGAACCCCGACCTCGCCGACACCTATCAGCTGATCGCCGACGGCGGCCGCGACGCCTACTACAAGGGTGAGATCGCCCGCACGATCGACGCCTATATGAAGCGCATCGGCGGCGACCTGCGCTTTGAGGATTTCGCCGCCCATCATTCCGAATGGGTCGAACCGGCCTCGGTCAATTATCGCGGCGTCGATGTCTACGGCCTGCCGCCCAACAGCCAGGGTCTCGCGACGCTCCAGATTCTCAACATCCTTGAAGGCTTCGACATGAAGGCCTTCGGCGCGGGCAGCGCCGACAGCCTGACCGCGATGGTCGAGGCCAAACGTCTCGCCTTCGAGGATGTCGCCCGCTACTATGCCGACCCGGCCTTCGCGAAGATCCCGCAGAGCTGGCTGCTGTCGAAGGACTACGCCGCCGAGCGCCGCGCGCTGATCGATCTCAAGCACGCGATGACCGATCTGAAACCGGGCGTCGCGCCGCTCTCATCCGACACCACCTATTTCACCGTCGCGGATAAAGACGGGATGATGATCTCGATCATCCAGTCGAACTATCGCGGCATGGGATCGGGCCTCGTCGCCGATCATCTCGGCTTCATGTTCCAGGACCGCGGCGAGCTCTTCAATCTCGACCCCAGCCACCCCAACGCCTATGCGCCCGGCAAGCGCCCGTTCCAGACCATCATTCCCGGCTTCGCGATGAAAGACGGCAAGCCCTGGCTGTCGTTCGGCGTGATGGGCGGCGATATGCAGCCGCAGGGCCAGGCGCAGATCATCGTCAACATGGTCGATTACGCCATGAACGTGCAGGAAGCGGGCGACGCCGCCCGCTGGCACCACGATGGCGGCTCGCAGCCGACCGGCGAAAAGGCGGACATGCTGGGCAAGCTGGAGCTGGAAAGCGGCATCGCGCCGGAGGTGCGCGCCGAAATGGAGAAGCGCGGCTATGTGCTGCAGCCCGGCTCTGGCGGTTTCGGCGGCTATCAGGCGATCATGCGCGATCCCGCCACCGGCGTTTACTGGGGCGCCTCGGAAAGTCGTAAAGACGGCGCCGCAATCGGGTATTGAGAGCGGATGAATATCGAATCGACGACAGCCAAGCCGCCCGTGCGCGGCATGCAGAGCCTGCAGGGCGCGGTAGAGCGCATCATCCTCTACAGCCGCTTCATTCTGGTGATCTTCTATATCGGCCTTGCGGTGGCGCTCGCCGGCTTTGCCGTCAATTTCGTCATCAAGCTCGCCGCCGTCATTCCCGCCACCATGAGTATGGACGAAACCGGCATCCTGATGACGATGCTGGTGCTGATCGACAAGGCGCTGGTCGCCAGCCTGATCGTCATGGTGATGTTGAGTTCCTACGAGAATTTCGTCGGCCGCTTCGAGGACGGCATCCGCGAGGACAGCCCCACCTGGCTCGGCCGTCTCGACCCGGGCAGCCTCAAGATCAAGGTCGCGGCCACCATCATCGCGATCTCGTCGATCAACCTGCTTCAGGGCTTTCTGACCGCGCCCCAGCAGAGCGACCGAGATCTGATGTGGAAAGCCATCATCCACGGCGTCTTCCTGGCCTCCGCCCTTTGCCTGGCGGTGCTCGACCGGATCACAAATCAGAAACCCAAAGCGTTTTCGGCCTGATCCGGCTGGACGAAAGGCGCGTAGATACCCAATCTAGACGATGTCTAGATGCCGTATCGCCAGTTGGGGCTCGCCGTGATCAGATCCGCCGCCATGCGTATGCTCGCCGTCGCCGCCGCGCTGCTGACCGGCTCGTGCGCCGCGCTGTTTCCGCGCGAGGTCACGACGAGCGACCGGCTTGCGGCCTTTCCCACGAAAGGGCTGCCGCTCGACAAGCCGGTGACCATCCGCTGGAACGCCTATCAGGTGCCCTATGTCGAAGCGCAGACCGATCACGATCTCGCTTTCGCGCTCGGTCTGGTCCACGCGCATCTCCGCCTCGGCCAGATCGCATTGGCCAAGAGGCTGTCTTCCGGCCGGGTGTCCGAACTCGCCGGCCCTTTCCTAGTCCCCGATTATGACAAGGCGCTGCGGGCGCTGGATCTGCGCCATGCCGGCCCCGCCATCGTCGCGGCCATGCCGCCCGAGACGAAGGCCTATCTCCAGGCTTTCGTCGACGGGCTGAATTTCTACCAGCGTCAGGCGCGCGACCTGCCGCCGGAATTCGCGCTGCTTGGCATGAGCCGCGAAGACTTCACGCTGGAAGACGTCGTCGCCATCGGCCACATCGCGGGCATCGACATCAACTGGTTCACGCTGATCGGCCTGATGCGCGAGCGCGACAAACCCTATTTCCAGAAGATGCTGGCGCGCACGCTGGAGGCCGGCTCGGGCCCGACCGTCAGCTTCGACGCGACCAAGACATCCGCGCTTTTCGATATGCTGTCCGGCTCGATCCGCTCGGGCAGCAATTCCTTCGCCATCTCGGGCGCAAAATCCGCCAGCGGCGCGCCGATGATCGCCAACGATCCCCATCTCGGCGTTCAAATGCCCAATCTCTGGCTGATGGCGGGCCTGTCTTCCCCCAGTTATCGCGGCGTCGGCATGATGATCCCCGGCACGCCCTTCCTCGCCTTCGGCCGCACGCCCGACATCGCGTGGGGCGGCACGAACATGCGCGCCGCCCATACCGATTTCTACGACGTCTCGAAACTCGCGCCCGAAAAGATCGTCTCCACCACCTCGCGCCTGAAGAAGCGCCTGTGGTTCGGCGAAGACGTGACCACACGCTGGGCCGAGGGCATCGGCCCGGTCATGTCCGATACCGTCGCCATGGAAGGCGCCACGCGCCCCGGCGAAACGGTGGCGATCCGCTGGATCGGCCACCTGCCGACCGACGAGATCACTGCCATCCTCAATGCTTCACGCGCGAAGACGCCGCAGGACTTCCGCGCCGCGCTGAAGACGTTCGCCCTGCCGGCCCAGAACCTCGTCTATGCCGATACGACGGGCAACATCGCGCAGGTCACCGCGACCATGCTGCCGCGACGCAGCTTCGACGTGCTGCCCGCCTCCATCGTGCTCGACGCGACCGATCCGGCCATGGCCTGGAGCGACATCCTCGATCCCACGGAACTGCCCTGGGCGCTCAATCCCGCCGATGGATTCATCGCCAGCGCCAACAACAAGCCCTATGAGGCCGAACCGGGCGTGCCGGTCGGCTGGTTCTTCTCAGCCGACGAACGCATCCGCCGCATCCGCCAGATGTTGGGCGAGGACGACAAGATCACGCTGGAAGATCTCAAGGCCATGCAGCAGGACACCGTCTCGCTTTTCGTGCGCGAAATGATGCCATTGCTGCGAGAGGCCTTCGCCGCAACGCCGGAGGCCCGCGCGGCCGAACCCGCCTTCGTCGACCGCCTTCTGGCCTTTGACGGCGACTACACCGTCGACAGCGTGGGCGCGCCGGCCTTCGAGACCTTCCTCTATCATTTCGCGCCACGCGTTTACGGCGTCGTCTCCGCAGATCTCATCCCCTCGTGGGTCGGCAACTGGAACGGCTTCGGCAAGGCTTTCATGAAGGATTTCGCCGCCCTCCCGCCTGAGGCACGCAAGGCCGCGCTGATCGGAGCGGTCGCGCCGGCCGCCGCCGATGCTGCGCCGTTTGCGACCTGGGGCGACATGCACCGCCTCCAGATCAGCCACGCGCTGGCTGCCATTCCAGGCATCGGCGGCAATTTCGACTATCTCAACGCGCCGACCGGCGGTTCGCGAGAAACCGTGTTCAAGGCGGCGCACGGCTTCCAGAACGCTCTGCACACCACCCGCTACGGCAGCCAGGCGCGGCAACTCTCCGACATGGCCGACCCGGATGCGAATTACTTCGTGCTGCTCGGCGGCAATGACGGCTGGATCGGCAGCGCCAATTTTCTCGACCAGGTCACGCTGTGGCAATCGGGCGATTACATCCGCATGCCGCTGCGCCCCGAAACGATCGCCGCCGAGTATCCGACCGTCATGACGCTGGGGCCGTGAGGGCATGAGGTTCGACGCGACGCCGCTTGCCCGTCTGATCCTCCGCCGCCGCCATCGGCGCCTGATGAAGACGGACCCGGTCGCCGCCCAGCGCCGGCAGCTCGCGACGCTCGTCAAGACCGCCGCACCTACCCGCTTCGGCCGTGACCACGGCTTCGCATCGATCAGGACCGTCGAGGACTTCCAGCGCGCCGTTCCCCTGCGCACCTACGAGGAGATGTGGACGGGCTACTGGAAAGACCCCTTCCCCATACTCGAGAACGTCACCTGGCCCGGGCGCGTGCCCTTCTTCGCCGTCTCCAGCGGCACCACCTCCGGCGCCAGCAAATACATCCCCATCACACGGGCGATGCGCCGATCCAACGTGAACGCCGCGATGAACGTGCTGGCGCTTCACGCCGCCGCCAAGCCGAAGAGCCGCTTCTTCGCCGGACCCTCCTTCATGCTTGGCGGCTCGACCGAACTCGTGAAAGAGGCTGACGGCGTCTGGTCCGGCGATCTCTCCGCCATCGCGGCGATGACGCTACCCCGTTGGGCGCAGGCTTTCGCCTTCCCGCCCAACGATCTGGCGCTCCTCACCAACTGGGACGAAAAGCTCGCGCGCACTGCCGAAGCCTCGCTCGACAAGCGCATCCGCATCCTCACCGGCACGCCCTCCTGGGTGCTGATCCTGCTGGAGCGCGTCGCGGCGCTGCGCAAGGCGCGCGGCGACGCATCGCTGCCCTACCCGGAGCTCGACCTCTTCATCCATGGCGGCATCAATTTCGCGCCCTATCGCGACCGCATGGCCGCATTCTTCGCGGGCCGCGACGTCGATTTCCGCGAGGTCTATCCCGCCTCCGAAGGCTTCATCGGCTTCGCCGACCGCGGCCCGGGCGAGGGCCTCCGCCTCAACACGGATGGCGGCCTCTTCTTTGAATTCATCCCGGTCGAGGAACTCGGCTCCGAAAACCCCACCCGGCACTGGGCCTGCACCATCCAGCCCGACACCAATTACGCCGTCGCGCTCACCACCTGTTCCGGCCTCTTCGCCTATCTCATCGGCGACACCGTTCGTTTCGTGGACGTGAAGACCCCGCGCCTGCTCATCACCGGCCGCACGTCGTGGATGCTCTCGGCCTTCGGCGAGCACCTGATCGGCGAAGAGATCGACAAGGCGGTCCTTGAGGCCGCCACCGCCATCGGCAACGCCGTCACCGACTACAGCGTCGGCCCGGTCTATCCCGGCGCGGCCACGCCCCTCGGACACCATGTCTTTGTTGTGGAATTCGCCTCACCCGCCGACGATGCGGCACGCGCCCGGTTCGCCGAAACGCTCGACGCGGCCCTCCAGCGCATGAACGACGATTACCGCGCCCACCGGGGCGGCGGGCACGGCATGGCCGACCCGCATATCGAAATCATGCCGCCGGGCGGCTTCGCCGCGTGGATGGCGGCGCGCGGCCGCGCCGGCGGACAGAACAAGGTGCCGCGCGTCATCACCGATGACCGATTGCTCCAGTCGCTACGCGACTATGCGCGCTCGAGCGCATAGGCCGGCACAGTCTCCTGCCGGCCGCGCAAGGTCAGCGGCCCCAGATCGCGCGCCGACATGCCAGCAGGGAGCTGCGCGATCGCGAGATACGCCGCTGAGGCGATCCATCCGCCGGGGACGCTCTTGGCGGCCTCCTGCAGCCGCGCCGCTACGTTCATCGTGTCGCCGAACAGCGAAATCTGCCGCCGCCGGCCGCCGATCTCACCGACCGACACGTCGCCGAGATGCAGCCCCGCGCGGAAACCCGGAACCATCCCGAATTCACGCACATAGCTTTGCGACAACCGCCCGATAACGGCATCGGCCGCCAGCAGACCGCGAAGGGCGCGCGCATTGCGCACCCGGTCTCCGGTTTCCCGCCAGACAAAGATCACGCTGTCGCCCGCATAGTTCAGCACCTCCGCGCCCGCATCGGCGAAGGCGTCATCGATGTCGGCGAAAAAACGCGCAATGAGCCGTTGAATTCCCGCCTCGCCGAATCGCTCACCCATTCCGGTCGAGCCCGCCAGATCGAGAAACATCACGATCCGCCGCTCGATGCGTGGCCGATAGTAACTGCCGGTAAGCAGATCCAGCAGCACGCGCGTCCCGAGCAAGCGCGAAATGCGGGAGAAGAATGCCGCGAGCAGCGCGACGGCAAAGCTGATGACCAGCACGATGGGCAGGATCGGAAGGAGCCCCCGCGCCGGCCCGGCGCCGTACACCAGATATGTCGCCGCATAGAACAGCACGCCGATCCCGATCAGGATCGCCAACGACCATAGAAGGATCTCAGCGAGCAGCGGCGCGCGCTTCAGCCTCGGCATCGCATAGGCCTGGAAAGCGAGGTTCGTCAGCCCGATGCCGCCGCCGATGATGCCGCCGTGCACGGCGCACTGCAGATAATAGGCTGCATCACGCGGTGTCTGCGGATCGAGCGAAGTGCGGAACAATATCCCCACCGCGACGCCGATCAGGGCTTGCGGAACGGTCGATCTGAGAATCTTGCGCAGACGCATGACAAATCCGGCAGGGCATCGCGCATGATTGCCGAGACCCACACGACCCAATCTGGACCTTATCGCTCCGGCCCGCCACTGTGGCCATCCAGGGGGGGGGGAGCCATGAACGAGGCGAGCACGACGACCGACCGGCCCGGACGCCTGCGCCGGGCGCTCGACGCCATCGAAAGGGCCGGCAACAAGCTGCCGGACCCCGTCACGCTGTTCATCCTATCGATCGCCCTGCTGATGGTGATCTCGGCGTTGATGGCTGCGGCCGGAGTCGGCGCGCTCAATCCGGCGGACGGCACGCCTATTCAGGCGGTCAGCCTGCTGGCGCCAGAGCAGATTCGCCGGCTGGTGACCGAGCTGCCGCAGATCTTCACCGGATTTCCGCCGCTCGGCGTCGTTCTCATCATGATGATCGGCGTCGGCGTGGCCGAACGGGCCGGGCTGTTCTCGGCTGCGCTGAGCGGGCTCGTCAGAGCGGTGCCCAGGCCGCTTCTCACCCTCACGATTGTCTTCGCCGGCTGCAACGCCTCGATCGCCTCCGACGCCGGTTTCGTCGTCCTGCTGCCGTTGTCAGCCGCGGTGTTCGCCGCATCGGGCCGGCATCCCGTCGCCGGGCTGTCGGCTTCGTTTTGCGGCGTCGCCGGCGGGTTCACCGCCAATCTGTCGATCACGACGCTCGACGGCCTGCTTTCGGGTATGACCCAGGCCGCCGCACGGCTCATCGATCCGGACTATGTCGTCCAGATCACGTCCAACTGGTTCCTGATGATGGCGCTGGTGCCCGTGATTTCGATCGTCGGCACGGTAATCTGCGAGCGCATTGTCGAGCCGCGGCTCAACGCCGGGCCTCCTTGGATCGATCCCGCGCCGGCCCAAGAGGACCCGGAGCGCGCGGCGCGCGAACGCCGCGGGCTGCGTGCGGCGGGGCTTGCGCTTCTGGCCTATGCCGGCTTCATCGCGATGCTGGCATGGGCGCCCGGCGACGCGCTTCGCGATCCGGCCGATGGCGATTTCGACCCGCTGCTGCGCGGCCTGATCGGCATCCTCTTCCTCGCCTTCCTGCTGGCCGGTCTCGCCTACGGCATCGCCGCGCGGACGATCCGCTCCGACCGCGACGCGGTGAAAATGGCCTCCCAGGGCGTCTCGGAGATGGGCGGCTATCTGGTGCTCGTCCTGTTCGCGGCGATCTTCGTGACCTTGTTCGGCTGGTCCAATCTCGGCGCGCTGATGGCGATCAGCGGCGCGGACTTCCTGAAGTCGATCGGCGCGGGCGGCCTGCCGATACTCATCATGGTGATTCTCATCGCCATGACCACCGATCTGCTGATCGGCAGCGCGTCGGCCAAGTGGGCGATTCTCTCGCCGGTTCTTGTTCCCATGCTCATGTTGATCGGCATCAGCCCGGAGGCGACGCAGGCCGCCTATCGCCTTGGCGATTCCACCACCAACATGATCACGCCCTTCATGGCGTATTTCCCACTGATCCTCATCGTGGCGCAGCGCTACCGGCCCGATTTCGGCATCGGCTCGATGATGGCGCTGATGCTGCCCTATACGGTGGCCGTATTCATCGCGTCGACGGCGCTTTTCGTCGTCTGGTACGAGTTCGAACTTCCGTTTGGGCCTGGCGTATCGCGCGACTACGCCCTTCCGGGCGGCTGACCCGGCGCTTTATCTGCGTCGCCTTCAGCCACGCAGCGCAGACAGGATCGCCTGCGGCGAGATCGGCAAGTGGCGCAGGCGGACGCCGACAGCCTCGAAGATCGCGTTCCCGATCGCAGGCGCGATCACGGTCGTGCCCGGCTCGCCCAGCCCGACCGGCGCCTCCTGGCTCTCGACGAACGCGACGACCACTTCAGGCGTGTCGATCATGCGCAAGGGCGTGTACGAGTCGAGATTGCGGTCGCGCACAAGCCCGTGCTCGAACGCCGTGCCTTCGTAGAGCGCCATCGACAGGCCCCAAAGCGCCGCGCCCTCGCATTGCGCGCGCGCTCCATCCGGGTCGACCACCGTGCCGCAGTCGACCGCCAGCCACAGCTTCTGGACGCTGACACGTCCGTTCGTACGATCGACCTGCACCTGAGCCGCACCGCCAACCCAGGTCGGCATCGAGCGCGACTGACCATAGCTCGTCGCCAGCCCTATCGCCGTGTCGGGCGGCAATTTCTGCTGCCCATATCCGGAAAGCTCGGCCACTTTCTGCAGCACCGTCGCCTGTCGCGAGGCGCCGCCGACCGCGTTGGGCGACGACCCGGCATTGCGCCCTTCGGCCTTCAGCAATCCGAGACGAAACTGCAACGGGTCCTTGCCCGCCTTCACGGCGGCTTCGTGCATGAAGCTCTCCACCGCCCAGTTGATCCAGCCGGGCGACACCGACCGCAGCCAACCGGGCCGGAAAGTGCTTTCCGCCACGTCGTTGGAGATCGCTCGAACGCGTTGCGCGCCGACCGAATACCAGTGATCGGCGCCGTCGCTCGAGAACGGATCATATGGCTGTCCGTTGACGCCGTTCGGCATAAAGCCGGGGATCATGACCTTGGTCGGCCAACCGGCAGCGACGGCGGTGTCCATCGCAATCACGTTCTTCCCGGCGTCGAAAGCCATGCGCAACTTCTGGACCGAAGGCGAGCGCGGGCTGTCGAACACGACGTCATCGGGACGGCTCATGACCATTTTGACCGGCACGCCGTCGAGCGCCTTTGAGGCAAGCGCTGCAGGCACGGCGTAGTCGCCGTTGAGGCGGCGCCCGAACCCGCCGCCCAGCAGATAGGAGCGCATGACGACGCCGCCTTCCTCGACGCCCAATGCCTTCTGCAGCCAGGGCAGGGCGAGAGACTGCCACTGGTTTCCGGTGTGGATCTCCCACACGCCCTGCGCGTTGCGGAACGCCAGGGCGTTCAGCGGCTCAAGCTGGAAGTGCAGGACCGTCGATGTCGTATATTCCGCCGCCACGGTATCCGCCGCCGTCTCGAAGACACGATCGACATCGTGGTCGCCGGTGTCCAGCAGGGCGCCTTGGCTTTCATCCGCGATCAAGGCGCGGGCGCGATCCTGGATATCGTCTTCGCTGACGCGGGCCGCCGCGCCTGTATTCCATTCGACTTTGACTTTCGCCGCCGCCTTGCTTGCCGCCCAGTGGCTCGTGGCGATCACCATCGCCCATCCCTGCACGGTGCCCGACGGGTCCTCCAGCTTCAGCGTCTCGCGATACCCTTTCACCGCCTTCGCGGCGCTGTCATCGATGCGGACGATCTGCGAGCCATATCGCGTCGGGGGCAAGATCGGCGTGGCGTGGAGCATGCCTTCGATCTTCGCATCGATTCCGAAGATGGCCTGACCGGTCGTCTTGCCGGCGATGTCGAGCGCGGTGACGTCCTTGCCGACGAGGGTCAGCTCCCCATGCGGCTTCAGCGGCAGGGCTTTGAGCTCGTCCTCGCTGAAGCTGCGCGTCAGCCCCGCCGCGATCAATTCGCCGAACCCGGCAGTCCTTCCCCGGCCGGAGACGACGCCGCCCGAAATGGTCACATCGGCCGGGTCGATGCCCCAAAGCGCCGCAGCCTTTTCAGTCAACGCCACGCGCCCGGCCGCACCGGCCTGCCGATAGACCGGCCAGCTCTGCCAAACCGACCAGCT
>JAKOQZ010000064.1 GCA_029778105.1 Pseudomonadota bacterium | reverse complement strand
AGTGATGGATGCGGCCCGGCCCGAGGCGGCCCTGCGCGATCTCGAAGCCGCGGCCCTCGCCGAGAATGATGTTCTCGGCCGGCACCACGACATCCTTGAACACCACTTCGCCGTGGCCGTGCGGGGCGTCGTCATAGCCGAACACCGGCAGCATGCGCTCGATGGAGAAGCCCTTCGCATCGGTCGGCACGACGATCTGCGACTGCTGGCGGTATTTGTCGGCGGTCGGATCGGTCTTGCCCATCACGATCATCACCTTGCAGCGCGGATCGCCCACGCCCGACGACCACCATTTGCGGCCGTTGATGACGTAGTTGTCGCCCTTGCGCTCGATGCGCGTCTCGATGTTCGAGGCGTCCGACGAGGCGACGGCGGGTTCGGTCATGATGAAGGCCGAGCGGATTTCGCCTTCCAGCAGCGGCTTGAGGTATTTCTCCTTCATCCAGTCCGAGCCGTAGCGCTCGAAGACTTCCATGTTGCCGGTGTCGGGCGCCGAGCAGTTGAAGACTTCCGAGGCGAAGACGACCTTGCCCATCTCTTCGGCCAGCGGGGCGTATTCCAGATTGGTCAGCCCGCCGCCCAGATGGCTCTCGGGGAGGAACAGGTTCCACAGGCCGGCGGCCTTGGCCTTGGCCTTCAGCTCTTCCACCACCTGCACGACGATCCACGGATTGCCGGCCTTGCGGGCCGCCGCCATCTCGGCGTCGTAGACCGCCTCGGCCGGATAGACATAGCGGTCCATGAAGTCTCTGACGCGCGCGATCAGATCCTTGACCTTCGGCGTATGCTCGAAATCCATCTCATCTCTCCCTGACGTAACGAAACGCTTGTTTTCGGCGAGCCTAGACCCGGCGGCGCGAGGCGGCCAGCGCCGGGCGGCAAAACATGGGCGCAGGGATAGGCCCGCGCCGGCTATGACGGAAGTTTATTGTCTGAATAGGTATTATCATGTTTGGTGATACCATGGCGCCCCCGATCAAGCTCACCGGCATCGACCTCAATCTCTTCGTGGTGTTCGAGGCGATCTATACCGAGCGCAATCTCACGCGCGCGGCGGGCATCCTCAACGTCACCCAGCCGGCGGTCAGCAACGCGCTCGCCCGGCTGCGCGGCCATTTCGACGATCCGCTGTTCGCCCGGCGCGGCGGCATCATGGCGCCCACCCCGGTGGCGCAGTCGCTGATCCTTCCCGTCCGCCAGGCGCTCGCGCGGCTGCGCTCCGGGCTCGACCAGCGCGCGCAGTTCGACCCGGCGACCTCGACCCGCCTCTTCCACATCGCACTGCGCGACGCCTCCGCGGCGATGCTGCTTGCGCCGCTGGCCCGCTATCTGGAGCGCGCCGCGCCCGGCGTGCAGGTGCAGGCGCACATCGTCGACCGCGCGGATATCCCCCTCGAACTCGCCGCCGGCACGCTGGACCTCGCCATCGACATCCCGGAACTGCAGCGCGCCGATCTCGCCAGCGCCACGCTCACCGCCGACCGCTACGTCGTCGTGATGCGCAAGGGCCACCCGGACGCCGGCAAGCCGATGACGCTCGACCGCTTCACGTCACTGCGCCATATCGCGATCTCCAGCCGCCGCCGCGGCCGCACGCTGGTCGAGGCGGCGCTCGCCCGCACCGGCCGCACCATCACCAGCGCGATGCGCGTGCCGGCCTTCCAGATGGCGATGGATACGGTGCGCGGCAGCGACATGATCGCCACCGTGCCCTCGCTGCTGGCGCGCGGACTGAACGTCGCGGTGGCCGATCTGCCTTTTCCCTCGCCGCGCATCGACTCGCTGCTTTACTGGCACCGCAACGCGGAAAGCGACCCCGGCAATCTCTGGATGCGCGAGGCGGTGAAGGCCGCCACCGCCGCGTTCACGGCAGACGCGTCTAGCCCCGCCGCGCGCGGAAAAAGCTCTTCAGCATCTCGCTCGACACGTGCGCCAGATGGCCCTGTGTCACCTCGGGCCGGTGATGGCAGGTCGGCTGTTCGAAAAACCGCCCGCCATGGATGACGCCGCCGCCCTTGGGGTCGCCGGCCGCGAAATGCAGGTTGCGGATGCGGGCGAGCGAAATCGCCCCGGCGCACATGGCGCAGGGCTCCAGGCTGACATGCAGATCGCAGCCGGTCAGCCGCTCGTTGCCCAGACTCCGCGCCGCCTCGCGGATGGCGAGAATTTCGGCGTGGGCGGTCGGGTCTTTCAGCTCCAGGATGCGGTTGCCCTGGGCAGTGATCACCCGCCCGTCCGGCCCCACGATCACCGCCCCCACCGGCACCTCGCCCCGCGCCGCCGCCGCCTCGGCGGCGATCATGGCCAGATGCATCGGATCGTGCGGGTCGCTCGTCATCATCTCAGCTCTCCGGAAAGAGGCGCGGAAACAGGATGTCCGTGGCGTCCACGGTGAAGTGCAGGCGGACGGGGCCTTTGGGCGTAGCTGAGACAAGCAACCCATCGGCTTCCACAGCCGAAAGAACAGATCGCGCCGAGCGCTCCTTCAAGCCGGTGGCGCGCGACGCTTCGCCCCGCGCCATTTCTCCTTTCAACATAACATAGACGAGCAAATCCGCCGCCTCGGCCGGCAGATGCGGCGCCGATTTCACATAGCGGCGCAAACGGTCTTCCATCGATTCCAGTTCGAACAGACCTGCCATAAAGGAGGTCTGGTCGATCATGGTATCCAGAAACCAGCGCGTGAAATCTCCGAGCGCCTTTTCGGAGAGATTGCCGCGCCCGTCATAGTCGTTCTGACGCGGCATATCGGCGTGGTTCATCATCGCCTTGTACTCGGAGCGCGATTTCAAACCGCGCGCCAGCCCACGCGAAACCGCCCAAAGGCCGTGCGCGCCAATTCCGGCCTTGAGCGCCATGGCATGCGACATCAACCGGCTAACGCGGCCATTGCCGTCAATGAAGGGGTGAATGTAGTTCAGCCTGTGATGCGCAGCGGGGATGGCGAGGATGCGTTGCGCCGGGCCAAGCTTGGCGAATGCATATCGCCGCTCGAAATGCTCCATGAATGCCCGCACCACATGGCCGGACGGCGGATGATGGAGGCCGACCGTAACATCGTGTTCCGGCGAAAAACGGAATTCGCCAGGCGCTAGCGCAATCGCCTTCTCCCCGGCGCCATCGTGTCCGACGAGGACAGGCATCGTCGAGCTGATATCGGGCGAGGGCATGTAGAAGCGTTCGTGCAGCCAGCGAACGAAGATGATCGAGGCGGGCTCGTCCAGTTCGTCGCGCGTGGCGCGCCCATCCACCAGCGACTGCACGTAGATATGCGCCGCCGCCTCGCGTTGGAGCTGCCGTCTGCGCAGATCGCCGTCGAGATCCCTGTCGAGCGCCCGCTCGATGTCACGCGGCATCGTGTTGTGGCCTTCGATGAGATTGCTGTAGTAGCAGTTCATCGTGCGAACGATTTCCGCGATGCTCGCTGCGGTGAGGGGATGCAGACGCGCGCCAAGAGCTGTCGCGCGCGCCGTAAGCTCTGCGATCCGGTCGGCGATGTCCGGCGCGACGGTCTCAAGCAGGCACGGCTCGATCCGTCCGGGCGTTTCCAGCATTCCCATGCCGATCTTGTATCACTGTCAACTTATTGTTGCTACTGCCACTATTGCATTGAGATCTCATATTTTGCCGATCTTCCTGCCGATCCTGTTGCCGGTCGCGCACCCATGCTAGAAGCCGCCCATGACCGATAAGCCCGAAACGCCCGATCCCGGCGGCGACCGCATCGCCAAGGTGCTGGCCCGCGCCGGAATCGCCTCGCGCCGCGACGTGGAGAAAATGATCGCCGAAGGCCGCGTGAAGGTCGACGGCGCCACGCTCACCACACCCGCGTTCAAGCCCGCGCCGGGCGCCATCATCATGGTCGACGGCAAGGTGGTGGCCGGGGCCGAACCCACCCGCCTGTGGCGCTATTACAAGCCGGTCGGGCTCGTCACCACGCATCGCGACGAAAAGGGCCGCCCCACCGTCTTCCAGCATCTGCCGCCCACCCTGCCGCGGGTCATCTCGGTCGGCCGGCTCGACCTCACCTCCGAAGGCCTGCTGCTGCTCACCAATGACGGCGCGCTCGCCCGCAAGCTGGAGCTGCCCGAGACCGGCTGGCTGCGGCGCTATCGCGTGCGCTTCTTCGGCAATGTGGCGCAGGAAGAGCTCGACCGTCTGAAGGGCGGCATCACCGCCGACGGCGTCCGCTATGGCCCCATCGAGGCGGTGCTGGAACGCTCCAAGGGGCAGAACTCGTGGGCGGCGGTGTCGTTGCGCGAAGGCAAGAACCGCGAGATCCGCAAGGTGTTCGAACATCTGGGGCTGAAGGTCTCGCGCCTGATCCGCGTCGCCTATGGTCCCTTCCAGCTCGGCGATCTCCGCGAGGGCGAAGCGGCCGAAGTGCCGGGCAAGGTGCTGAAGGAACAGCTCGGCCTCGCCGCCAATCCCAACCGCGAAAAGCGGCTGAAAGCGCGCTGATGCGGATCGTGGGGGGACGCCTGCGCGGCCGGGCGCTCGTCGCACCGCAGGACGACCGCGTGCGCCCCACATCCGACCGGGTGCGCGAGAGCGTCTTCAACATCCTCGCGCACAACGATTTCGGCGTCGGCTTCGAACTGCAGGACGCGCGCGTGCTCGACCTTTTCGCGGGCACCGGCGCGCTCGGCTGCGAGGCGCTGTCACGCGGCGCGAAATTCTGTCTCTTCGTCGACAGCGACGCCGACAGCCGCGGCCTGCAGCGCGAGAATGTGCAGGCGCTCGGCCTCACCGGCGTCACCAAAATCTGGAAGCGCGACGCGACCGATCTCGGCCCCCGCGAAGCGCAGGCCGGCGGCGCCTTCACCCTCGCCTTCCTCGACCCGCCCTACCGCAAGGGCCTGGTGGAACGCGCCCTCATCGCCGCCCGCGACGGCGGCTGGCTGGCCAAGGGCGCGGTGGTCATGACGGAATGCGCGGCGGATGAGCCGCCGCTCACCGTCGAAGGCTTCACCAAACACGACACGCGCACCTATGGCGAAACGCGCGTGGGGTTCCTGACGGTCAGTAACTGAAGCCACGCCGGGCCAGCGCGCGCAACCGCCGCTGGCGGTGAGCGAAGAAGACACCGGCGAACGCCCAGACCAATGGCGTCAGAAGCCCCGCCTCGATGTCGATCGTATCGCTGTAGCGCGTGCGTCCGCCCTCGGCCGGCGAGACCGCGATGTGGTGAGACCAGCGGCGGATGAGATCGCCCCGGCCATTGTCGTGCAGCGCGTAAAGCGCACCGTCGGCCCGCGTCTCGGATACATCGACCCATTGGCGTCCCATCGGCAGAAACCCGAACTGCCACATCCAGACGCGGATCGCGCCCCGATGCCATGTCTCCGGCCATGGCGCGCCGCCGACCGGCGCAAACCGCATCATGGGCCAGCTCACATAGCGAAACAGGCGTGAGGTCTGGAGATGCCGCCAGACGAGATCGGGTGCGGCGTCAAGCTCGGTGACCTTGCGGACGATCACCGCTAGCGCCGCCCGAACAGACGTTCGATGTCGTGAAGTTTCAGCTCCACATAGGTGGGGCGGCCGTGATTGCATTGGCCGGAATGGGGCGTCGCTTCCATCTCGCGCAGCAGGGCGTTCATTTCGTCCGCCGTCAGACGCCGCCCCGCGCGCACCGAACCGTGGCACGCCATGGTGCCGCACACCTCGTCCAGCCGCTCT
>JAKOQZ010000063.1 GCA_029778105.1 Pseudomonadota bacterium | reverse complement strand
GTGTGGAGCGGGACGGGCCGCGCAGACTGCATCGGCGATGGCAAGGGCGCGTGCTGGCCGTTCATCGCGGCGCGCAGCGACCAGCTGATCTACGGGCAGTACCTGGCGGCGGAGCGCTGGCGCGTCGACATCGTCTATCTGATCGGCGCGATCGGGCTGGCCTGGATTCTCATTCCGCGCCTGCCGGGGAAGCTGTGGGCCGGGATCGCGATGGCGACGGCGTTTCCGATTGTGTCCTATCTGCTGCTTTCGGGCGGCGTGTTCGACCTCCCGGTCGTGCCGACCGAGCGCTGGGGCGGGCTGTTGCTGACGCTTCTGATTTCGGTGGTGGGGATTGCGACATCGATTCCCATCGGGATTCTTCTGGCGCTGGGGCGGCGATCGGGCCTGCCGGTGGTGCGCATCCTGTGCACGTGTTTCATCGAATTCGTGCGCGGCGTGCCGTTGATCACGCTGCTGTTCATGGCGGCGAACGTGGTGCCGCTTTTCATGCCTCAGGGCGTGTCGCTGGATAAGCTGCTGCGCGCGCTGATCGTCATCTCGCTTTTCAGCGCAGCCTATATGGCGGAGGTGATCCGCGGCGGCCTGCAGGCCATCCCGCGCGGACAGAGCGAGGCGGCGGCGGCGCTGGGGCTCGGCTACTGGCGCACCACGATGCTGGTCGTGCTGCCGCAGGCGATGAAGATCTCGCTGCCCTCGATCGTGTCGTCATGCATCAGCCTGCTGAAAGACACCTCGCTGATCGCCACCATCGGCTTCTTCGATTTTCTTCAGGTCATCAAGTCCGGCAACGCCGACCCTGCCTGGTCGGCGCCGAACGTCGCGTTCACCGGATATCTCTTCGCCGCGCTCGTCTACTGGTCGCTCTGTTTCGGGATGTCCCGCTACAGCGCCTATCTGGAAGACACGGTCGCGGGCGGCAAAGTCGGAGCAGGCAAGCTATGAGCGGCCAACACGCCATCGTCATGGAGAACGTGAACAAGTGGTATGGCCGCTTCCACGTGCTGCGCGACGCCTCGCTGACCGTGTCGCGCGGAGAGCGCATCGTGATCTGCGGCCCCTCGGGTTCGGGCAAGTCGACGCTGATCCGCTGCATCAATCGCCTGGAGGACCATCAGTCCGGCCGCATCATCGTGGAGGGCACGGAACTGACGCGAAACCTGCGCGCGATCGACGAGGTGCGCCGCGAGGTCGGCATGGTGTTTCAGCAGTTCAACCTGTTCCCGCATTTGACGGTGCTGCAGAACTGCACGCTGGCGCAGACCTGGGTGCGCAAACGGCCCAAGGCCGTGGCGGACAAGATCGCCATGGAGCTGCTCGACCGCGTGCGGATCGCGGATCAGGCGCACAAATATCCCGGGCAGCTGTCAGGCGGCCAGCAGCAGCGCGCCGCCATCGCCCGCGCGCTGGCGATGGAGCCCAAGATCATGCTGTTCGACGAGCCGACATCGGCGCTCGATCCGGAAATGATCGGCGAGGTCCTTGAGGTGATGGTGGAGCTGGCCGAGGAGGGCATGACCATGATGGTCGTGACCCACGAAATGGGATTCGCGCGCAAGGTGGCCGATTGCGTGATCTTCATGGATGCGGGCGAGATCGTCGAACGCGCGCCGCCCGAGCAGTTCTTCAATAATCCCCAGCACGAGCGAACCAAGCAGTTCCTGAGCCAGATTCTAGTCGGGCACTAGCCGGCGGCGGCGCGCCGCTGGGCCTCGACCAGCGGGTGCGGTTCGTCGCCGATCGGTTCGACCAGCGCTTCGGTCTGGCCGAACGCGCTGAACCCCATACGTTGATAGAGCGGCAACGCGCGCGGATGGTCGAGCGTGCAGGTCTGAACGTGGAGCCTTTGGGGCTGCATGTCCCAGGCGATGGCGATGGCCTCGCCCAGAAAGAATGCGCCGAGGCCAAGGCCGGTGAACGCGGGCGTCAGGCCGAAATAGGCCAGCTCGATATTCTGCGGGTTGCGCGCGTCGAGCTCGGCATAGCCTGCCGGTTCGCCGCCGGCATACAGAACGTAGATGTCCAGACCGGGCTGGCCGAGCGCCGAGGCGAGATCGGCATCGCTCATGCGCCTGCGGTTCACCCATATCCACGGCTTGCCGACCGCTTCGTACAGGTAGCGATAGAAGCCGACCGAGCAGGCATCGACCTTCTGGATGGATGTTCTCGGCGTCAGGGGCGCCGCCGCCCGTCGGGGCGGGCGCTGATACATGTGCAGAAACGTGACGGTCGTGGGGATAGGCGTCATGCGCCCGTCACGATGGCCGCCCCCTCGCGCGCGCCCCATTCGGCCCATGAGCCGTCATAGAGCGACCCGTCGCGATGCCCCAGAACGGCTAGCGCCAGCAGGACGACGCAGGCCGAAACGCCCGAGCCGCAGCTGGCCGTCACCGGACGGGCCAGATCAATGCCGGCGTCGGCGACGATGCGGGCGAGATCGTCCGGGCGCTTCAGCGTGCCGTCGGGCCGCAGCAGCGAGGCATAGGGCAGGTTGATCGCGCCCGGCATGTGACCGCCTCTGAGGCCTTCGCGGGGCTCGGGGTCCACGCCGGCGAAACGGCCGGGGGGGCGGGCGTCGACGATCTGCGACCCTGCGGCGAGCAGGCGTGTGACGTCGTCATGGTTCCGAACCAGAGACCAGTCCGGGCGGGGCGTGAAATGACGGGCGAAGTGCGAGGTCAGCGCGTCATCGACCGGCAGGCCCTCGGCGCGCCATTTCAGGAACCCGCCATCCAGCACAAAGACGTTCTGATGGCCCATGGCGCGGAACATCCACCAGACCCGGGCGGAGGACAGGATGCCGTGGGCGTCATAGGCGACAATGGTGGAGCCGTCTCCAATCCCCAGTTTCTGCACGCGGCTGGCGAATTTCTCGGCCGGGGGCAGCATGTGCGGCAGCGGCGACGTGAGGTCGGCGATCTCGTCGATGTCGAAGAAGACGGCGCCCGGAATATGGGCATCTTCAAACTCGGCCCGGGCGTTCCGCCCCGTCTGGGGGAAATGCCAGGAGGCGTCCACGACACGAATGTCGGGGGAACCGAGGCGCTCATGCAGCCATGCGGTCGATACGAGGGGCGAAACGGTCATGACAGCGGTTTTAGTCGGCTCAATTTCGCCCGTCTACGCGTGATCCGATCCCGCCCGGTCAGCGTAGGTAAGGGCAACAGAGGGAGTGGGGAGACCTGCGCCCGCCGAGTATGCTGCGACCATGACTCAACACCACCCGTCTGAAACCCACCTCGTCGAGTATGCTGCCGGGGCTCTGCCTCAGGGCATGAGCCTGCTTGTAGCGGCGCATCTGAACTATTGTCCCGCCTGCCGGGCGACCGTGCGGGCGGCCGAGGCCGTCGGCGGGCTGATGATCGAGGACGGCGCTCTGGAGCCGTCGCCGCTGGCCCGTGCCGCCCCCGATCTGGGGCGCGTCCTGCCGCCGGATGAAGGAAAACGGCCGGCGATCGACGTTCCGTCCCCGCTGCGTCCCTATATCGGTTCACGGCTTGCGGATGTGCGCTGGCGGACCTTCTGGCCGGGCATGCAGACGGTACGGATCGCCTGTCCGGACGATCCGTCGGATGTGAGCCTTTTGCGCCTCCGGCCGGGAACCGGCATGCCCGTTCACAGCCATGGCGGCGAGGAACTGACATTGGTGCTGCAGGGCAGCTACACCGATGAGACCGGCCGGTATGCGGTGGGCGATGTCGCGATCGGTGACCCCAACCTGTCTCACCGCCCGGTGGCCGATGACGGGGCGCATTGCGTCTGTTTCACGGTGGTCGATGCGCCGCTGCGCTTTGCCAGTCCGCTGGCCCGCCTGGCCTCGAAAATCCTGCTCCGCTGAGCCCAAACCGGGAAAGGCATGGAGATGCGCGTTCTGCTGGCTCTTGCTCTTTCATTCGCCCTCGGCGGGCTGGTCCAGGCAGCGCCTCTACCGGAAAATATCGACTTCAAGGTCTATCGTGACGGCGACGAGATCGGCCATCACCGCGTGACTTTCTCCCGCGACGGCGAGGCGATCATCGCCGATGTCGATATCGAGCTGGCGGTGACCTTCGCGGGCATCCGCGTATTCCACTATCATCACGCGTCGCGCGAAACATGGTCTGACGGAAAGCTGCTCGCGATCGACTCCTCGACCAATAACGACGGCGATCCGATGCGGCTCAGCCTTCGGCGTGTGGGCGACGAGCTGCAGATAGACGGCACCAAATTCAAGGGCGAGGCGGCAGGCACGCTGGTCCCGACATCGTATTGGTTCAAGGAAACCGTGAACCAGTCGCAGATCATCGATACCCAGAACGGGCGCATCTTTCCGTGCACCATCAGCCGGATCGGGCGCGAACGCATCGAGGCCGGCGGACGGACCGTGGAGGCGACGCGTTATACCCTGAGCGAGCAGCTCACCATGAACCTCTGGTATGACGACCAGGGCAATTGGGTGAAGACCTCGTTCGAAAGCGACGGATCGTTGATCGACTATGTGCTGGAGCCGCGCCAGCAGCGCGCCGCCGCCGACTAGGGCCGGTCCAGCCGCAGCTGGATCACGTCGATCGCGCCGCCTTTGAAGCCGGCTTCGCAATACGCGAGATAGTAGGTCCACAGGCGCTTGAAGCGTGCGTCGAATTCGGCGCTCTGGATGTCCGGCCATGCGGCGAGGAAGGCGTGGCGCCATTCGGCGAGTGTGCGGGCGTAGTCCTGCGCGAACGCAAAATGCCCGCCCCAGGCGAGCCCGGCGCGCCCGGTCTCCTTCCGCAGCGCCTGCATCGACGGTAGCATCCCGCCGGGGAAGACGTATTTCTGAATGAAGTCGACCGTGCGCCGGTAGGTCTCGAAGGCTTCGTCTTCGATGGTGATGATCTGCAGCGCGGCGGCGCCGCCGGGCTTCAGCACATCGCGGATCTTGCCGAAATAGGCAGGCCAGTATTTCTCGCCGACCGCTTCGAACATCTCGATGGAGGCGACCTTGTCGAACGCGCCTGCGACATCGCGATAATCCTGGAAGCGCAGATCCACCCGCTCGCCGAGTCCCTGGCGCTGGAGCCGCGCCTGCGCGTAGGCGAGCTGCTCGCGGCTGATCGTCAGCCCGGTGACGCGGGCGCCCCGCTCACCGGCGGCGTATTCGGCGAAACCGCCCCAGCCGCAGCCGATCTCGAGCACGTGCTCGCCCGGCTTCAGATCCATCATGTCGGCGAGCGCGCGATACTTCGCCGTCTGGGCCGACTGCAGCGTCTGGCTGCGGCTCTCGAACAGCGCCGACGAATAGGTCATCGTCGGGTCGAGCCAGCGCTCGTAGAACGCGTTGCCGAGATCGTAATGGGCGTGGATGTTCCGCCGCGCGCCGGCGCGGGTGTTGGGCCGGAGCGCGTGCACCAGGCGGTCGAACAGACGTTTGAGCGGCGAGACGGTGAAGAATTCGGAGAAGCGCTGACCGTTAAGCACGCCGCATTCCAGAACGGCCGTCAGGTTGGGGCTGTCCCATTCGCCGTCGAGATACGATTCCGCCAGGCCAAGCGAGCCTCCGGACGCGAGCCGGGACAAGGCGCGATAGTCATGGAGCAGAATGACGCCCTCCGGGCCGACTTCGTCCCCCCGGAACACCAGCGAGCGGCCATCGGGCAGAACGATGCCGATGGCCCCGATCTTAATGCGCTGGCAGATCGACAGGATGATGCGCGCCGACAGCGGCACGCCCCTGAGACGTAGCGGCGACTCCGAGGCCGGGATCGCATTGCGGAGCCACGACAGCGGATCGGCTGCGACCGGCACGGAACTTTGCGACATGTCTGCCCCTGGTTACTCAGCCGCAAGCGCGTTCAGGCGTTCCGGCATCTCAGGGTTATACGCGGCGCCCGCGCGGTTGGATGTGGTCCGGGCCAGACTGACGGCAGGCGCCGCCGCGACCGGACGTGCGACATAGCGGGCGCCGCCCAGCCACGTGCGCAGCGCTTCGATATGGATGGCGGCGACGACCTTGATCGTCATCAGGGGATGGCGAAGCACCGCCTTGACCGCCTCGCGCGTGGACAGCGGGCGGCGCTCGCCGGTTTGAACCGCCGTGAGCACCAGGCCCTCTGGCCCCGTTTCGCGGATGGCCAGAGACAGGCGTTCGCGCGGGTCGCGCACGGCGAAGTCGTACCGCCCCTGCATCCCGATCAGCGGAGAGACATAGAGCGTCTTATCGGCTTCATGTCTGGCGACCGCCTGATCGGGCTCGATGCAGGCGACATAGGCGTGAGAGTCGCCGAAGGTGTTGTTCACTTCATAGACGACGGCTGCGAGACGCCCCCGCCGATAGCAGTAGAACACCGACAGCGGATTGAACACGAAGCCCCAGAGCCGGGGAAAGCACAGCAGCCTTATGGCATCGGGCCTGAGCGCCAGCCCGGCGCGCTGCAGCGCGTCTTCGACATAGGAGCGAAGCGGCGAGCCATCGCGCCTGCCGTGATCGCGGGCGCGGAAGGACAGAACGTTGAAGCGGTCATAGCTCAGGATAGCGCAGTCGTGCGTCGCGGCCTGCGGATCGTCGATGTCGATGAACAGCGAAAAGACGCGGTAGGTGAAGCGCCGCCGCACCGGCCGGACGCGGGCGTGCATCACCCGCGACAAAAAAAGGCCGTTGGGTGGCGGTGTCGGCATCATGCGGCCAAGGCGCGTGCCTGACCGAACGCACGCCATGGGGCCGGCGCGCCGAGCGCGGCCGCGACCTCCAGTCCTGCTGTCAGGCCGTCCTCGTGGAAGCCGTGTCCGCACCATGCGCCGCAGAACCAAAGACCGCGCGCGCCTTGCACGGAACCGAGCGCCGCGCGCGTCCTTTCGGCGGCGGCGTCGAATTGGGGATGGGCGTAATGGAACGTGCCGAAGGTGAGATCGGGACGAGGCGGTTGCGCGGGATTGAGCGTGACGAAAAGCGGCTTGCTCCGGTCGATCCCCTGCAGGCGGTTCATCCAGTAGGTCAGCGAGACGGGGGCGGTGGTCAGCCCCGGTGCTGCGTCGCTGATATAGTTCCAGCTGGACCACACCTTGCGCCGCTGCGGCATGAGCGCGGGATCGCGGTGCAGAACCGCGACATTGGGGGCGTGCCGCAAGCCGCTGAGAATGCTGCGCTCGGCCGGCGTCGCGTCGGCGAGCAGAGCGAGGGCTTGCTGCGGGTGGCAGGCCAGAACGACGTGATCGAAACGGGTCGTCGCGCCCGTCTGATCCGCGACGTCGACTCCATTGCCGGCTGCGCGGACGGAGGTGACGCCGCAGCCAAGACGAATGTCGCCGTGGATATCTGCAATCAGCTTGCGGACATATTCCCGCGAACCGCCCGAGACGGTGCGCCACTGAAAGGTGTCGAAGCCAGACAGAAGACCGTGGTTGCGGAAGAAGGCCAGGAAGCTTGCGGCGGGAAAGCCGAGCATGTCGGCATTCGGCATCGACCAGATCGCGGCCCCCATCGGCAGCAGATAGCGGTCGCGGAATGCCGCGCCGAAGCCGCGGGACGCGAGATACGCGCCGAGCGTCAGGCCGGCGAGGGCACCGACCTCGAGATCCGTGCTCGCCGTGCGATTGAAGCGCAGGATTTCGGTCCACATTGCGTGGTGGCGCACACTGAACAGGTTGCGCCACTGGGCGAACAAGGTCGAGACGCTGTCGCCGGCCCATTCCAGCCCGCCGCCGGAAAAACTGACGCCGAAGCTCATGTCGCTGGGTTGCGTGGCGACGCCGAGAGCGTCGAACAGCGCGCACAGGTTTGGGTAGTTGACCTCATTGTAGACGATGAAGCCGGTGTCGACCGCGATCTGCTGTCCGTCGTAGTCGACGTCGACCGTGTTGGCGTGCCCGCCGGCGCGCGCGTCTTTCTCGAACAGCGTCACATCATGGCGCCTTGAAAGCGCCCACGCGGCGCCGAGGCCGGATATGCCTGCGCCGATCACGGCGATGCGGCGGGGCGTGGCGGGGGGCGGAAAGATGAGCGCGTTCATGCGGCTTTCCTGATCTGGGAGAAGGCGGCCAGTGCGCGGTCGCGGCCACGCTGAAGATCGATCATGGGTGCAGGATAGGTCTCGCAGAGCGTGATGCCTGCGGCGTGCAGGACCGGCGCAGGGGCTTCCCAGGGCTTGTGCAGCCACTTGTCGGGCAGCGCCGCAAGTTCGGGGACGAAGCGGCGGACATAGGCGCCGTCGGGGTCGAACCGCTCGCCCTGAAGGACCGGGTTGAAGATGCGGAAATAGGGCGCCGCGTCGGCGCCGCAGCCTGCGACCCACTGCCAGCTCGCCGAATTGCTGGCGAGATCGGCGTCGACCAAAGTGTCCCAGAACCACGCAGCGCCGTGCTGCCAGTGGATCAGCAGATGTTTGACCAGGAACGACGCCGTCACCATGCGGACGCGGTTGTGCATCCAGCCGGTTCGCCAGAGCTGGCGCATGCCGGCATCGACGATCGGAATGCCGGTTTGGCCGCGTTGCCAACGCCGCAGGCCATCAGGGTCGCTCGCCCATGGAAACGCGCCGAACTCCGGCTTGAAGTTGGCCTCCGGCAAAGCGGGGGCCTGATGCAGCAGGTGATAGGAAAACTCCCGCCAGCCGATTTCGGCGAGATATTTGGCCGCCTGCGCTTCGAGGGCCGGGTTGGCGTCTGCGGCGGCGCGCACCGCCCGCACCACCTGCCGGGGGCCGATCTCCCCGAAATGAAGATGCGGCGACAGGCCGGACGTCAGGGACTGGCCGGGCCGGTCGCGGCCGTCGGCGTAAGCGCGCAACGCATCGTCGAGAAACGCGGACAGACGGGCCTTGGCTCCCGGCTCCCCCGGCGTCCAGTGTTCGCCGAATTCGTGCGCCCAGTTCGGACGGGTCGGGCAAAGCGCCCACGAATCCAAAGCATCGCCCGCAATTCGGCGGGCGGCGAAGATGTGCCGTGGCGCGCGATGGATCTCGGACGGGAGCCCCCTGTCCTGGCAGGCGCGCCAGAAGGGGGTGAACACCTTGAAGGGCTCACCGGCCTTGTTGGTGATGCTCCAGGGCTCACAGAGCAGACTGGCGTTGAAGGACTGGGCCTCGATGCCGCGCGCCTTGAGCGAGGCCTTGAGGGCCGTGTCACGGGTGACCGCGTAGGGTTCATAGCAGCGGTTCCAGAACACGGCTTCCGCACCAGAGGCCGCGATTGCGCGGTCCAGCGCCGGGCCGGCGGGGCCGCGCATCAGGGTAAGGCCAGGGCCGGCGACCTCAAGCGCAGCGGACAGCGACTTCAGCGAATGGTGCAGCCACCAGCGGGACGCGCCACCGGGAGCCCATTTCCCGGGCGTTTCGTCGTCGAGGATGTAGAGCGCGATGACCGGCCGCCCGGATGCTGCGGCGGCGAGGAGCGCAGGATTGTCGTCAAGGCGGAGGTCCTGCCGAAACCAGACGATAACGGGGGCGGTCATGAATTCCAGCGGCACTATTACGGGTCGGATGTCTTACGCACCGGGCCGCCGTCCGGATCAGGGCGTTTTCACTCGCTTCGCCCGCTCGTGCTGGTCGGCCAGCCATTCCATCGAGAGGTAGGTCGACCCAGTCTTCGCCGTGTCCTGCGCCGTCATGTTCAGGGCGCGGACGATGCGCCGCGCGATGATGCCGGAGCCCGTCAACTGGTCGAAATCGAGGATATTGAGGCAGCAGGAATCCTGTTCGAACTGGCCGAAGGAATCGAGCCCGAGGCCGAGAAACCAGGTCAAGATCGCCCGGTTGGTGCCGCCGTGGCAGACGAGCAGGAGATTGGTCCAGGCCTCGTCCTGCAGAATGTCGATGAAGGCGGGCAGAACGCGGTCGCGGAAGGCGGCGAAGCTTTCGCCTGCCGCGAAGGTCGCGCCCGGCTCGCCCGCCCTGAACATGGAATAGGCATAGTCTGAGGGACTGAGCTGCGCACGCTCCTCAAGGCCGGCGCCACGTATTTCTTCCAGATTTGGCGATGTCTCCAGCGCGATCTCGCGTCCGCCGAGCACCAGCGTCGCAGTTTCAAGCGTTCGGGGCAGGCCGGAACAGATCGCACGGTCGAAACGCACCGGAGCGAGCCAGTCGGCCATCGCCAGCGCTTCTTCGCGGCCTTTCGGGGTCAGCGGCACGGCGTGCGGCTCAGGCATCCGCGCCCCCTTGGCGTCGAAATAGGCGGCCTGCGCGTGGCGCATCAGATAGATGCGCCGCCTGCGGCCCTGTTCGAAGGGCAGCTCCATCTCAGCCGAGATCGGCGAGGAAGGCGTCGATCGCAGCGACGGCTTCGGGCTCGTTGAGCAGCGGGGCGTGGCCGCGCCCGGGTACGTCGACGGATTTCATGTCGGGCTTGGCGGCGTGCATCTTGGCCACCGTTGCGGCCGACAGCAGGTCGGAATTGGCGCCCCGCACGGTCAGCAGAGGGATTTTCGCGAAGGCGGCGAAAAGCATCCAGGGATCGAATTGTTGCGGCTGGGCCATCTGGGCGCGGGTCGCGTCGCCGATCTTCATGTCGTAGTCGAGCACCGGCCTGCCGCCTTCCTCGCGATAGGTCGCGCGGGTCATGCGCATCCACTCGCTGTCGGGCATATCGAACAGGCTGCCGTTGATCTCCTTGGCCCGCGCCATGGCTTCCTCCCATGTCTGAGGCGGCGCGACGGCGACGCCGACATACGAGGCGATCCGGGCGATGCCCTTGGGGTCGATCTCGGGCCCGACATCGTTCAGAACGACGCCGCCAAGGACGTCGGGCTTCATGGCTGCCAGAACCGTCGCCAGCAGGCCGCCGCGCGAGGTGCCCAGAACGATCACCTTGGGCACGCGAAGGGCCGCCAGAATGGCGAGCACGTCGCCCGCCTCGACGGGGATCGAATAGTTTTCCCATTTGGGATCGTAGGCCGAACGTCCGCGGCCCCGCATATCGGCGGCGATGACACGGCGGCCGGCCGCGATATGCGCGGCGATGTCTTCGAAGTCGCGGGTATTGCGCGTGAGACCGGCAAGGCACAGCACCGGCGTCTTGCCCGCGTCGCCGCCGGCATAATCGCGCACGTAAAGCTGCAGCCCGTCCGGGGCGGCGACGAAGCTCTCGGTGAAGAGGCTCATTTCAGCGTCTCGGCGGCGAGGCGGCGGCCCGGCGCGTAGTCGCTGCGCCCCGAGCCGCGCAGCAGATCGGCCTCGACCTGCAGCGGCGCGGTGCCGCCGGCGAGCATGGCGCGATAGACGCTGGTGTTCTCGATGAGGCGCATGACGTAGTTGCGGGTTTCGCTGAACGGAATGCGTTCCACCCAGTCGACCACATCGACATTGGGATCGCGCGGATCGCCGAACTCCTTGATCCACTGATTGGCGCGCCCCGGTCCGGCATTATAGGCGACCGCGACCAGCACGTAGGAGCCGCCGAACTGGTCGAGCAGATCGCGCAGATGCGCCATGCCCAGCGTCGCGTTGTATTCCCAGTCGCCGAGCAGGCGGCCGGGCTCGTAGGACAGGCCATGACGGTTGGCCGTCAGTTTCGCGGTCGCGGGCAGCATCTGCATGATGCCGCGGGCGTCGGCGGATGAGCGGGCGTTCGGGTCGAACTCGCTCTCCTGACGCATCAGCGCGAGGACAAAGGCGGGATCGGGCGCTTCGCCCTTGCCGCGATAGGGCGGCAGCTTGACCAGCGGGTAGGCGAAGCGGAAGACATGCAGATCCTTCTGCATGGCGCGCTTGGCGACGCGCACCGACATCGACGGGCGGTTGAGCTGCATCAGTAGCGCCGAAGCGGTCTCGAAGTCTTCCCGATCCTGCAGGCGGTCGCCCAGAGCGCCGACGAAGCGGGGAAGGAGCGTGGTGTCGCCGATGGCGCTCAGCATGCCGATGGCCTGGACAAGTTCGTCGCGTTCCAGCGTCGAGATACCGCGCTCACTGACGGAGCTGCTCATATCGACCGTGATCGAGGGCGACTGCGACAGCGCGGCGGTGGCGAGCTGACCGTAATAGGTCTCGGGGTTCTTCGCCGCGAGCTGGTACTCGCGCGCCGCGCCGTCGTCGTCTCCGGCGGCCTCTTTGGCCCTGCCTGTCCAGTAATGGCCGCGCGACAGACTGATGGGCGTCGAGACGTTCGGGGCGATCCGATCGAAATGGGTGAGGGCGCGGGACGCATCGCCCAGGAAGCGGAGCTGCATCCAGCCCGCGAGGAACTCCGCCTCGGCGAAATCGGCACCTTCCGTCAGCCCGCCGCTGGCGGCCACGGCATAGGCGTCCTTCCAGCGGCGCTCCTTGATCGCCATGCGGACATGGGCGGATTTTTCGTCCCACCACTTGTCGAGCGGGATGGGAATGGCCGGATCGCGGATGGCGCGGGCCATCAGGCGGGCGCCGGCGGTGTATTGCTCGGACCGTCGGTACCAGCGGCCCATATCGTAGAGCAGGCCGAAATCGTCTTTCAGCGCGGCCGGAACGGCGTCGATGAACTGCTGCGCGCCCTTGGTGTTGGAGCGCAGCTTGAGGCGGGCGGTCCCGAGAGCGCGGGTGCCGGCATCGACATAGGCGAGCATGCGCTGCGCCCCGGCGAAATCGTCTTCCCACAGCAGAGCAGAGAGGCGGAGCTTGTCGGCGTCGGCCGGGAGATACTGGGCATATTGTTCACGGATCTGGGCCTCGCGCGCGGCCGAGAAGGTGCCTGCGACATAGCCGCGGCGAATCCAGATCGGACCCTCCTTGACGTCGCCGGTGGCGAGCAGCGCGGCGCCGAGCATCAACATGCCCTCGCCGGAAACGGGCTGGCGGCTTTTGAAGAACGCCAGAACCTGGGTGGCGGGCATGTCGGGCGACATCGCCCGTTCGGCATTGCGCTGGGTGGTCTCGGCGTTCGGCCAATTGGGATGGGCGTCGAGGAAGCTGGAGATGTCGGCGAAGGTGGCGCCGCTTTCGCGATCGATCAGATAGCGCCAGCGCGCGATGGCGGCGACGGTGGGGTCGTCGGCACGCTGGCTGAGCGCGGCGAGCTGAGACCAGTTCTTCTGTTCGCCCGCCTTGATGGCGGCGGCGAGAATGGCCTGGTCGTTGGCGCTGAGGCTTGTCGCCGCCGGGGCGGGCGCGAGGAGGGCTGCTGAGAGCGCGAAAGCGGCGAGGAGACGGCGCAGGATCATGGTCGTCGGACTCGTATGAGAGAACTGGGATGGAGCCTACCGCCAAACGGCGGTGGTTAATACATCCGCAAGATCGCGGCGCTTCCTTGGCAAAGCGTTAACCTGCGCGTAGTTTCCCGCGCTCTTTTGACAGGAAGGCCGGGCACAACACCCGGGACCATGATGGCTTTTGATCGTTCACGTTTGCGGGGATCTCTGACGGCGCTGATTACGCCGTTCAGCAAAGGCGCTGTGGACGAGGCCGGGCTGAAACGCGTGGTCGAGCACCAGATCGCGGGCGGCACGCACGGACTGGTTCCCTGCGGCACGACCGGCGAATCGCCCACCATCAGCCACGAAGAGCACCGCCGGGTGCTGGAGCTGACGGTGGAGACCGCGAACGGCCGGGCCTTCGTGCTGGGCGGCGCGGGCTCGAACGCGACCCATGAAGCGATCGAACTGGCGCAGTTCGCCCAGAAGGTGGGCTGCGACGCCGCCATGTGCGTCGTGCCTTACTACAACAAGCCGAGCCAGGAAGGGCTCTATCGCCACTTCGCCGCGATCGCCGAGGCGATCTCCATTCCGCTGGTCCTCTACAACGTGCCGGGCCGCACGGTGGCCGATATTCTGCCTGAGACGGTGGGCCGGCTGTCGAATATCGCCAACATCGTCGGGATCAAGGATGCGGCCGGCAAGATCGAGCGCGTCTCGCAGACCCGCATCGTCGCCGGCAAGGACTTCATCCAGCTCTCGGGCGACGACCCGAACGCCGTCGGCTACAACGCGCAGGGCGGGGTGGGGTGCATTTCGGTGACCTCCAATGTCGCGCCGAAACTGTGCGCCGAGCTGCAGAACGCCACCAGCGCGGGCGCCTGGGATGTGGCGAACGACATCAACGACCGCCTGATGCCGCTGCACGAGGCGATGTTCTGCGAACCGAGCCCGGGACCGGCGAAGTTCGGCGCCAGCCTCCTGGGGCTTTGCGGCGCCGAGGTCCGCCTGCCGGTGCTGGAACTGACCGACGCCGCCACGGCGCGTGTGAAGGCGGCGATGGTTCACGCCGGGCTGCTATAATGGCGAAGAAGAAAGACGACACGAAGCAGGTCGTCTCCGAGAACCGGAAGGCGCGTTTCAACTTCGCCATCGAGGAAAACCTCGAGGCGGGGATGATGCTGACCGGCACCGAGGTGAAGTCGCTGCGCTCGGGCAAGGCGACCATCGCCGAGGCCTATGCGCATGTGAAGGACGGCGAGGTCTGGCTCGTCAACGCCAACATTCCCGAATATGGCGGCGGCAACCGCTTCAACCACGAGCCGACGCGCGTGCGGAAGCTGCTGCTGAAGGCGCGCGAAATCGACAAGCTGCACCGTGCGACCGAGCGCGAGGGTATGACGCTGATCCCGCTCAAGGTTTACTTCAACGAGCGCGGCATCGCGAAGATGGACCTCGGCATCGCCAAGGGCAAAAAGCTGCATGACAAGCGCGCCGACACCAAGGAACGCGACTGGCAGCGCGACAAGGCGCGGCTGATGCGGCAGAAGGGCTGAACGCGCCATGTCCGATGAAGAGACGCCTGCCTTCAAGGACAAGCTGATCGCGTCGAAGGAGCGCTGGGCGCGCGAGGGGCGGCTGCTGACCGGCTCGCCCGACCTGCAGCACGCGAACCGCCTGCCGCCGGGCCAGCGCGAGGTGAAGAACTGGCCGGTGCTCGATCTCGGCGCGCAGCCCAATATCCCCCGGGACCAGTGGCGTCTTTTCATCAACGGCGCTGTCGAAAACGCTGTGCGGCTGGACTGGGCGGCGTTCGAGGCGCTGCCCCAGGTGGAGACAGTGTCGGACATGCACTGCGTGACGCAGTGGAGCCGGTACGACAATCACTGGAAGGGCGTGTCGTCGCGCACGATCCTGGATCTGGTGATGCCGAAAGCCGAGGCGAAGCACGTGGTCTTCCACAGCTACGACACCTACACGACCAATGTGTCGCTGGAGGTCTTCGCCGACCCCGACGTGCTGCTGGCCCACACCTGGGAGGGGCTGCCGATCACGCGCGAGCATGGCGGCCCGCTGCGCGTGATGATCCCGCGCTGGTATCTGTGGAAGAGCGCCAAGTGGATCAAGCGCATCGAGTTCGTGACGGAGGATCGCCCCGGCTTCTGGGAAGTCCGGGGCTATCACAATGAAGGCGATCCCTGGCTGGAGCAGCGCTACAGCTAGGGCGTCACGATATTGAAGTTGCTGTCGATCGGCTCGATCAGGTCGATCAGCGCATCGTAGAGGCCGCTGTCGCCTTCGATCTTGATGTCGGGGCGGGTCATCACCGGCACGCCGGCGAAGAGCGTCATCAGCAGATCCGGCCGGGTGAGGCGGACGGTCGCGCCGGCAGACGCGTCGACGATGCCTTCCTCGTGGATCAGAACGCCGTTCTCCACCGTGATCAGATGCTTTTCGCCGCGGTCGGTGAGTTCGACATTGATCTTGAAGCTGCGGGCGGATGCCTTGTCGGGATTGACCCGCACGGCCGCGAAGTCGAGCAGCATGGGCGTCGTCGTCGCCTGCAGCACGTCGGTCGATAGCGATGCCGGCGGCAGCTTCAGCGTATCGGCGCGCAGCTCCTGTGCGCCGGTGAGATAGATGTTGCGCCAGGTGCCCGCCTCCGCCTGGAAGCCGAGCTGGGTGTAGATGGCGGCGAGCTGGTCGCGCGCCGCCTGGTTGGTGGCGTCGGCGAACACGACGTGGTTCAGCAGCGTCGCGGCCCAGCGATATTCGCCGGCGTCGGACGCCAGCTTGGCCATGCGCATGACGTTCTCTGCGCCGCCCATGGCTTCGACGTATTTCTTGGACTCGGGTTCCGGCGGCAGCGGATTGAGGTTCGCCGGATTCGCGTCGTACCAGCCCATATACCGCTGATAGACGGCCTTCGAGTTGTGGCTCATCGTGCCGTAATAGCCGCGATTGAACCATTGTTTGGCGAGGACGTCCGGGAGCTTGAGCACCTCGGCGATCTCGGAGCCCGTCAGACCTGCATTCATCAGCCTCACGGTCTGGTCATGCAGGAACTTGTAGGCGTCGCGGTGCGAGGTGAGGAAGTCGACGATCTCTTTCTGGCCGAAGCGCGGAATGCCGTGCGCGGCGAACATCACGTCGCTGTCGTCGCCATAGAGGCGGATCGACTCGGTCAGATAGTCCGCCCACGCCTTGGCGTCGCGCACCAGCGCACCGCGCGCCGGCAGAAGGTTGTGCATGGTGAGATTGGCGTTCTCGGCCATGAACACCGCGCGGAACTGCGGCAGATAGAAATTCATTTCCGAAGGCGCCTCGGTGCCGGGCGTGATCTGGAAAACCATCTTCACATCGCCGACCGTGATCTCCTGTCCGGTTCTGGAGACGATGTCGGTGGGCGCGATCAGCGTCATCGTGCCGCGCGAGATGCCCGGCCCGAGGCCGGAGGTCATTTCGCCTTCGGGACCGCGGGGCAGGGTGAAGCCGAACTGATAGCGGGCGCGGCGCGACATGGCCGGGCCGGCGATGATGTTCTCCGAGACCGCGTGCTCGAGGAAGCCCTCCGGCGCGATCACCTTGACCTTGCCGGCCTGCACATCGGCGAGCGAGGTGATGCCGCCGACGCCGCCGTAATGGTCGGCGTGGCTGTGCGAATAGATGACGGCCAGCACGGGCTTTGCCCCGAGATGTTCCGTGACGAGATCGTAGGCGGTCTTGGCCACCTCCGCCGTCGTGAGCGGATCGACGACGATCCAGCCCGACCCGGCATCGATGAAGCTGACCGTCGAAACGTCGAAGCCCCGGACCTGATAGATGCGCTCGGCGACCTTGAAGAGACCGTGCTGCGTCAGGATCTTCGCCTGACGCCAGAGGCTGGGATTGGCGGTGTCGGGCGCATCGCCCTTGAGAAAGCCATAGGAGCTGAGGTCGAAGACGACTTTCCCGTTGGCATCCTTGATCAGCGGATCGCTGCGCGTGGCGATGAAGCCGCGGGCCGCGAAATCGAAATCCTTCTTGTCGTCGGCTGCGACAAGCGCCTCGGCTTCGGCCATGGCGGCCTTGGTGGCCTGCGATGCGGCGGTCTGCGGCGCCTTGGGTATCTCCGGTGTGCCGGCGATGTTCATCTGCGCTATCACTCCCCTGAACATATAGGCCAGGCCGCCCAGTGCGGCTGTGGTCACGACGACGCCGGTCACCAGGCCCAGCAAAAATCTTCCGCGTTTCGCCATCTCGGCAATCCCCCTCATGGCGGGTAAGACCCGCACTTGAAGGGCAGGCTAGCCAGCAGCCGGAGGCTTAATGTCACCGGGGTGACATTTAGGCCGGAGCGCTTCCTTGTGTTTTGCCCGAAGGCATGGTCTATCGGCTCCGCAATCGAGTGCAGGCCGCTAATGGCGACACAGTGACGGCGGAGCCGTCCTGTCTTTCCCCGACACGTCCAAGATCTCAGTTGTACCCGGCGGGATGGTCTCGCCGGGCCAAGCGATCATGCGCCAAGGCGCATGCGGAGACTGATACAGATATGGCTACTGGTACGGTTAAGTGGTTCAACACCACGAAGGGTTTTGGTTTCATTCAGCCGGAAGACGGCGGCGCGGACGTGTTCGTCCACATCAGCGCTGTCGAGCGCGCCGGGCTTCGCAGCCTGAATGAAGGCCAGCGCGTCTCGTTCGACATCGTCAAGGAGCGCGGCAAGTCCGCGGCCGGCAACCTGAAGGCTGCCTAAGCAGCTTCAGGGTCGAAAAGACCGAAAACAGACGGGTCGCACCTCACGGTGCGGCCCGTTTGCTTTTGGGAGTGGCGGAAAAAGGGGCGGCCCTGGCCCCTCATAGTGCGCCTCAGGGGCGCTCGGCGCCGAGGTCGCGCTCGACCCGGTCGAACACCGCGCGGAACATGGCGGGCGTCAGAACGCCCGTGTTCGTGTTGTAGCGGCTGCAGTGATAGCTGTCGTAGAGCGTGACGGCGCCGAGATCGTGGACCGCGCCATGCCCGAACTTGTAGGCCGATTTCCTCAGCCCCAGCGCGCTCAGCGTCGCGTTGTGGGCGATCGTGCCCAGGGCGACGATGGCGCGAAGCTGCGGCAGGGCCGCGATGCGCGCGGTCAGGAAGCCGTTGCATAGCTTTATCTCACCGGTCTCGGGCTTGTTCTGCGGCGGCACGCAGCGCACGGCGTTCGAGATCATGGCGCGTTTGAGCGTCACGCCGTCATCGGGCCGGGCGTCATATGTGCCCTTGAGACGCCCCACAGCGGCGAGCGTCGCGTAGAGCAGATCGCCGGCATAGTCACCGGTGAAGGGCCGTCCGGTCCGGTTGGCGCCGTGCAGCCCCGGCGCGAGACCGACGATCAGAAGTTCGGCATCGTCCGTTCCGAACGAAGGCACGGCTCCGTTGAAATGGTCGGGCAGGGCGCGTTTGTTCGCAGCGCGGAATTGCGCCAGGCGCGGACAAAGCGGGCAGTCGCGCGGCGCTTCTGGCGGTACGGCCGGCACTAGAGCAGATCGTCCAGCGAGGTGTCGCTGTGGCCGGCCGAAGCAGACGGCGCGGTGCGCTGACGTTGCTCGCGGCGCTCGTCGGCATGCGCGCGGGCGGCCGGATCGCGCTGGATCAGGGCCTGAAGCGTCTGCAGCTCGATGAAATTATCGGCCTGGCGGCGCAGGTCGTCGGAGATCATCGGCGGCTGGGACTTGAGCGTCGAGACGACGCTGACCCGCTTGCCGCGCCGCTGCAGCGCTTCCGCCAGACGACGGAAATCGCCATCGCCCGAGAAGATCACGATATGGTCGACATTGTCGGCCATCTCCATCGCGTCGACCGCGAGCTCGATGTCGATCGAGCCCTTGAAGCGGCGGCGGCCCTGGGCGTCGGTATATTCCCGGCTCGGCTTCGTCACCATGGTGAAGCCGTTATAGTCGAGCCAGTCGATCAACGGACGAAGCGGCGAGTAGTCGTCGTTCTCCATCAGCGTCGTGTAGTAGAACGCGCGGATCAGACGGCCGCGCTTGGAGAACTCGCTTAGCAGCCGCTTGTAGTCGATGTCGAAGCCGAGCGACTTCGAGGCGCCATGCAGATTGGCGCCGTCGACGAAGAGCGCGAGGCGCTCGTTCTGGTAGAACATTTTAGGTCTCCTGAGGGGCGAGGCCCCGAGAGGCGGCTGAAAGGCCGCCAGCATCGAATATGTGCGCTGAGCATAGGCCGGGCGCGGAAAACGCGCGATAACATTTCCATGATCCTGATCGCCCTGGGGGCCAACCAGAACTCGCCGGCCGGCTCGCCCGCCGCGACCTTTGCGGCGGCCCTGGAAAGGTTGGCTGCGCGAGGCGTGGCGGCTCTGGCCGTGTCGCGCCTGTTCACGTCTCCGGCCTGGCCGGACCCGTCCGAACCGCCCTTCACCAACGCCGTCGCCGCGGTCGAGACGGCTCTGTCTCCGGCGGAACTGATGGCGGCGCTCCATGCGGTTGAGGCCGAATTCGGGCGGGAAAGGCGGGTTCCCAACGCCCCCCGGCCGCTCGACCTCGACCTGATCGACTATGAGGGCCGGGTGGAATCGCCGCTCTCCGGCCCCATTTTGCCCCACCCCCGCGCTGTCGAGCGGGCCTTCGTGCTGGCCCCGTTGCTGGATGTCGCGCCCGACTGGCGCGATCCGGTCAGCGGGCGGCTGGGCCGCGAGTTGTTGAAAACCGCCGAAGCTCTTGGAAACCGGGCCTTTCCTGCCCACATTAACCTGTCATGAGGGGTTGCGGGCGGAGGATCATCTCTGTATCAGGCGTGTTTCCCCGTCAGATCCTGAAGGAGTGCGGCGATGGCGCGCGTCACCGTCGAAGATTGCGTCGACAAGATTCCGAACCGTTTCGAACTGGTCCTGCTTTCGGCTCAGCGCGCCCGCGCGCTTTCCGCCGGCGTCCAGATGACGGTCGAACGCGATAACGACAAGAATCCCGTGGTCGCCCTGCGCGAGATCGCCGAGCAGACCGTCACCGTCGAGCAGCTGCGCAACGAAATGACGCGCAGC
Source organism: Pseudomonadota bacterium (assembly GCA_029778105.1). Classification (GTDB taxonomy): domain Bacteria; phylum Pseudomonadota; class Alphaproteobacteria; order Micropepsales; family Micropepsaceae; genus JADZAI01. Next base: position 33,139 of record JAKOQZ010000063.1, on the reverse strand, counting down.
CTGCAGCGCCATCAGGAGATGGAAGACGTGCCGGTCGCCGCAGCGGTCACCGTGGCCGAAGTGGAAGACAAGCCCGAGGACCTGCAGATGTCCGAGGAGGACTTCTTCAAGGCCGTGACGCAGCAGGCGCCGGAACGCGAGCCCGAGCCGGAAGATGACGCCTACGACGAGGGTATGTAAGCCTCGCTTTGGTTCCCGGGTGGCCCCGCATCGTGAGCGGGGCCTGACGCCATGATGCGTCAGTATGAATTGGTCGAACGCGTCCAGGCTTACGAGCCGGACGCGGACGAAACGCTCCTCAACAGGGCGTATGTCTTCTCGATGAAGGCGCACGGCACGCAGAAGCGCGCCTCCGGCGATCCCTATTTTTCGCACCCTCTCGAAGTCGCCGGCATCTGCACCGAGCTGAAGCTCGACACGCCCACCGTCGTCACGGCGCTGCTGCACGACACGATCGAGGACACCGAAACCACCTACGACGACATCGACCGCATCTTCGGCAAGGAGATCGCGGCGCTCGTGGACGGCGTGACCAAGCTGTCCAAGCTGGAGCTGCAGTCCGAGCGCACGAAGGACGCCGAGAATTTCCGCAAATTCGTGCTGGCGATCTCCGACGACGTGCGCGTGCTGCTGGTGAAGCTCGCGGATCGTCTCCACAACATGCGCACGCTCTCGCACATCCCCAAGCCCGAGAAGCGCCAGCGCATCGCGCAGGAGACCATGGATCTCTATGCGCCGCTCGCGGGGCGTATCGGCATGCACGAGCTGCGCGAGGAACTAGAAGATCTCGCATTCCGCGAAATCAATCCCGACGCGCGCGATTCCATCGTCAAGCGGCAGGATTTCCTGACCGCCGAGAGCGGCGGGCGCGTCCAGCGCATCACCGACGAGATCAAGCGCGTGCTCACCGCCAATCATGTCGAGGCTTGGGTGCGCGGGCGGCAGAAGCGGCCCTATTCGATCTGGCGCAAGATGCAGGAGAAGAGCATCTCGTTCGAGCAGCTCTCGGACGTGATGGGGTTTCGCGTCGTCACCGGATCGGTGGCGGACTGCTACAAGGCGCTCGGCGTGCTGCACATGACCTGGCGCACCGTGCCGGGGCGCTTCAAGGACTACATCTCGCTGAAGAAGCCCAACGGCTATCAGTCGCTTCACACCACGATCGTCGGCCCCGATAACGCCCGCATCGAGGTGCAGATCCGCACCGTCGAGATGAACGACGTCGCCGAGCGCGGCGTCGCCGCGCACTGGTCCTACAAGGAACGTGTCGCCGCCGACGGCAGCGGTCAGGCCCATGCCGCATATGCCTTTCTGCAGCGCCTCGGTGAGATGGCGCGCGAGGGCGAAACGCTGGAAGACGTGATCGAGAATACCCGGCTGGAATTGTTCCAGGACCAGGTCTTCTGCTTCACGCCGAAGGGCGCGCTCATCGCCTTGCCCAAGGGCGCGACGCCGGTGGATTTCGCCTACGCGGTGCACACCGATGTCGGCAATCAGACGGTCGGCGCGCGCATCAACGGCCGCGCCGCGCCGCTGCGCACGCAGTTGCAGAACGGCGATGAGGTCGAGATCGTCCGCTCAAAGAGCCAGACGCCTCAGCCGGCCTGGGAGACCATGGTCGTGACCGGCAAGGCGCGTTCGGCCATTCGCCGCCACGTGCGGTCGGTCCACCGGGCGGAGATCGTCAAGATGGGGCGCCGGATCGCCGAGCGCGCCTTTCTTCAGGTCGATCAGGTTCTGACCGACAAGGGGATCGAGGAGGCGATCAAGCGGCTCAAGTTCAAGACGGGCGACGACCTGTTCGCCGCCGTCGGACAGGGTCAGGTGGCGCTGAAGGACGTCGTCCACGCGGTGTTCCCGGAATCGATCGGCGAGGGCGCCCGCAAGCACAAGTTCAGCGGCAACGGCCACGCCCATGGGCTCATACCGATCCGTGGACTGACCGCCGGGGTGGCCTACCATCTCGGCGAATGCTGCCACCCGCTGCCCGGCGACCGCATCGTGGGCCTGATGGAGCCGGGGCAGGGCGTGGTCGTCCATACGATCGACTGCGACCGGCTTGCCGAGGCGCAGGACCAGCCCGACCGCTGGATCGACCTTGGCTGGGAGAGTTTCGCCGCCGACACGGCGGACGCCACGGCGCGGCTGAACGTCGACATCAAGAACGAGAGCGGCGCGCTCGCCGAGTTGTGCACGATCATCGCCAAGGCGGGCGGCAATATCTCGAACCTCAAGGTGATCGAGCGGACGTCCTCGTTCTTCCAGTTCGCCGTCGATATCGAGGTGCGCGACGTGAAGCACGTCACCAACATCATGACCGCTCTGCGGGCCTCGCCCGTCGTGGGCGCCGTCGAACGGGTGCGCGGCTAGCCGGGGGCGCGGCTCTGTCCTAAAACCCGCGCACCGCAACCCCAGCCGTTGAGTCCGCCATGACGCCCGACCAAGTCCTCAAGGAATTCGCCAAGGCCGGCGCTCTGCTGAAGGGCCATTTCATCCTCTCCAGCGGCCTTCACAGCGATACCTTCCTGCAGAAGGCGCTCGTCTTCCAGGATGCAAAGCGCACCGCGAAGCTGGCCAGGGCGCTGGCCGCCAAGGTGAAAGAGCAGGTGCCGGGCGGGATCGACGCCATCGTCTCGCCCGCCGTCGGCGGCATCGTGCCCGGATATGAAATGGGCCGCGCGATGGGCCTACCGGCCATGTATGTGGAGCGCGAGAACGGCGTTTTCGTGCTGCGCCGCGGTTTTCATCTCGACAAGACCATGCGCGTGCTGATCGTCGAGGACATCGTGACGACGGGGCTGTCGTCGCGCGAATGCATCGAGGCGGTGAAGGCGACTGGCGCCAAAGTGGCGGCGGAGGCGTGCCTGATCGACCGCTCGGGAGGCAAGGCGAAGCTCGGCGTCAAGCTGATCGCGCTGGCGTCGCTGAAGATCCCGGCCTGGGAGGCCGACAAGCTGCCGCCGCATCTGAAAGACACGCCGGCGGTGAAGCCGGGCAGCCGGGGCCTGAAATGAGTCTGCGCCTCGGCGTGAACATCGATCACGTCGCAACGATCCGGAACGCACGGGGCGGCGCGCACCCCGATCCGGTGCTGGCCGCGAAGATCGCGGCGGCGGCGGGAGCCGACGGCATCACGGCGCACCTGCGCGAGGATCGCCGCCACATCACCGATGCCGATATCGCCGCGCTTTCGGCCGAGATCGCGCTGCCGCTCAATCTCGAGATGGCGGCGACCGACGAGATGCTGACGATCGCGCTGCATCACCATCCGCACGCCGCCTGCATCGTGCCCGAGCGGCGCGAGGAACGCACCACGGAAGGCGGGCTCGACGCTGCCGGCCAGCACAATCACCTCGCCCCGCTCGTGCGCAGACTGGGGGACGCCCGCATCCGTGTGTCGCTGTTCATCGAGCCCGACCCGGTGCAGCTCCGCGCGGCGTCGGCGCTGGGCGCGCCGGTGGTGGAGCTTCACACCGGCGCCTACGCCCATGCGGTCATCGACGGCGACGGCGACAGGACCGCGCGTCTGCTGGATCGCATCCGCGAGGCGGCGCGCGTCGGGCAGGAGATGGGGCTGGAGGTTCATGCCGGGCACGGCCTCACCTTCGACAACGTGAAGCCGATCGCCGCGATTGCGGGCATCGCCGAGCTGAATATCGGGCACTTCCTGATCGGCGAGGCGATTTTCACCGGGCTGGAGCCGGCAATCCGGCGGATGCGGAGCCTTATGGACGAGGCCCGGGCATGATCCTGGGGATCGGCAACGACCTTTGCGACATCCGCCGGATCGAGCAGACGCTCGAGCGGTTCGGCGAGCGCTTCATCGCCCGGACGTTCACAGAAGTCGAAATCCGCCGTTCGGAGCGCCGGGCGCAGCGGGCGGGCAGCTATGCCAAGCGGTTCGCCGCCAAGGAGGCGGCCTCGAAAGCGCTGGGAACAGGGTTTCGCCGGGGTGTCTATGCCAAGGATATCGGCGTGGTGAACGCCCCTTCCGGCCGCCCGACCCTGGCGCTGACCAACGGCGCGGCCGCCCGGCTGGCCGAAATGACCCCGCCGGGCATGCGCGCGGACATTCACCTGACGCTGACCGACGAATATCCCCTGGCGCAAGCCTTCGTGATGATCGTCGCGGTTCCCGCCTCTGCCCCTTGACCGGCGCGTGACCGCGGGGCTTTTGCTAGAAGCAGGGCGCAGGCCGCGCCCCGAACCAGGACCCGATGAGCTTGACCGACGCCGTCCCGACCAAGAAGCAGCGCAAGAAGCGCGGCTGGTTCCACGAAATCGTCTCGACCTTCGTCTATCCGCTGCTGCTGGTTCTGGGGGTTTATTCCTTTCTGTTCCAGCCGTTCCGGATTCCGTCGGCCTCTATGGTCGACACGCTGCTGGTGGGCGATTTCGTCTGGGTGACGAAATTCTCCTACGGTTATTCCAAACACTCGATCCCGTTCAGCCCGGACATCTTCGAAGGCCGTATCTGGGGCGCCGAGCCCAAACAGGGCGACGTGATCGTCTTCAAGCTGCCGCGCGACAACTCGACCGACTACATCAAACGTCTCATCGGCCTGCCCGGCGACCGGGTTCAGGTGAAGGCCGGCGTGCTCTTCATCAACGGCGTCGAGTGCAAGCAGGAGCTCGTGGGGGAGATTCAGGTGCCCACCGAAAGCGGGCGCTCGAATGTGACGGTCCTGAAGTACAAGGAAACGCTGCCCAGCGGCGTCACCCACTTCATCCTGCGCGAGCCCGGGACACATCCCACGTCGGAGTTCGACCCCAACAACACCGGGGAATATGTCGTGCCGCCCGGGCACTACTTCATGATGGGCGACAATCGCGACAACTCCGTCGACAGCCGCTGGCCCACCGCGTACGGCGTCGGTTATGTGCCGTACGAAAACCTCGTCGGCCGGGCCGATCGCATCTTCCCGTCCTGGGATGCGGCCAAGACGGAATGGTACGAGGTTTGGAACTGGCCGTTCGCCGTTCGCTGGGACCGCCTGTTCCAGTCCATTGAGTGACGAATTCTGCTATGGAGGCGGGACGGGCCTGTCTTGCCCGCTGAAGGGCCATGACCGTCGATAGTCCCGTCGCCTTGCCGCGCCATCCCCGCATCATGGCGGATGTCGCCCGGACTCTGATCTACGCCTTGCTGATCATGGTGGGCGTCAGGACGTTTCTCTGGCAGCCGTTCAACATTCCCTCGCCGTCGATGGTCGATACGCTGCTGGTCGGCGACTATGTGCTCGTCAACAAGTTCGCCTATGGCTACAGCCGTTATTCCCTGCCGTTCGGTCTGCCGCTGATCCCGGGGCGGATCTTCGGCGCGCAGCCCCAGCGCGGCGATATCGTGGTCTTCAAGCTGCCGCGCGACAATTCCACCGATTACATCAAGCGGGTCATCGGCCTGCCGGGCGACCATATCCGGGTGCGCGGCGGCGTCGTCTACATCAACGGCGAGGCGGCGCCGCAGACCTTTGTGGAGACGGTCGAGGTCGATGGGCCTTTCGGCGTCAAGACCGAAGCCAAACGCTATCGCGAGACCCTGCCGGGTGGGCGGACGCACGATATTATCGACATGTACGAAGCCAGCGCAGCCGATAATACGGGCGAGTATGTCGTGCCCGAGGGCCACTATTTCATGATGGGGGACAACCGCGACAACTCCACCGACAGCCGGTCCGACGATGTCGGCATGGTGCCCGATGTGAACGTCGTCGGCCGCGCCGAGACCATCTTCTTCTCGGCTGACGGCTCGGCGGGCTTTCTGGAAGTCTGGAAGTGGCCATCGGCCATACGCTGGGGGCGGATTTTCCGCGGCCTTGAATGACGAGCGAACTCACGGCCCGGCTTGGCCATACCTTCAGGGATATCGGGCTTCTGAAGCAGGCTCTGACCCACGCCAGCGCAGGCGGCGCACGCTCCAACGAGCGCCTGGAATTTCTGGGCGACAGGGTGCTTGGTCTGGTCGTGGCGGGCGAGCTGATCGCGCGATTTCCGGGCGCGGCCGAAGGAGAGCTTGCGATCCGCCTGAACGCCCTCGTGCGCAAGGAAACCTGCGCCCGTGTCGGCGAAGCCGTGGGGCTGACGCCCCATCTGGTGCTCGCGCCGGGCGAGCGGATGCGGACCGGGCAGGCGCGCATCAGCCTCCTCGGCAATGCCTGCGAGGCGGTGATCGCGGCGCTGTATCTCGACGGCGGGTTGCCCGCGGCGTCGCGCTTCATCCTGAAGGAATGGGCGGCCGACTTCGACGCCAGCGTGACGGTGGGCACCGATATCAAGTCCGAGCTGCAGCAATGGGCGCAGGCCCGTGAGGATCTGGGCCGTGTCCTGCCGGCCTATGCCGTCATCGACAGCTCAGGCCCGGCTCATGCGCCTCATTTCGTCGTCGAGGTCTCGGTCGAAGGCGCTGGCGCCGCGCGTGGAGAAGGCGCATCCAAGCGCGAAGCCGAACGAAACGCCGCAGCCGCCCTGCTCGCAAAATTGAAAGCCGCGAAATGACCGCGCCCCAGAAACGCTCCGCCATCGTCGCCGTGATCGGCGCCCCGAATGCGGGGAAGTCGACCCTGGTGAACCGCCTCGTCGGGGCGAAGGTCACGATCGTGACCCACAAGGTCCAGACCACGCGGATGCGCGTGCGCGGGGTGATGATCGAAGGTGACGCCCAGATCGTGCTGGTCGATACGCCGGGCATTTTCGCGCCCAAGCGCCGGCTTGACCGGGCCATGGTGGGCGCGGCTTGGGCGGGGGCGGAGGATGCCGACGCCGTGCTGGTCGTCGTCGATGCCGCCGACCTCGACGCCAAGCCGTCTGGCCTTGGCGCGCAGGACACCGACCGGATCATCGAAGGGCTGAAGGGGCAGGGCCGTCAGGCGACGCTGGTGCTCAACAAGGTCGACTCGCTGAAGCGTGAAAAGCTCCTGGAGCTCGCGGCCAGGTTGAACGCGGCGTTTCCCTTCCAGGACACGTTCATGGTCTCAGCGACCAAGGGTAGCGGCATCGACCGCCTCAGGGGCTGGCTGGCGGCGAGGGCCGTCCCAGGCCCCTGGTACTTCCCGGAGGACCAGACCGCCGACATCACCGGGCGGATGCTGGCTGCTGAGATCACCCGCGAGCAAATCTATCTGCGTCTGCACGACGAGCTGCCTTATGCCATCCACGTGACCACCGAGGGGTGGGAGGACCGCAAGGACGGGTCGGTGAAGATCGACCAGGTGATCATGGTCGACCGCGACGGCCAGAAGCCGATCGTGATCGGGAAGAGCGGCGCGACCCTGAAGGCCATCGGCGCCGCGGCCCGCAAGGAGATCGGTGCCGTTCTGGACCGCAAGGTCCACCTCTTCCTCACCGTGAAGGTGAAGTCGGGCTGGGCGGACGAGCGCGGGGTCTATGACGAAATCGGAATTGATTACAAAGCGTAATCATATGGTTATGATAAATTCCTCATCTTCTTCCAGGGCTTGAATGGACTGGCAGGATCAGGGTTTCATCCTGTCCGCTGCGCGCTTCGGCGAGGCGGACGCGATCCTCGACATCCTCACGGAGAACCACGGCCGCCATCTGGGCCTGATGAAAGGCGGCTCGGCGCGGACCCGGCGCGCCGACATTCAGACCGGCAATCTGGTGAGCGTCGCCTGGCGGGCACGGGTATCGGAACAGCTTGGAACCTATACGCTTGAGATTGTCCGGCCCCATGCCGCGTTGGCGCTCGACAGCCCGGCTGCGCTGGCCGGGCTTTCCGCAGCGGCAGCTGTGGCCGCCGCCTCGCTGCCCGAGCGCGAGCCGCATCCCAATGTGTTCGCCGCCTTCGGGGTGCTTCTGGACGCGCTCACCGGCGGGCGGGATGCCGCGTTCGGGGCGGCGGTCTATGTGAAATGGGAGGCCGGACTGCTGCAGGATCTCGGCTTCGGCCTCGATCTGGCGCGCTGCGCCGTCACGGGCACGGTCGACGACCTCACCCACGTATCGCCACGGACCGGGCGGGCGGTCTCGCGCGAAGCCGCCTTGCCCTATGGCGACCGGCTGCTGCGGCTGCCGCCGTTTCTGCTCGGGCACCAGACGGGCGCACCGTCCGCCGCCGAACTGGCCGACGCTTTTCGCCTGACAGGTCATTTTCTGGCGCAGTCCGTGCTGGAGCCGCACCGGCGGCCGGTTCCCCCGGCCCGGAACCACTATGCCGATCTGGTGCTCCGCTGACGCTTTACGCAGGCCCGCCCGTGCGGCTATCCGCGTGAACCTCGTGAAATCGCATTGATTCGTATGGCCAAAACCGCCGCACCGCCGCCGCCCGTTGATGACATCCGCGACGAACCGCTCGCCCGGGCGCTCGGCGAGCGCTACCTCGCCTATGCGCTGTCGACGATCACGTCGCGCGCGCTGCCGGACGTGCGCGACGGGCTGAAGCCCGTTCACCGGCGCATCCTCTATGCGATGGGGCAGCTCAACCTGTCGCCGACCTCGCCCTTCAAGAAGAGCGCCACGGTGGTGGGCGACGTGATCGGCAAGTATCACCCGCACGGCGACCAGTCGATTTACGACGCGATGGTCCGCCTGGCCCAGGATTTCGCGGTCCGTTATCCCATCGTGGACGGGCAGGGCAATTTCGGTTCGATCGACGGCGATAACGCCGCCGCCTACCGCTACACCGAGGCGCGGTTGACGGCCGTGGCGACGGCCATGCTGGAAGGCATCGAGCAGAACGCCGTCGATTTCCGCCAGACCTATAATCAGGAGAACGACGAGCCGGTCGTCATGCCGGCCGCGTTCCCGAACCTGCTGGCCAACGGCTCGGCCGGCATCGCGGTCGGCATGGCGACGTCGATCCCGCCGCACAATGTGGGCGAGTTGTGCGACGCGCTGATCCATCTGATCAAGACGCCCGCCGCGCGCGACGACACGCTTCTCAACTTCATCAAGGGCCCGGATTTCCCGACGGGCGGCATCATCGTTGAGAGCCGTGAGGCGATCGCCGAGGCCTATCGCACGGGGCGCGGCGGCTTCCGCACCCGGGCCCGCTGGTTCAAGGAAGACGGCTCGCGCGGCTCCTACCAGATCGTCGTCGACCAGATCCCCTATCAGGTCCAGAAGTCCAAGCTCATCGAGCGCATCGCGGCGCTGCTCCAGGACAAGAAGGTGCCGCTGCTGGAGGACGTGCGCGACGAGTCGGCGGAAGACCTGCGCATCGTGCTGGAGCCCAAGACCCGCACGGTCGATCCCGACATGCTGATGGAGCAGCTGTTCCGCCAGACCGAGCTGGAGAGCCGCTTTCCGCTGAATCTGAACGTCATCGACGCGGCCGGCGCGCCGCGCGTCATGAGCCTGAAAGAGGCGCTCCAGGCGTTTCTCGATCACCGCAAGGACGTTCTGATCCGACGCTCGCGCCACCGCCTGGCGCAGATCGAGCGGCGGATGGAGATCCTCGACGGGCATCTGGCCGCCTTCCTGAACCTGGACAAGGTGATCCGGATCATCCGCGAGGAGGACGAACCCAAGCCCAAGCTGATGTCCGCCTTCAAGCTGAGCGACATCCAGGCCGAAGCGATCCTGAACATGCGGCTGCGCAATCTGCGGCGGCTGGAGGAGATGGAGATCCGCGCCGAGCACAAGGCGCTGAAGGAGGAGGGCGCGGCGCTGAAGAAGCTGCTGGCGTCCGACGGGCTGCAGTGGAAGCGGATCGGCGAGGAGATCGCCGAGATCAAGGCGAAGTTCGGCGGCAAGACCGGCCTGGGCAAGCGGCGCACCGAATTTGCCGGCGCGCCGGTGCTCGCCGATCTGCCGGAAGAGCACTTCATCGAGCGAGAGCCGATCACCATCATCTGTTCGGACAAGCTGTGGGTCCGCGCCATGAAGGGCCATGTCGACCGTGGGGCCGACATCAAGTTCAAGGAAGGCGACCGGGGCCGCTTCTTCTTCCACGCCGAGACGACGGACAAGATCATCGCCTTCGCGACCAACGGGCGCTTCTACACGCTTGCCGGCGACAAGCTGCCGGGCGGACGCGGCATGGGCGAGCCCATCCGTCTGCTGATCGACCTGGAGAACGACGCAGACATCGTGGCGCTGTTCGTCCACAAACCCGGGCGCAACCTTCTCGTCGCCTCGACCAGCGGCCATGGCTTCATCGTGCCCGAGGACGAGGTGGTCGCAATGACCCGCAAGGGCAAGCAGGTGCTGAACGTCGCCGAGGGCGCGGAAGCCTGCGTCTGCACCCCGGCCGAGGGCGACACCATCGCGGTCTCGGGCGAGAACCGGAAGGTCGTCGTCTTCCCGCTGACCGAACTGCCCGCCATGTCGCGCGGCAAGGGCCTGACGCTGCAGAAATACAAGGACGGCAACCTGGTCGACGCCAAGGTCTTCACCCTCAAAGAGGGCCTGAAAGACTCCAACAACCGGGTGTGGAGCGCCTCGGAGTTGTCAGACTGGCGCGGCGCCCGCTCGCACGCGGGGCGTCTGGCGCCCAAGGGCTTCCCCAAGAACAACCGCTTCACGCCCCACGGTGAGTTTTAGCGTTCGGTCGTGAAGTCCGCCGTCGCGCTCTGGCCGTAGAGCTGGACGAAGACGGTGTAGGTGACGCCCGGCTGGAAGCGTTTGCTGTCCAGCTGGATGGTCTCCGTCCGCTCGATGATTTCGCCGGACGCGATCGCGCGCGATGTCGCCTCCGGCGTGCAGTCGGCGCCCTTGGACTGGACGAAAACGTCGCCGGGCGCCTGCACAGCCCAGCGCAGAACCTTGCAGGGATCGCCGGCGCCGAGCTGAACCGTCGCGCCGCTGCGGTTGGTGAGCGCCAGTTTGAGCGTGACCGGCGTCGTGCCCTCGCTCAACGCAACCTTGGAGGGCGCGTCGACTGTAAGGCGCAGGGTCTGCCCGCCGAAACTGCTGAGATCGCCGTTGGCGGCGTAATAGACCGCCAGCAGAACCGCGAGGGGCACAAGGATGGCGGCCGCAAGGCGCGCATAGGACGTTCGAACCGGCTTGCTCATCCGCGAGGCTTTAAGGGAGTCCAGCCTTCGGGGCCATGGCCTTCGAGCGGCTGATAGCGGCCTTTATAGGTCATCTTGCGGCAATCCTCGACCAGATAGCCCAGATAGACGAAGGGTAGGCCGGCCCTGCGCGCCCGCTCGATGTGGTCCAGCACCATGAACGTGCCCAGGCTGCGGCTGGCGAGATCTGGATTGAAGAAGCTGTAGACCATCGACAGTCCGTCGCTCATCAGGTCAGTCAGCGCACAGGCCGCCAGCTCCCCGGGCGCGCCGGACTCGTCGGGCGGCAGTCTGTACTCGATGATATGCGTATCGATGGTCGTGTCTTCGACCATCGCGACGAAATCGAGCACGCCCATCCCGGCCATGCCTCCGCCCGCATGGCGGGCGCCCAGATAGGCTTTGAGCAGGCAGTAATGCTCTTCCTGGGCCAGCGGATCGACCGCGCAGACCGAGAGATCGGCATTGGCGGCCAGCGTCTTGCGGAACGTCCTGGACGGCTCGAAATCGCTAACCACCACGCGCACCGAGGTGCAGGCGGCGCAGCCGTCGCAGGCCGGCCGGTAGGCGATGTTCTGGCTGCGGCGGAAGCCGACACGCGCCAGGCTTTCGTGGATCTCGCGCGACAGCGGACCGCTGAGCTTGGTGAAGACTTTGCGCTCCGTCCGACCCGGCAGATACGGGCATGGCGCCGGGGGCGTCAGGTAAAACTGGGGAAAGCGTGTACCGAGCTGTTCGGTCAAGTCAGCCTGCCGCGGTCATTGGGACTCGCAGGATGGCAGCTTGGCGGCAGACGGCAAGCCTCAGGGCGAGGTGCCGGGCGGCAGAGGCGGGGCCTCGCGGAGGAGAACGATCGTGATGCGGCGATTGGCCGAGGCATAGGGGTCTTCGGGCAGCAGCGGTTCGCTGCCCGCCTTGCCGGACACCTGGTAAATCCGGTCCGGCACGACCCCATCCTGCATCAGGAGCTTGCGGGTCGCGTTGGCGCGATCGGACGAAAGCTCCCAGTTCGTGTAGCCGTTCGGGCCCTCGAACTGCCCGCTATCGGTGTGCCCGGCGATCGTGATGCGGTTGGGCAGGCGCTGGACCACCTTGGCCACTTCCTGCAGCAGGCGTTTGACGCGGTCGGTGGGCTCGGCCGAGCCGGCGGCGAACATCGGACGGCCTTCCTGGTCGACCAGCTGAAGCCGCAGGCCCTCGGGCGTGATGTCGATCAGGATCTGTTTGGACAGCTCCGCCAGGTCGGGCATGTCCTGCATGGCCTGCCGCAGCGACATCTCCGCGGATTCGAAGTCCTTCTGCTCGGCGGCCGACTGCTCGGCGGACTCGATCTCTTCGGCGGACGGCCGGGTTTCCGCCGGGGTCGACGGCGGCGCCGTTTCGGCGCTCGACTTGGCGGGTTTGCCCTCGGGCGCCATTTTAACGACCACGGCCACAGCCCCGCCGCTCTTGCCCCCGTCTTCGCTGAAAGACGTGCCGTCGAGAATGCCGCCGGAACCGCTGGTCGACTTGCTCACCGAAGCGGGCGCGAAATAGTCGGCGATGCCGCGCTTCTGCTCCGGGCTCGTCGTGTTGATCAGCCACATCAGCAGGAAGAAGGCCATCATCGCCGTCACGAAGTCGGCATAGGCGACCTTCCAGGCGCCGCCATGATGGCCATGGCCGCCGCCCTTCTTGATCTTTTTGATGACGATGGCGTCATCAGCCATGTGTGGGCCGCCCGGACGTGGTTGGATGGCGGCTGACTGCTCGCCACTCGCACCATCGGGTTCCCGCCCTTAAGATGTGGTGAATCAGACATTCGAACTCAGGAAAACGGGCCTCATGACGATAGATGGGCGACAGCTGCGCAATGCGCTGGGTCATTTCGCAACCGGGGTTTGCGTCGTCACCGCCGCGACCGAAACGGGGCCGATCGGCCTGACGATCAATTCCTTCGCCTCGGTGTCGTTGAACCCGCCTCTGGTGCTCTGGAGCCTCGACCGGGCTTCGGATCGCGCCGAGGCGTTCCACATCGCCGAACGATTCGCGATCAATGTGCTCCCCGAAGAGCTCAAGGATCTGGCGTCCAGCCTCGCCAAGAAGGGCGCGCACGCCATTCCCGAAGGCATGCTCGAAAACGAACCCCACGGCATTCCGGTCATCTCGGGGGCGCTCGCGCGTTTCGTCTGCAAGGTGGAGCAGCGCTACGACGGCGGCGATCACGTGATTTTCGTCGGACTGGTGGAGGAATTCACTCACGTGCACGAGGGCCGGCCATTGCTCTTCCACCGCGGGGCGTTCCGGTCGCTCGCGGATCTGAAGGAGGCGTGATCGTGGCGCGCGTGGCATTCATCGGCCTCGGCGTGATGGGGTTCCCCATGGCCGGCCACCTGACGAAAGCCGGCCACCAGGTGACGGTCTTCAATCGCCGCGCCGCCAGGGCAGAAGCGTGGATGGCGCAATACGGCCACGCCGCCGCCGCGACACCCCGCGCCGCCGCCGAGGGCGCCGACGCCGTATTCATATGCGTCGGCCGCGACGATGACGTGCGCGAAGTCACGCTGGGACAGGATGGCTGCCTTGCCGCCATGGGTCCAGGCAGCGTGCTGGTGGACCACACCACAACCTCGGCGCGGCTCGCGCGCGAGCTTGAGGCGCAGGCGGCCAACGCGGGCGTGGGGTTTGTCGATGCGCCGGTGAGCGGCGGTCAGGCAGGCGCCGAGAACGGGCAGCTGACCGTGATGTGCGGCGGCGCGGCAGGCGATTTCGCCAGGGCCGAGCCGCTGATCCGCGCCTATGCGAAAATGTGCCGCCTGCTTGGCGCCGCCGGCTCCGGGCAGCTCGCCAAGATGGTCAACCAGATCTGCATCGCCGGGGTCGTGCAGGGCCTCGCCGAAGGCCTCGCCTTCGCCCAGGCGGCGGGCCTGGATGGCGAAGCGGTCATCGACGTGATTGCCAAGGGCGCGGCGCAGTCCTGGCAGATGGAGAACCGGCACAAGACCATGCTGGCGGGGAAATTCGACTTCGGCTTCGCGGTCGAATGGATGCGCAAGGATCTGGGGATCGCGCTGGACGAAGGCAGGAGCAACGGCGCGCAGCTGCCGCTGACGGCGTTGGTCGACCAGTTCTACGCCGATGTCGAGGCCATGGGCGGCAAACGCTGGGATACGTCGAGCCTGATCGCGCGCCTCGCGCCATGAGTAAACTGGATGAAGGCCGCACGCGGCTGCTCGCCGCCGCGCGCCGCGCCGCGACGGAGACGGCGGCGGCGCGCGTCTCGTTGCGCGACATCGCCAAGGCGGCGGGGCTCTCGCCTGCCGCCTGTTATCGCTATTTCCCGTCGCGGGAGCGTTTGGCCGATGCGCTGGCCGTCGAGGTCTGCGCCGAGATCGAGCATGCGGTGCGGCAGGTGGTCGAGCGCGAGCCCGATCCGCGCGAGCGCCTCGCTGCCGCGGCCCACGCTTATCTGCAATATGCCGCCGCCAATCGCGGCGCCTTCGATCTGGCGTTCGAGCGCGGCGAGGGCGACTGGGTTGCGGCCGAGCGCAGCGGCGCGGCGCTGTCGCTGTCGCATCTCTTCGGTGAGATCGCCGGCCGGCCGGGCATGGGGCCCGCGCTGTGGGGCGGGGTGCACGGACTGGTCGATCTGCTGCTCAAGGGGCTCATCGATGTCGGTCAGCGCGACCACGGCATGAGCGTCGTGCCGTCGCGCGGCGAGATGTTGCTGCGCGGGCTTGTCGAGAGCCTGAAGAACTAGGGCCGGCGTTTCCGCCGGCCCCGCCATCCTATTTCTTCAGCGAGTCCCTGATCTCGCGCAGGAGAACGATGTCCTCCGGCGTCGGGGCCGGGCCCGCCGGCTCTTCGGGCTTCTTGGGCAGCATCCGGTTCGCAGCCTTCACCAGCAGGAAGACGGCGAACGAGATGATCAGGAACTTCACCAGCGCATTGATGAAGACGCCATAGTTCAGCGTCGCGATGCCGGCTTTCTGGGCGTCCGCCAGAACGGGGTACAGCGTGTCGCGGCCGCTGAGCTGCAGGAAGAGGTTCGAGAAATCGACGCCGCCCAGCAACAACCCGATCGGCGGCATGATCATGTCGTTCACAAGCGAATTCACGATAGCCGTGAAAGCCGTGCCCATGATGATGCCGACCGCGAGGTCGAGCACGTTTCCGCGCAGGATGAATTCCCTGAACTCTTTCAACATAGTGACCCTCCGGAACTATTGGGCGTGCCTGACGAGACTGGTGCGGGCCGGGCCGCTTGGCAAGCCCCTAGCCCAGCAGCCTCGCCGCTTCGCGCGCGAAATAAGTAAGTACGCCGTCGGCCCCCGCGCGTTTGAAGGACATCAGGTTTTCCAGGATCACGCGGTCGCCATCCAGCCAGCCGCGGTCGATGGCGCCCTTCAGCATCGCGTACTCGCCCGACACCTGATAGGCGAAGGTCGGGGCGCCGAAACGCTGCTTCACCCGGGTCAGGATATCCAGATAGGGCAGGCCCGGCTTGACCATCACCATGTCGGCGCCTTCGGCCAGATCCAGCTCCACCTCCCGCAGCGCCTCGTCGGCGTTCGCGGGGTCCATCTGGTAGGTCTTCTTGTCGCCGGACAGCGCCGCCTTGGTGCCGATCGCGTCGCGGAACGGGCCGTAAAAGGCTGAGGCGTATTTCGCCGCATACGACATGATCAGCGTGTTCTGATGGCCGCCGGCCTCAAGAGCCGAGCGGATGGCGCCGATTCGTCCGTCCATCATGTCGGAAGGCGCGATGATGTCGCAGCCGGCCCGCACCTGCACCAGCGCCTGCTGCACCAGCACCTCAAGCGTCGGGTCGTTGAGGATCTGTCCGTTCTCGAGCAAGCCGTCATGGCCGTGGGTGGTGTAGGGATCGAGCGCCACGTCGCAAAGCACGCCCACGCCCGGCGCGCGCGCCTTGATCTCCGCGATGGCGCGGCAGACCAGATTGTCGGGGTTGAGCGCCTCGCGCCCGTCGGGCGAGCGGTCGTGCGGGGCGGTATAGGGGAACAGGGCGATGCAGGGGATGCCGAGATTGGCGGCTTCCTTCGCCGCCAGGCCGACCATGTCGATCGAGAGCCGGTTGACCCCCGGCATCGAGGAGATGGGTTCCTCCAGATATTGCCCGCCGGCCACGAATATCGGCCAGATCAGATCATTCGGGGTGAGATGGGTTTCGCGAACCATGCGGCGCGACCAGTCGGACTGGCGCAGACGGCGCATGCGGAGGGCAGGGTAGGAAGCGGGCAAGGGCGGCTCTTTACGTCGGCGGAACTGGCGGAACGATGCGCCGTCCAGTATCACGCCTGCAACAGGAGTTCGCGATGAATTTCGAGCTGACCGAAGACCAGCGGGCGTTCCAGGATGCCGCGCGCGCCTTTGCCGAAACGAATCTGAAGCCCCATGCCGCCGCGTGGGACGAAACCTCTCATTTCCCGGTGGATGTTCTGCGCGAGGCCGCGGCCCTCGGGTTCGCAGCTGTCTACATCAAGGGCGATGTCGGCGGTTCGGAGCTGAGCCGCCTCGATGCCGCGATCATTTTCGAGGAGCTGTCCTGGGGCTGCACCGCGACCGCGGCCTATCTGACGATCCACAACATGGCGTCGTGGATGATCGACCGCTTCGGTTCGGACGAGCTGCGCCGCCGCTTTCTGCCCAAGCTGACGACGATGGAGCATATCGCCTCGTATGCGCTGACCGAGCCGGGCTCCGGCTCGGATGCGGCCGCCATGCGCACGCGCGCGGTACGCGATGGCGACCACTACGTGTTGAACGGCTCCAAGGCGTTCATCTCCGGCGCCGGCGTCTCGGACATCTACACCTGCATGGTGCGCACCAGTGACGACGGCGCGAAAGGCGTGTCGTGTCTGGTGATCGAGAACGGCACGCCGGGCCTCAGCTTCGGCAAGCCCGAACGCAAGATGGGCTGGAACAGCCAACCGACCGCCACCGTCAATTTCGAAGACTGCCGCGTTCCGGTCGCCAATCTCGTCGGCAAGGAAGGCGACGGCTTCCGCTATGCGATGATGGGGCTCGACGGCGGACGGCTGAACATCGGCGCCTGCTCGCTGGGCACGGCGCGGTCGGCGCTTGAGACCGCCCAGCAATATGTCACCGAGCGCAAGGCGTTCGGAAAGCCGATCGGCGAATTCCAGGCGCTTCAGTTCAAGCTGGCCGACATGGCGACGAACCTCGAAGCCTCGCGCCTGATGATCCGCAATGCGGCGTCCAAGCTCGATGCCCGCGATCCCAGGGCGACCATGCTCTGCGCCATGGCCAAGCGGTTCGCAACCGACGCCTGCTTCACCATCGCGAACGAAGCGCTGCAGCTCCACGGCGGCTACGGCTATCTCAAGGACTTCCCGCTCGAGCGGCACGTGCGGGATCTGCGCGTGCACCAGATTCTGGAAGGCACGAACGAAATCATGCGGGTGATCGTCGCCCGCGAGCTGTCGCGCCAATAGGAGCAGGCCATGATTTACCACTCCATCGTCGGGCTGATCGTGTGGCTGGCGGCGACGCTGCTGTTTCGATTTTACGGCCAGGTCTTCTTCACCACGGACGAAATTCTCTACGCGGTCCTGTTCATCGTCCTCGGGCCGGTGTGCTGGGGTTTCATGGTGCTCTATCTCGGCATCCTGAACGTGCTGCCTGAAAACCGCGCGCTCGCGGCCGTCAGCTTCGTCTTGCCCGGCATGGCGCTGGATGCCCTGGTGACCGCGAATTTCGCTCTCGTCTTCCCCAATCTCGACATCTCGCTGGACGCCAAGTTCGGGGCGCTGATGTTGTTCGCCTACGCTTCGGCGCTTTTCGGCGGCTACAGCTCCGACCGCCGCGTGCGCAAGCAACTGACCCTGCGCCTTGAGAATGTCGCTGCGCCATGAACGACGCGGAAGTCCTGTTCGAACGGCGCGGCCACGCCGCCATCATCACGCTCAACCGGCCCAGGGCGCTGAACGCGCTGACGCTCGACATGGTGCGCGCGATCACGCCGGAGCTGAAGGCGTGGGCGGTCGACGACCGGGTCCGCACCGTTGTCATCCGCGGCGCCGGTGATCGCGCCTTCTCGGCCGGCGGCGATGTGCGCGCTCTCTTCGAAAGCGGGCGCGACCGCACGCCTTATGCCAGTGCGTTCTGGGCCGAAGAGTACCGGCTCGACACCTTGATCAAGGAATTTCCCAAGCCCTTCGTCGCGCTCGTCCACGGGCTCGTGATGGGCGGCGGGGTAGGCGTTTCGTTCAACGGCTCGCACCGCATCGTGTGCGAGACGACGGCCTTCGCGATGCCGGAAACCGGAATCGGCTTGTTCCCCGATGTCGGCGGCACCTATTTCCTGCCGCGTCTCGAGGGCCGCATGGGCCTGTATCTGGCGTTGACGGGCGCACGCCTTAAGGCGCCGGAACTGCGTCACCTGCGCCTCGCGACGCATCTTGCGCGATATGACGAGTTCGACGCGATCGTCGATGCCTTGGCCCGGGACGAGGCGGTCCATGCGCTGCGCGCGTGGGCCGAGCCCATTCCCGACCCGATGGAGGCCTTGCAGCGTCAGGTCGACCACCATTTCGGCGGCGCCTCCGTCGAGCAGGTTCTTGCCAACCTGGAGGCCGATCCCGACGATTGGGCGCAAACGACCGCCAGGACGATCCGCACCAAATCGCCCACCAGCCTCAAGATCGCCTTCCGGCAGATGGAAGTCGGGCTCGCCAGGTCGTTCCGCGAATGCATGGCGATCGAGTTCCGGCTGACCGAGCGCATCCAGCGCGGATCTGATTTTTATGAGGGTGTGCGCGCGACGATCATCGACAAGGACGGCGCGCCCAAATGGAACCCGGCGACGCTGGAAGAGGTGAAGTCGTGGATGATCGACGACTATTTCGCGCCGCTGGCGCGCGAGTGGAGTGCTGAAGGCTGAGGCGCGGACTCGCCACAAATTTTCAGCAGTTCAGCGGACGTTAATGCGAATTAAGACAAGCCGTTCGCTGCGGCCGGGCTTCGCGTTCACCACCGATGCCGCATTTCTGCGCCTTCTCTTGATCAACGAAAATCAAGATTAATCCGCGTTCACCGCGTTCTTTGACCGCGGCTTAAGCGAGCACCCGTATGGTCATCGTCAATGGTGGTGGATAACGCGGGAAAATTTCGCGATGAACGTTGCACTCAAGGCTCGTATTCCTCATGCGCCGGAACTTCCGGCCGCGACGGAAGCTTCCGATCAGCTGAAGCCTCTCTATCTTGAGACGCTGAACCGCATCGAGCGGCTGCATCGTCAGCTTCTCGACGTGATCAAGGACGAGCTGGAGCGCGTGCGCATCCGCGACGTCAACTCGGTCCAGGCCCTGCTGCTCTTCAACATCGGCGACGCCGAAATGACCGCAGGCGAGCTGCGCTCGCGCGGCCATTATCTGGGCTCGAACGTCTCGTACAATCTCAAGAAGCTGGTCGATATGGGCTATATCAACCACGCCCGCTCGGAAGTGGACCGCCGTTCGGTGCGCGTGCGCCTGACGGAAAAGGGCCGCATCGTGCATCGCCTCTGCGCTTCGCTGTTCGACCGTCACACGCTCTCCGTCGACAAGGTCGGCGGCATCGACGCCGGCACCTTCGTGACGCTGAACGACTCCCTGCGCCGGCTCGAGCGCTACTGGGCCGATCAGATCCGCTTCCGCCTCTGATCCCTATGGCCGCTTCGGCGGCCATGGAATGAATGCGCTGGTCCGCCTCGCATAATCTGCGTAGGCGGGCTTTCGCTTTTTGAGGCCGCGCTCCAGCAGCGTCACGCCGGAAACGCGCAACAGCAGAAACGTGATCGTCGCCGGGCCGATCACGGTCCACCACGACGCGCCGGCGCCAAGGGCCATGGCGAAGAGGCCCCACCACAGAACCGTCTCGCCGAAATAGTTCGGGTGGCGCGACCACGACCACAGGCCGATATCGCAGACATCTTCATGGCTCTTGCGGCGCTTCCTGAACTCAGTCAGCTGCCAGTCCGCGACCGCTTCCACGATCAGCCCGGTCAGGAAGACGAGCAGGCCGACATGGAAGAGCCGGCTTTGGCCATCTCCCGCAACGGCCGCACCGATGGAGACGGGGAGGGCGACGACGAACTGCATCCCGGCCTGAAGCAGGAAAACCCATTTCAGGCTTTCCCACGCGAAATTGCCTTTCCATGTGCGCCGCATCGCCTGATAGCGGCCGTCCTCATCGGCCTCGGCAAGTTTCCTCAGCCCGATATGCAGCCCGAGACGCGCGCCCCACAGCGCGACCGCACCGAGGATGATCCATCCCGCGCCGGTCTGCGGGCCCAGCAAAAAAGTCGCTGCCGTCACGAAGATGAAGCCTGGCCCCCAATACACGTCGACGATGCTGGCGTCCCTGATCCGCAGGCTCACGATCCAGAGCGCCAGGAAAGGAACGACCGCAGCGACGAGCGCGACCGCGAGGATCAGCTTTAGGTCCGGCGCGAAAGGCGGCATGGTGGCCTCAAGAGGAAACGATGAACCTGCATCCCTATCTCCAGCACGATGGCGTCATCGCCTTCGCCCATCGCGGCGGGGCGCTGGAAGCGCCCGAGAACACGATGAAGGCTTTCGCCTATGCCGTCGATCTGGGCTATCGCTATGTCGAGACCGACGCCTACGCGACCCGCGACGGCGTGCTGCTCGCCTTTCACGACGACCGCCTTGACCGGGTCACCGACCGCAAGGGCCTGATCGCCGAGCTCGACTATGCAGACATACGCGAGGCGCGTATCGGCGGATCGGAGCCGATCCCGCTTCTGGAAGAGTTGCTGGCCGCCTGGCCCGGGCTGCGGGTCAACATCGATCCCAAGCATGACGGCGCGGTCGGTCCCTTGATCGACCTTCTGCGCCGCTTGAATGCGCTCGACAGGGTCTGCATCGGGTCATTTTCCGACGCCCGCATCGCGCGGGTGAGAGCTGCGTTCGGCGAGGCAGCCTGCACCTCGATGGGCCCCCGCGAGGTGGCGCGCTTCTGGCTCGCCAAGCGCCGCATCCCGTCGGGCCGCTTCGCGGCCAATTGCGTTCAGATTCCTGTCAGGCAGGGCCCATTCCGTCTGGTTGACGCCGCGTCGGTTGCCGCTGCGCACCGCCTGGGATTGAAAATGCATGTCTGGACGATCGACGACGAAGCGGAGATGCGCCGGCTTGTAGGTCTGGGTGTCGATGGGATCATGACCGACCGGCCCGCGCTATTGAGAGGCGTTCTCAGTAATCTCAATCAGCATTTGCCCAGAGGCGCTTGACGCTAGTCAAAGCGAAGCGCAAACCCCTCGTGCATGTAACAACCTTGCCAGGTGCAGGGGCTTCGATGGATTACGACAAGCATTTCGACGCAGCGATCGACAGCCTGAAGGCGGAGGGTCGCTATCGCGTCTTTATCGACATCGAACGTCAGCGCGGCGCTTATCCGCGTGCGGTTCACCACGCGAGCGAGACGCAGGGCAAGCGTTCGGTCACCGTCTGGTGTTCGAACGACTATCTCGGCATGGGGCAGAGCGCCGTCGTCACCGAGGCGATGCACGCGGCGATCGAGCATGTGGGTGCAGGCTCGGGCGGCACCCGCAATATCTCCGGCACCACTCATTACCATGTCGAGCTTGAGCGCGAGCTCGCCGACCTGCACGGCAAGGAAGCGGCGCTGCTGTTCACCAGCGGCTATGTGTCGAACGATGCGACGCTCTCGACGCTCTCGGCGATCCTGCCGGGCGTCATCATCTATTCCGACGAGCTCAATCACGCCTCGATGATCGAGGGCATCAAGCGCGGCCGCGCCGTGAAGCGCGTCTTCCGCCACAACGATCTCGCGCACCTCGAAGAGCTGATCCAGCAGGACGATCCCGACGCGCCGAAACTGATCGCGTTCGAGTCCGTCTATTCGATGGACGGCGACATCGCGCCGCTCGCCGGCCTTTGCGACCTTGCGGAAAAGTACGGCGCGCTGACCTATCTCGACGAAGTGCATGCGGTGGGCATGTACGGGCCGCGCGGCGCGGGTGTCGCCGAACGCGACGGCGTCATGCACCGCATCGACATCATCGAGGGCACGCTGGCCAAGGCCTATGGCGTGATGGGCGGCTACATCGCCGCCAGCGCGCGCATCGTCGATTGCGTGCGCTCGTTCGCGCCGGGCTTCATCTTCTCGACATCGCTGTCGCCCGTACTGGTCGCCGGCGCGCTGGCCAGCGTGCGCCATCTCAAGGAAAGCACCGCCGAACGCGATCTGCTGCACGCCAAGGCGGCGAAGCTGAAGCAGATGCTGCGCGACGCCGATCTGCCTGTGATGGAAAGCTCCGTCTCGCACATGGTGCCGGTGCTGGTCGGCGATCCGGTGCAGTGCAAGGCGGTCGCGGACGAGTTGCTGTTCGAATACGGCATCTACGTTCAGCCCATCAACTACCCCACCGTGCCCCGCGGTCTGGAGCGGCTTCGCTTCACGCCGTCGCCGACTCACAGCGATGAAAAGCTGGCTGAGCTGGTCGGCGCGCTCGACGCCTGCTGGCGCCGCCTGAAGATCCGGCGTGCCGCCTGACGGCCGCAAACCGGACAGGCGCACGCCGGCCGCCGGCGAGATTTACGTCGAGTTTCTGAGACAGGGTAACGCCGTCCGCGCGACGGCGATCGATGCCGCTTCAGGTGTCGAGGCGGTCGTCGTCGGGCCGCTGACGGCGCATCAAAACGATCTGCAGAAGCTTGCGGTCGCCAAGTTGATGCGGCTGCTGGGCCGCGAGACGCCATCCGAGGCCGACACAAACAAAACCCCGCCCGGAAGCGGGCGGGGCATTGTCGTTTAGCCGGGACGACGTGCGGCTCAGGCCGCCTTTTTCTTGCGGCCGCGGCCCGAAGCCGGGGTCAGCTTGCCCAGGCCGATGCGCTTCGCCATTTCCGAGCGCGCCTGGGCATAGTTCGGCGCGACCATCGGATAGTCCGAGGGCAGGCCCCATTTGGCGCGGTATTCGTCCGGCGACATGTCGTAGTGGGTGCGCAGATAGCGCTTGAGCATTTTCAGCTTCGCGCCGTCTTCCAGGCAAATGATGTACTCGTCCGTCACCGATTTCTTCACCGGAATGGCCGGTTTCAGGGCGCTCGGCGCGGGCGCGTCCGCAGCCGGCTGCGAAAGACCGGCAAGGGCGTCGAAGACCGATTTGATCAGGACAGGCAGATCGCTCTGCAGGATCTGGTTGCGCCCGACATAGGCTGCAACGATCCCGGTCGCGTATTCCAGCAAATCCGATTTGTCTCCGCTGGTGGGGGCGATAAGGCTGCCATCGTCTTTGATCATCGCGACTCTATCCTTCGGAAAATGTGGGAATATTTTATGCTACATGTTGTCGCACTGCAATATGAAGCTGTCTGCCAAGCATAACTGGCCTCCGGGAAAGAAAATTCGGGGAACTATTTGTACGCGCTGACTGGCTACCAGATATGGTGCATCGCCGTCTGGGCTGGGCTATAAGCACGCCGCCAGAATTGTACCGGGGACGCCCATGACCGCCACCAGCGCCAGAAGCCACGCGGCTTCTCAATCGCCGTTTTTCACTCGCGATCTCGCGTCGGGAGATGCGGAGCTTTTTGCGGCGATCAGCAAGGAACTGGGTCGCCAGCAGGACCAGATCGAGCTCATCGCATCGGAGAATATCGTTTCGCGAGCGGTACTTGAGGCCCAGGGCTCAGTCCTGACCAACAAATACGCCGAAGGTTATCCCGGGCGCCGCTACTACGGCGGCTGCGAGTTCGTGGACATTGCGGAAAGCCTGGCGATCGAGCGGGCGTGCCGTCTCTTCAACGCCAGATTCGCCAACGTGCAGCCCCATTCCGGCGCGCAGGCCAACCAGTCCGTCTTCCTGGCGCTCATGCAGCCGGGCGACGCCTATATGGGCCTCAATCTGGCGGCGGGCGGCCATCTGACGCACGGCTCGCCGGCCAACATGTCGGGCAAGTGGTTCAAGCCGGTGCCTTATGGCGTCAGGCCCGACGACCACCGCATCGACTACGATGAGGTCCAGCGCCTCGCCGAAGAAAACAAGCCCAAGCTCATCATCGCCGGCGGCTCGGCCTATCCGCGCGCCATCGACTTCGCCCGCTTCCGCGCCATCGCGGATTCGGTCGGCGCCAAGTTCATGGTCGATATGGCCCATTTCGCCGGTCTCGTGGCAGGCGGCGTGCATGCCAATCCGCTGGACCACGCCCATATCGTCACCACCACCACGCACAAGACGCTGCGCGGCCCCCGCGGCGGCATGATCCTCACCAATGACGAGGAGCTGGCCAAGAAGATCAATTCGGCCGTCTTCCCGGGGCTGCAGGGCGGCCCGCTGATGCATGTCATCGCCGCCAAGGCGGTCGCCTTCGGCGAGGCGTTGCAGCCCGAGTTCAAGATCTATGCGAAAAACGTGGTCGAGAACGCCAAGGCTCTGGCCGCGACGCTCAAGACGGGCGGGCTCGACATCATCTCGGGCGGCACCGACACGCACGTGCTGCTGGTCGATCTGCGTCCCAAGAAGGTGACGGGCAAGGTTGCGGAGCACGCGCTTGAGCGCGCTCACATCACTGCGAACAAGAACGGCATTCCGTTCGATCCGGAAAAGCCTGCGCTCACCTCCGGCATCCGGCTCGGCTCGCCCGCCGGCACCACGCGCGGTTTCGGCGTCGCGGAGTTCCAGCAGATCGGCGAGATGATCGTCGAAGTCCTCGACGGCCTCAACGCCAACAGCCCGGACGGCAACACGCTGGTCGAGGAGCGGGTGAAAGCCCGTGCGCTCGATCTTTGTGCGCGCTTCCCGATCTATTAAAGGCCCCGCATGCGCTGCCCCTTCTGCGGAAGCGACGAAACCCAGGTCAAGGACTCGCGCCCGACCGAGGACAATTCGGCCATTCGCCGCCGCCGGCTCTGCCCGAACTGCAACGCGCGCTTCACGACATTCGAGCGCGTGCAGCTTCGCGAGCTGACCGTGCTGAAGAAGCAGGGGCGGCGCGAGGCGTTCGACCGCGACAAGCTCTACCGCTCCATTGAAAAGGCCGTGCGCAAGCGCCCGGTCGAATCCGAACGCGTGGAACGGCTGGTCAGCGGCATCGTGCGGCGTCTGGAAAGCATGGGCGAAACCGACATCGACTCCAAGCAGATCGGCGCTCTGGTGATGGAAGGTCTGAAGACGCTCGATCCCGTGGCTTATGTGCGCTTCGCGTCCGTCTACCGCAATTTCCGCGAAGTGAACGACTTCGAGAAATTCGTCGACCAGCAGTATGGACGTGCCGGCGATGACGGCCAGCGCGACAAGTGACGCCGCGCATATGGGCTCGGCGCTGGCGCTCGCCCGGCGCGGCCTCGGACTGACCTGGCCCAATCCGTCGGTCGGTTGCGTCATCGTGGATGCGGACGGCCGCGTCGTGGGCCGTGCGCGAACGGCCGACGGCGGCAGACCGCATGCCGAAACGCAGGCGCTGGCGCAGGCCGGTTCGCGCGCCTTGGGCGGTACTGCCTATGTCACGCTCGAACCCTGCGCCCATATGGGGAAAACGCCGCCCTGCGCCGACGCATTGGTGGCCGCCGGTCTCGCGCGCACCGTTGTCGCCATCGAAGATCCCGATCCCCGCACGGCGGGGCAGGGCCTTGCGCGTCTGCGCGAGGCGGGCATAGCCGTGACGGTAGGCGTGCGGCGGGCTGAGGCGGTTGAGGTAACTGCCGGATTTCTGACCCGCGTGCTCAAGGGCCGGCCCTATTTCGAGCTGAAGACAGCGATGACGCTCGATGGCCGCATCGCCGCGCATAACGGCGCCAGCAAATGGATCACCGGCGAAGCGGCGCGCGCGCGCGCGCATCTGATGCGCGCAGAAGCCGACGCCATTCTCTGCGGCATCGGCACGGCCATCGCCGACGATCCCCAGCTCGACGTCCGCCTTCCCGGACTGTCCGCGCGACAGCCGGTGCGCATCCTCGCCGATGCGCGCCTGCGCCTGCCCCTGACCTCGAAACTGGCGCGAAGCGCGCGCCGTCAGCCGCTCTGGATTCTCGCCCGGCCCGATGCCGACAAGGCGCGTGCGGCGGCGTTCAGGGATCTGGGCGCCGAGATCATCGAGGTTCCGCTGCTGCCGACAGGCGAGCTTGATCTCCTGGTCGCCGCGCGCGAGCTCGGCGCGCGCGGGCTTACCCGTGTTCTTGTCGAGGGCGGCGGCCGGATCGCCGGCGCGATGATCCGCGCCGGCCTGATCGACGCCATTCACGCCTTCCGTGCCGGCACCGTCATGGGCGGCGACGGCCTGCCGGCGATCGCGGCGATGGGCGTCGAGGGGCCCGACGTTGCGCCGCGCTTCGCGCTCGCCCATATCGGCCGTGTCGGTGCGGATGTGCTGGAAAGCTGGACCGCGCTGGACTAGAGGCATTCACATGTTCACCGGCATCATCACCGACAAGGGGCGCGTGCGCTCGATCTCGAAGCCCGGCGATACGCTGATCGAGATCGACACGGCCTATGACGTCGCCCGCATCGACATCGGCGCGTCCATCGCCTGTTCCGGCCCCTGCCTGACGGTGATCCGTCGCGGGGTGACGAACGGGCAGGGCTGGTTCGCCGTCGAGGCATCCGCCGAAACCCTGTCCAAGACGACCATCGCGGACTGGACGGTCGGCGCCCCGGTCAATCTGGAGCGTGCCCTGCGCGTGGGCGACGAACTGGGCGGCCATATCGTTTCGGGGCATGTCGACGGCGTGGGCTCGGTTCTGTCGATCACGCCGGAGGGGCAATCCTGGCGCTTCAGCTTCGAAGCCCCCGCCGAACTGATGCGCTACATCGCGCCCAAGGGCTCGATCTGCATCGACGGCGTATCGCTTACGGTGAACGAGGTCGAGGGAACGACGTTCGGCGTCAACATCATCCCCCATACCTTCAGCCACACGACGTTCGGCGCCATGACGCAGGGTCAGCGTATTAATCTGGAGATCGACGCGCTGGCGCGCTACGTGGAGCGCATCAGAACAGCCAACTAAGGCGCGGGCGTCATGAGCGAGTACACCGACTACATCTCATCCATCGAGGACGTGATCGAGGATGCGCGGAACGGGCGCATGTTCATTCTCGTCGACGCCGAAGACCGCGAGAACGAAGGCGACCTCGTCATTCCCGCCCAGATGGCGACGCCCGCCGCCGTGAATTTCATGGCGCGTTTCGGTCGCGGCCTGATCTGCCTCACGCTGAACACGGACCGGGCAGAGCAGCTGCGGCTGCCGCCGATGACGGTCAACAACCGCACGGTCCACGGCACGGCCTTCACCGTCTCCATCGAGGCCAAGGAAGGCATCTCCACCGGCATCTCCGCGCATGATCGCGCGCACACGATCTCGGTCGCCATCGACGCGACCAAGGGCGCCGACGATATCGTCTCGCCCGGCCATGTGTTTCCGCTCGTCGCGCGGCCGGGCGGCGTTCTTGTCCGTACCGGCCACACCGAAGCCTCGGTCGATATCGCGCGGCTCGCCGGCCTCTATCCGGCCGGCGTCATCTGCGAGATCATGAATGACGACGGCACGATGGCCCGCCTGCCGGATCTCGTGAAGTTCGCTCAGCATCACGGCCTGAAGGTCGGCACCATCGCCGATCTCATCGCCTATCGCCGGAAATACGATCACCTGATCGAACGCCGGATCGAGCAGGAGTTCGAGAGCGAATATGGCGGCGCCTTCAAGCTCATCGTCTACGTGAACAAGGTCGAATACGCCGAGCACGTCGCGCTGGTGAAGGGCGATCTTTCGCAGCCTGGTCCGGTTCTGGTGCGCATGCACGCTATCAACGCGATGGACGATCTGCTCGGCGCGAAGTCCGGCCGCAACGATCTGCTGCGTCAGTCGATGCGCGAGATTTCACGCGAGGGCAGGGGCGTCATCGTGCTCATCCGCGACACGAAAGACACCTCGATCACCGACGTGCTGACGCGCGATCCCGAAGAACGCATGTCCAACATGCTCAAGGAATACGGCGTCGGCGCCCAGATCCTGGTCGATCTCGGCGTCAAGGACATGACCATTCTCACACGCTCGCCGGTCAAAAAGCTCATCGGCCTCGACGGCTATGGGCTCAACCTGGTCGGCCAGCGGACAATCCCGACGGAAGGAGCCGCCTGATGGCGACGCGACCTCATCTGCTCATCGTGGAAGCCAGATTCTACGAAGATATCTCCGACGCGCTGTATGAAGGCGCAAAGCTCGCGCTGGGCACCGCCGGCGCCACGCACGAACGCGTCACCGTTCCCGGCGCGCTCGAAATTCCCTACGCCATCCGTATGGCGGTCGAAGCCAGCGACGAGGGCGTCATCGCCAAGCCGTTCGACGGCTATGTCGCGCTCGGCTGCGTCATTCGCGGCGAGACGACGCATTACGAGATCGTCTCCGAACAGTCGGCGCGCGGCATCATGGACCTGACGCTTCAGGGTATCGCCATCGGCAACGGCATTCTCACGGTCGAAGATGAAGATCAGGCCTGGGAACGCGCCAGCGCTGAAAAGCTGGACAAGGGCGGCGGCGCCGCGGCGGCCGCGCTGTCGATGATCGCCTGGCGCAAGAAGCTCGGCGTCGACGCATGAGCAAAAAGCCGCACGCCGAACGCAGCCGCGCCCGTCTCGCCGCCGCGCAGGCCCTCTATCAGATGGAGATGGCCGGCGAGGACGCGGGCGACGTGGTCAGCGAATTCCGCAGCCATCGCCTCGGCTTTGAACGGGACTCCGGCGAAGCCGAAATGCTCGCCGAAGCCGACGAGGCGCTTTTCGCCGACATCGTCGAAGGCGTGGTCGCCCGTCAGGTCGAAATCGACAAGGCGCTCGCCGGCTCGCTCAATCCCGGCTGGACGCTCGAACGCATCGACTCGACGCTCCGCGCTCTGCTGCGGGCTGCGGCCTTTGAGATCATCGCCCGGGAAGATGTTCCGGCCCGCGTCATTCTCGATGAATATGTCCGCGTCGCCGACGCGTTTTTCGGCGACACCGAGGTCGGCTTCGCGAACGGTGTGCTGAACGGGCTCGCCCGCAAGACGCGCCCGACCGAATTCGGCATTCCGGCCGCTTAGCCGGATGCCGGGCGAATTCGACATCATCGCCCGCCATTTCGCACCGCTCGCCGAAGGCGCGCCGCTCGCCTTCGGCCTCAAGGACGATGCGGCGCTGTTCGTGCCGGCCAAGGGCAGGGCGCTCGTCCTCACGGCCGACGCGATCGTGGAGGGCGTGCATTTTCTTCCCGACGACCCGCCGGACATGATCGCCCGCAAACTGCTGCGCGTGAACCTCTCCGATCTGGCGGCCAAGGGCGCGACCCCGCGCGCCTATCTGATGACGTGCGCCTTTCCGCGCGACGTAAATGACCGCTGGATCGCCGCCTTCGCGCGAGGCCTCAAGGCCGATCAGAAGCGGTTCGGCCTCTCTCTGCTCGGCGGCGACACGGTCGCGACGCCCGGCCCCGCAACGTTCGGCGTCACCATGTTCGGCGACGTGCCCGGGAAGGGCATGCTCCGCCGCTCGGGGGCCAGGCCGGGCGACATTCTCTGCGTGACGGGGACCATCGGCGACGGCCATCTCGGCCTGACGGAGATCCTGTCGCCCCATCCCGGCCTCGCCCCCGCCCAGCGCAGCTTCCTCAGCGCGCGCTACCGTCTGCCCCAGCCCCGCACCCGCCTCGGCCCCGCCTTGAGGGGCATCGCGACGGCCGCGCTCGACGTTTCCGACGGTCTCGTTCAGGACGTCGGCCATCTGGCCGAACAGTCCGGTCTGCGGGCGGTCATCGACCTGCAGGCGGTTCCTCTGTCGCCGGCTGCGCGTGTCCTGGCGCGGACCGATCCCAATCTGCCGAACCGCCTGGCCGGTGCCGGGGACGACTACGAAATCGCTTTCACAATCCCGCTCAAGCGACTGGCTGCGCTGAAAAATGCGGCACGCGCTGCGCGCACGCCGGTGACGATCATCGGCCATGTGGAAAAGGGGCAGGGCGTCGCCGTCCGACTGCCCGATGGCGCCTTCGCCGAGCCTGCGGCCGGCGGCTACGACCACTTCGCCCGATAACCCCGGCTTAAGCCGCCACGGCTTAGGTTCGGCGCATGCGCTTCGCTTCGATCCTGCTCGCCGCAGCCCTCGCCGTCGCTCCGGCCTTCGCCTCGGGCGGCGAGAAAAAGCCTTCCGGGGCTTCGCTCGGCGGCGAGGATACGACCGTAGAACTGCCCATGCTGGTCGCGCCGGTCACGGTGAACGATCGCCTCTATCACTACGCCTATATGCGGGTGATGCTCGACGCCAAGGACTCGGCCACGGTCGAAATCGCGCGCAACAAGGTGCCCTACATTATGGACGCCATGCTGCGCGAGCTGCACCGTGCCTCGATCGCCCTCAACGGCAATCCCGAGGAGATCGACGGCGAGGGGCTGAAAACCAGGCTTCTGGCCATCGCCAATGCAACGATCGGCGAGGGCTCGTTCAAATCGCTGAAGTTCCGCGACACGATTCAGACCGACGATCCGGCGCTTAACGCTGCGGCAGCCGCGTCGGAACCGCCGCAAGACCCCGAGCCCGCCGCGCCGGACGCAGCGCCGGCGCATTAAGCGGCCGCATTGCCTTAAGTCCGCCTCAATGGCATAAGCCGCCCGCTTCGCAGCGGGGGGACCGGCTAGTCGGCCGGGGGGAGACTTTGCCGCTGTTGCTCGGATGGAAGCGGCACTAACGGCGCGAACGCGCCCGCCACCGGCCAAGTCCGACCTTCGACAATCATCGAGAGGTCATCCGTGGATACAGTAACTGTCATTTGGGCCACGATCGGTTGCGGCATCGCCGCGATCCTTTACGGCCTGTGGGCGACGGGCTCCATCCTTCGCCAGAGCGCGGGCAATGCCCGCATGCAGGAAATCGCTGCCGCCATTCAGGAAGGCGCCAACGCCTACCTGAACCGCCAGTACACGACCATCGGCCTCGTCGGCGTGGTCGTCGCCGTTCTGGTCGGCGTTCTTTTCGGCCCGCTTGTCGCGGTCGGCTTCCTGGTCGGCGCGATCCTGTCGGGCATCGCCGGCTATGTCGGCATGATCGTTTCGGTTCGCGCCAACGTGCGCACGACCGAAGCCTCGCGGCTTGGCCTCGCACAGGGCCTGTCGACCGCCTTCAAGGCGGGCGCCATCACCGGCATGCTGGTGGCCGGCCTCGCTCTTCTGGGCGTCGTCGTCTACTTCTACGTGCTGATCGGCCCGCTCGGCTACGCGCCCAGCGACCGCCTGGTGATCGACGCGCTCGTCGCCCTCGGCTTCGGCGCCTCGCTGATCTCGATCTTCGCGCGTCTCGGCGGCGGCATCTTCACCAAGGGTGCGGACGTCGGCGGCGATATGGTCGGCAAGGTCGAAGCGGGTATTCCCGAAGATGACCCGCGCAACCCCGCCACCATCGCCGACAACGTGGGCGACAATGTGGGCGACTGCGCCGGCATGGCCGCGGACCTCTTCGAAACCTACGCGGTGACCGCCGTGGCGACGATGGTGCTGGCCGCCATCTTCTTCGCGGCCCAGCCGACGACCCTCCTTCCCATGATGCTGCTGCCGCTCGCCATCGGCGGCGTCTGCATCCTCACCTCGATTGTCGGCACGTTCTTCGTGCGCCTCGGCGCGTCGAAGAACATCATGGGCGCCCTCTACAAGGGCCTCATCGCCACGGGCGTCCTGTCCATCGGCGCGCTGGCCGCTGTCATCGCGTTCGTCCTTCCGGGCGGCTTCAAGGCGGCGATCAGCTACGAGGCGTTCGGCGAAACCTTCGCCTTCACCGGCACGACGATCTTCGTCTGCGGCATCATCGGCCTCGTCGTCACGGCGCTGATCGTGATGGTCACCGAGTACTACACCGGCACGGGCAAGCGCCCGGTCGTCTCGATCGCGCAGGCCTCGGTCACCGGCCACGGCACCAACGTCATCCAGGGCCTCGCGGTCTCCATGGAAGCGACGGCGCTGCCGGTCATCGTGATCGTCGGCGGCATGATCTCCTGCTACCTGATGGCGGGCCTCTTCGGTCTCGCGATCGCGACCGCCACCATGCTGGCTCTGGCCGGCATGATCGTCGCGCTCGACGCCTTCGGTCCGGTCACGGACAATGCGGGCGGCATCGCCGAAATGGCCGGTCTCGACAAGGAAGTCCGTCACACGACGGACGCCCTCGACGCGGTCGGCAACACCACCAAGGCGGTCACCAAGGGCTACGCGATCGGCTCGGCCGGTCTCGGCGCGCTGGTCCTGTTCGCGGCCTACACCTCGGACATCCAGCACTTCATCGGCACGGCGAAGGCCGGGTCCTTCTTCGAAGGCATCCGCGCGCTCACCTTCTCGCTGTCGAGCCCGTGGGTCGTGGTCGGGCTGCTGATCGGCGGTCTGCTGCCTTACCTCTTCGGCGGCATGGCGATGACGGCCGTCGGCCGCGCCGCGCAGGCGGTGGTCGAGGAAGTCCGCCGCCAGTTCCGCGAGGACAAGGGCATCATGGCCGGCACG
Organism: Pseudomonadota bacterium; assembly: GCA_029778105.1. Taxonomy (GTDB): domain Bacteria; phylum Pseudomonadota; class Alphaproteobacteria; order Micropepsales; family Micropepsaceae; genus JADZAI01. The sequence continues at coordinate 676 of JAKOQZ010000063.1, read as the reverse complement.
TCCAAGCCGAACTACGGCCGCGCGGTCGACATGCTCACCAAGGCCGCGATCCGGGAAATGATCGTTCCCTCGCTGCTCCCGGTTCTCTCGCCGATCGTTCTGTTCTTCGCGGTCCTCTGGATCTCGGGCGACAAGGCGGCTGCGCTTGAGGCCACGGGCGCGATGCTCCTCGGCGTCATCGTCACCGGCATCTTCGTCGCCATCTCGATGACCTCGGGCGGTGGCGCCTGGGACAATGCCAAGAAGTCGTTCGAGGACGGTTTCGTGGACAAGGACGGCGTGAAGCACCTCAAGGGTTCGGAAGCCCACAAGTCGTCGGTCACCGGCGACACCGTCGGCGATCCGTACAAGGACACGGCCGGCCCGGCCGTGAACCCGCTGATCAAGATCACCAACATCGTGGCTCTCCTGATGCTGGGCGCGCTGGCCCACTTCTAAGGCCTGCGATCACCGACAGGCGAAAAGGGCGCGGAGCAATCCGCGCCCTTTTTCTATGTCGCTCGTGCGGCGCGACTGCGTGCCGGCAAGGGCAGGGCTCCGCCGCGCATCGAATACGTGCCTCAGGGTCGACGGCGGCTCGCGAAGCCGGCTTCACGAGAGAAGTGACGCCCACGGGCCGCCGGAGTCCCGGCCCACCCCCGGAAGCCATGGCGCCTTGACGCAGTGATGCGGGATC
>JAKOQZ010000062.1 GCA_029778105.1 Pseudomonadota bacterium | reverse complement strand
CGCAAGGTCTCGCCCGAAGTGAAGATCGGCATCTTCCCCTTCACCGCCAACGGCCGCGCCATGACGATGCTGGCGGAAGAGGGCTTCGTCCGCGTCGTCGCCCGCGCCGACAATCATCTGGTGCTGGGCATCCAGGCCGTGGGGCAGGGCATCTCCGAACTCGCCGCCGCCTTCGCGCTGGCGGTCGAGATGGGCGCGCGCCTGGAAGACATCACCGGCACCATCCACGCCCACCCCACCCAAGGCGAAGGCTTCCACGAAGCCTGCCTCAAGGCGCTGGGCCACCCGCTGCATATCTAGGCGGCATACCCATCGGTCGCACGGATCAGTGCATCCAAGATGCCCGGCTCGTTATAGGCGTGCCCGGCATCCTCGATGATGTGCAGCTTCGCCTCCGGCCAGGCCTTGTGCAGGTCCCAGGCATTCTCCACCGGACAGCACGCGTCATAGCGCCCGTGCACGATGGTCGCCGGGATGTGCCGGATCTTCGGCACGTCGCGCAGCAACTGGTCCGGCACCTCGAACCAGCCGCCATTGACGAAGTAGTGGTTCTCGATCCGCGCAAAGGCGAGCGCGAATTCCGGCTCGCCGAACCCGGCGCTGTCGGGGTGGGGGAGGAGGTGCACGGTCTCGCCCTCCCACAGGCTCCACAGCTTCGCGGCTTCCAGCTGCGTCGCCTTGTCTGGCGCCGTCAGCCGCTTGCGATACGCCGCCATCACGTCCTTGCGCTCCTCAGCGCTCAGGATCGACAGCACCCGCTCCCATTTGTCCGGGAAGATGCGGCTCGCGCCCTCCTGATAATACCAGTGCAGCTCCTGCGGCCGCAGCATGAAGATGCCGCGCAGCACCAGTTCGCTCACCCGCTCGGGGTGCGTCTGCGCGTAGGCGAGCGCCAGCGTCGAACCCCACGATCCGCCATACACCTGCCACTTATCGGCCCCGGTCAACACGCGCAGCTTCTCGATGTCGGCGACCAGGTCCCACGTCGTGTTGTTCTCCAGTCCCGCATGCGGCGTCGAGCGGCCGCAGCCGCGCTGATCGAACAGCAGGATCTTGTACTTCTCCGGGTTGAACTGCCGCCGGTGGCCGGCATTGCACCCGCCGCCCGGCCCGCCATGCAGGAACACCACCGGCTTGCCGTTCGGGTTCCCGCACAGCTCCCAATAGACGCTGTGCCCGTCGCCGGTCTCCAGGCGTCCGGTCCTGTAGGGCTCGATCTCGGGGTAAAGTCCGCGCAGCGCCATGGGGCTCACCTTTCATGGAAAGTCTCCCCGCTTATAGCGCGGGGAGACCCCATGAGAACGGCTTTACGTGCTTGCCGTTGGACATGTGCGGCATGCCGCGCATCGGCTTGTACGAGCCAGCCGCCTGCCCGAACCGCGCCGTCCGCTCCGCGACGCCCCCGGTTAGCGGATCGGGCGCTTCTCTCCGGATCTGCTGTCGGCCTTACTGCTTTCGCTGTCAGTCTGGCGGTGCTTCGTCCGCCATCTGTAGAAGGCGCTCGGATTTGAAAATCCCAGTTCGACACTTATGATATTGTTGCTCATGCGCCGTGTTTGGGAGATTTCGGAGAGGATCTGAAGCCGGACTTGTTCGAGGAGCGCTTCAAAGACTTCTCCGCGCTCCGCCAACCTCCGCTGGAGCGTTCGGGAGCTCAGCCCCAGCTCTTTCGCGACAATCGCCAGCCGCGCCGCCCCGGTCGGAAGTGCGCGCCGCAGGTGCCATCTTACTTCGGCGACGATGTCGTCCTTCGGCGGCAATTCGGCGATCTTCAGCGAAAGATAGTCGCCCAGAATCTGAAAAAGCGCCGGATCGGCGCCACGGACGGGTTTGTGGAGAATGTCGGAATCGTAGACCACGCTGTAGTCTGGACATCCATACAGGATGCGGCATCCGAAATGGGACCGGAGCACGTCACCGACCACGTGCTGCTGATCCCTGGTGCGGACTTCGTGGGGATGAGCGCCGCTGGACCTGCGGAATAAGCCCGCGATGATGGCGAGCCCACACTCCGCGTCCTGCCGGCGCGGGCCTTCGGGAAGTTCTCCGCCATCATACAGAAGCTCCAGATCGGCGCCGTAGCGCCGCGTGCGGAAGAAGCCGCCATCCTGCTGATAGGCGAACCATTTCTCCGATGCGAGGAGCCCTGCGCTGACCGACGGCGCATGCATGAGGAAATATCCCAGCGCGCCCAGATCGCCCAATGTGAAGTCGGCGCCGACCTGCAGCCCGAACGCCGGATCTCCGGTTTCCAGCGCCGCCCAGTAAAGAAAATGGGCGAACAAACTGTTGGGGATTCTCTGATTCGCCCACGAGCTGGGGATTTGCCGAATACCGGCCAACCGAAAGTATGGTTTCGGGTCGAGTCCCTTACGCCGCGCGGTCTCAAGGGCGCGGTCAAGAGTCAAACCCTGGATCAGCGTCGTTCCGGTAATAGGCGATCTCTGGCGCGAAGTGGTCTTGATCTGGCGTGGAAGGATACAGCAGCGGCGATTTGCTTGCCATAGCGTTGCGCCAAAGCTCGAAGCTGCGCGGTGAGTGATGTCTTTCGATTATCGTGATGTCAGTGTTTGGGTGGAAGAGCCGGCGGATCTGCAGCCGGCTCTAGACGCTGAGCTTCGCTGCGATGTCGCCATTGTCGGCGGCGGCTTGACGGGGCTCAACGCGGCGCTGGCTTTGCGCGCCGAGGGCGTCAATGTCGTCCTTCTCGAAATGGACTTTTGCGGCAAGGGCGCAAGCGGCCGAAACGCCGGCCATCTGACCCCCGCCATAGGCAAAGATGTGCCGACATTGGTCAAGCAAGTCGGCGCCGCCCGCGCGGCTGAGTATATAGGATTTGGCGAGCGCGCCGTACGTCATACACAGCAGATTTTCGAGCGCTATGGCATCGACTGCGATTATCGCCCCGTCGGCAATATCATCGCCGGCGTTCATCCCCGTCATACCGAGCCGCTACAGCGAAGTGCTGAGCTTGCTGCGGGCATCGGCGCTGAGGTCCGCTACCTCAACGAGGATGAAATGCGCGCGCGGAAACTGCCGCCCGTCTTTCGGGTCGGCGTGCTGGAGAGTTGCGGCGGTCACCTTCACCCCGGCAAGTATGTTCTCGGACTACGTCGCGCGGCGCTGTCGGCAGGCGTGCGGATTTTTGAAGCGACCCCGGTCACGGGCATCGAAGACGGCGCTTCTCCAATAAAAGTGCTGACGCCCAGGGGAATGCTGCGCGCCGACAAGCTGATCGTCGCGACGAATGCCTATACGCCCTCGACCCTCAAACGCCTGAAAAGCAAAGTGTTCCCGCTGCGGGATACGATGTTCCAGACAGCGCGGCTGACCGACGCGCAACTCGATCGATTGGGCTGGACCGGTCGCGAGGGTGTTTATACCGCCCATGAAAGTCTGGAATCCTACCGGATTACCGCCGATGGCCGCCTGGTCGGCGGCTCGAAGCACGTTCAATACGGCTACAACGGCGCGTTGATCGGCGGGAATGATCCCGCTCTGTTTCAAAAATTCGCAGATCTTCTCAAGGTACGTTTTCCCGAAGTCCCTGATCTGGCCATCGAGAGCTTTTGGGGGGGATGGATCTGCATGACTCTCGACTTCCTGCCCCTCAGCTTTGGCAATGCGCGAGGAGATGTCTTCTATGGCTTGGGCTATAATGGTCACGGCGTCGCTCAGGCTACCCTGAACGGGACGATGCTCGCCGATCAGGTGCTCGGTCGGCCCAACGAGGACGTTGCGCTCCTGAAGCGGCGGGTTTTCCCGCTGCCGCCTGAGCCTCTGCGCTGGCTCGCGCTGCACGCATTGAAATGGCGCCTTGGGCGGACCGATGGCGTCGTCGATGCAGATTTGCGGCGGGGGATCGTTTAATCCTATGGAGCAGCCTTTGCCCAAGCCGTTCACACCAATTGTTCCCGCCCCTCTTCAGGTGGCTTACGACACTTTTCAGTTCGCGCCGGCCGTCCGAGTCGGCGAACAGGTCATCGTCTCAGGCATTATCGGCTTCGCTCCGGATATGAGCCTGCCCGACGACTTCGCGGCGCAAGTTGAAAATGCGTTCTCCACGCTTGAGTTGGTTCTGTCGGAGCGGGGGCGGCTCTGTCGGATGTCGCAAGCCTGACAACCTACCATGTCGGCGATCTCCCCGCTCAGATGGCGACCTTCATCGCCATCAAGACAGCCAGACTGGGCGTCCCGCACCCGGCCTGGACAGCTGTTGGAGTGGCGTCGCTTGCGGTTCCGGGTGCTCAGATCGAGATCGCTGCGACCGCTTTCGCGCCGCAAGCGAGACATGACTGAACGCGAGCCGGCATAGGCGACGGGCAAATCGAACACGACCGCTTCCTCGCGACCGTGGCGGCGGCGTCAAGTTAATCTGGGTCACGAACCCGGAAGGTTTATCCGATGAAAGTCTTCCACACCGCCGCTCACGCGAACCATAGCCCCGACACGTTCTACATTTGGGGCCAGTTTTTGACCTTCACGCCAGATCCCCCCGCACGCGCCGACAACATTCTTGCGGCTCTGAAAAGGGACGGCCACACACTTCTGGAAGCGCCTCAATATGGCCTTCGCCCCATCGCAGACATTCATACGCCTGAGTATCTGGAATATCTCAAGACAGCATGGGCTGCTTGGCGAAAAGCTGCCGAACCGGCCCTGGCATCCGGGCTGCTTGCTGACGCCAGAGACGTCTATCCCCTCATATTTCCCGATCGCGGCGTTGAAAGTCGCTATCCAAGCTCGATCGTCGCCCGCGCTGGCTTCCATGCGAGCGATCTCTGGATGCCGATCGGCGAGCGCAGCTGGGAAGCGATCGCTGCTTCCGCCAATCTCGCCGTCGCAGCCGCCGATGCCGTGCTGAAAGGCGAGCGGTTCGCTTATGCTCTTTGCCGCCCGTCGGGGCACCACGCGGACAAGGATCGTGGGGGCGGCAACTGCTATCTGAACAATGCGGCGATCGCTGCGCAGTATCTCCGCAGCGCCGTCGGTCGCGTCGCGATCCTGGATATTGACGTTCACCACGGCAACGGCACGCAGCGCATCTTTTACGATCGGGATGATGTCCTGTTCGTTTCGATTCACTGCAACCCGGACGACTGCTACCCGTATTTTGTCGGCTATGACCATGAGCGGGGGGCGGGAAGGGGCCACGGATACAACCTCAACCTTCCGCTACCCAAGCATACGAGCGATGACGGGTTTCTTGCCGCGATCGAGACAGCATGCGCCCGCATCTCCGCCTACGCGCCCGACGCGCTTGTGCTGTCCCTGGGCGTTGATGGGCACGAGGCTGACCTGACCGACGAAATGAAAGTGACGCTGAGCGGGTTTCGCGCAGCTGGCGCCCGGCTCGGTCGTATGGGGTTGCCGACCGTCATCGTTCAGGAAGGCGGCTATAACCTCGTCACGATCGGCAGCTGCGTCGCGACCGTCATTTCCGGCCTGGAAGACGATCGCTGACGCTCGAGGGTACGAAGCAACTGCCAACACCTGCGGCTGGGCAGTGGGCCTTCCTTCCGGGGTGGGTTGAAGCCCTCGGAAAGGTCTGACGCTGCCGACCCGGCGGCCACCTCGTCCGTCGCAGAATGCTGGGACGGCCTCAGCGATGAACGGGCCTGCCGGCTTCACCCGGGGCGTGAGGTGTGTTGATCTGCGCAGCAGGCAGCTGATACAGGCTGCGACTGAGCCGGGTGGTTGTGCTCTCGTGTTCGAGGTGCGTGGCGGCAGCGGGGTCTGGCCGCGATCAACCGGGCGCTCGGTGTCGTTGGCCCAGAGGCGGGCATCCTCGCGTCGGGGAAAAGTCTCGCTGACAGAACGCCCCTGACGGCAATTTGTACACGCCACGACCCGGATTTGAGTTTCGTGACGTCGCCAAAGCGAGTGCGCGCCGTGTGCGCTGAGCCGTTGAAAGCCAGCGAATTCCGCCGCGTCGTGTCGTAAAACAGCGTGGCGACGAGATGAGCTGACGTTTGAAGATATGGAAAAAAGCTATATAGATCAGCCGCATAGGTTCAGTGTTGCGCCCATGATGGACTGGACCGACCGCCATTGCCGGTCGTTCCACCGCGTCCTCACGCGCAAGGCGCTGCTCTATACCGAAATGGTCACGACCGGGGCGCTCATCCACGGCCCGCGCGACCGCCTGCTCGGCTTTTCGCCCGAAGAACACCCCGTCGCCCTCCAGCTGGGCGGCTCCGACCCGGCGGCTCTCGCCACATGCAGCCGCATGGCCGAGGAGCGCGGCTATGACGAGGTGAACCTGAATTGCGGCTGCCCGTCCGACCGGGTGCAGAACGGCCGCTTCGGCGCCTGCCTGATGGCCGAGCCGCAACTGGTGGCTGATTGCATCGCCGCCATGCGCGCGGCCGTGAAGATCCCGGTCACCGTCAAATGCCGCATCGGCATCGACGATCAGGACCCCGAAGAAGCCTTGCGCACCTTCATCGACACCGTCGCCAAGGCCGGCCCCGATCTCTTCATCGTCCACGCCCGCAAGGCCTGGCTGAAGGGCCTCAGCCCGAAAGAGAACCGCGACGTCCCGCCGCTCGATTACGATCTCGTCCGCCGCGTCAAGGCCGAGCGCCCGCACCTCAAGATCGTCCTCAATGGCGGCCTCCCGTCGCTTCAGGCCGCCGCCGAACATCTCTCATGGGCCGATGGCGTCATGCTCGGACGCGCCGCCTACGAACAGCCGTGGCGACTGGCTGAGGTCGACAGCCTGATCTTCGGCGCGCCCGATCCGGTCGCCTCGCCGCTCCAGGCCGCCGAGGCCTACATGCCTTATGTCGAGCGCCAGCTCGCGCTCGGGGTTCCGCTCGCCGCCATCACCCGGCATATGCTTGGTCTGTTCGCCGGGCGGCCGGGCGCCCGGCTTTATCGCCGTCATCTCGCTGAGAACGCCCATGCAAAGGGCGCAGGTGTCGAGGTTCTGCAAGACGCCCTTGCGCGCCTCGGTGCGCCTCAGCTGGAAGACGCCGCCTAGATGGACCTTTTTCAATCGCTGTCGGCGGGGCAACTCGCCACCCTTGTCGCCGTGCTCACCGTAGCCGGGCTCCTCGCAGGCATCACCGGCGGCATGCTGGGCATCGGCGGCGGCATCGTCATGGTGCCGGTCTTCTTCGAGATCCTGCACCAGGCCGGCGTCTCGCAGGATGTGGCGATGCACGTGGCGGTCGGCACGTCGCTGGCCGCGATCGTCTTCAACTCGCTGCGCTCCGCCGCCGCCCACAACAAGCGCGGCGCGCTCGACTGGCCGATCCTGCGCCGCTACGGCCCCTTCGTCTTTCTCGGCGCGATCCTGGGCGCGGTGCTCGCCGCCTTCATCGGCGGCGCGGGCCTCAAGGCCTTCTTCGGCATCGTCGCGACGCTCTTCGCGATCTACATCGCCTTTGCGCCGTTGCACTGGGTGCTGGCGCCGGCGATTCCGAACCACCCGCTGTCCTATGCCTTCTCGCTGCTTCTCGGCTGCGTCTCGGCCCTTATGGGCATCGGCGGCGGCACGCTGGGCGTGACCGCGATGACGCTCTGCGGCGTCGCCATCCACCGTGCCGTCGCGACGGGGGCGGGGCTTGGCGTGCTCATCGGCGCGCCGGCCGCTATGGGCTTCGTTCTGCTGGGTCTTGGCGAAAGCGATCTGCCGCCGATGTCGCTTGGCTATGTCTCGTGGGGCGCGCTGCTGATCCTCGCGCCCACCTCGATCCTCGCTGCGCCGTGGGGCGCCCGCATCGCGCACGCGCTTCCCGTGCGCACGCTGCGCGTCGTGTTCGGGTTCTTCCTGGCGGCCTCCGGCCTCAGGATGCTGCTGGGCTGAACGCCTCGCGGCAAACGAAAAGGCGGCGCATCGCTGCGCCGCCTTCGCGAAGTCCATCGTGATGGAATTCAGATCGCCTTGAGATTGCCGGCGGCGGGCTTGCCGCGCTCCATGACAACCTCATAGCCGACGGCCTGGCCTTCATCGAGGCCACGCAGGCCGGCCGCCTGCACGGCGGTGATGTGCACGAAGACGTCCTTGCCGCCGTCGTCGGGCTTAATGAAGCCAAAGCCCTTCTGCGTGTTGAAGAATTTCACGGTACCAGTCGCCATGTAGCCAAACTCCAGTCTAGGGTCTCATAAGGTCGGCGCGGGGGGCGCGCCATGCGATCGGTCCGATTGCAGTTGGCTTCACGCCCACAGTCACTCCGGTCCTTGAAAGATTCAGTAGCAGTGCGTGACTCCGCCCGCAATCGCCGCTCAATGACAATCCTGACAGATTGCGTCCATGTTTTGATCCCACTCGCCCATGCGCGGATCGGCGTCCAGAATTTGTTTCAAATACCGATACATCGCGCACATCCGCGCTTTTGAGACCGGGCTCTCCGCCACCACGACCAGCTGCGGCTTGTTCGACGACGCGCGGATCAGGCCCCAGGTTCCATCCTCGGTTGTAAAGCGCACGCCGTTCACGGTGAGCACGTCCACGATTTTCTGTCCGGTCACCGACTCGCCGTCGGCTTTCATCTTCTGGAATTTCGCGACCAGCTCGTCGACGACGCCGTACTTCACCGTGTCGCCGCAATACGGCCCCATCGTCAGCGTCGCGTGCGTCACCGGCAGCTCGCCGTAAAGCTGCGACAGCGACTTGCCCGGGTTGCGCTCCATCATGCGCAGCACGGCGATGGCCGAGACCAGCCCGTCGTCATAGCCGCGCCCGACCGGCGCGTTGAAGAAGAAGTGGCCCGACTTCTCGAAAGCGGCCAGCGCGTTGATCTGGTGATTGCGCCGCTTGATGTGGCTGTGGCCGGTCATCCAGTAGTCGGCGCTCGCGCCGTTCGCCTTCAGCACCGGGTCGACCGCGAAGAGCCCGGTCGACTTCACGTCGGCCACGAACACGCGGTTCGGGTAGAGCGCCGAAAGATCCCGCGCCAGCATCACGCCGATCTTGTCGGCGAAGATCTCCTCGCCCTTGTCGTCGCAAACCCCGCAACGGTCGCCGTCGCCGTCGAAGCCGAGCGCCAGCTCCGCGCCCGTCTCTTTCACCGCCACGCTCATCGCGTGCAGCATCTCGTGGTCTTCGGGGTTCGGGTTATAGCGGGGGAAGGTGTAGTCCAGCTCGGTGTCCAGCGGCACGACCTCCACGCCCAGCTTCGCCAGCACCTCCGGCGCATAATGGGCCGCCGTACCGTTGCCGCAGGCGACGACGGCGCGGATCTTGCGCTTCAGCGGTCCGTCTTTCAGCAGATCGGCGATGTAGAGATCGCGGGCGTCGCTGTGGAACACATACGCCCCGCCGGGCCGCGCCTTCCACTTGGCGCCCAGCGTGATGTCCTTAAGCGCGTTCATCTCCGTCGGGCCGAAGGTCAGCGGCTTCTCGACGCCCATCTTCACGCCCGTCCACGGCTTCTCGTTGTGGCTGGCGGTCACCATCGCGACGGCGGGGCAGTCATAGGCGAACTGGGCGAAATAGGCGACGGGCGACAGCGCCAGGCCGATGTCGTTCACCTCGCACCCCGCCGCCATCAGGCCGACGGTCAGCGAATGCTTCAGCATCAGCGAATAGTCGCGATAGTCGTGGCCCACCACGATGCGGGGCTTTTCACCCCGCGCCGTGCAGGTGTCGTAGACCATGGTGCCCAGCGCCAGACCCAGCGCCTGGAACCCCATCAGGTTGATGTCGACGCCGTATTTCCAGCGCGCGTCATATTCGCGGAACCCGGTCGCCGCGATGTGCGGTACGCTCTCCCAAAGGGCGGTGTTGGGCTTCAGGTCGTCGCGCGGTGTGGCGAGCATGTGCGTTCCGTATGTGAGGGAAAGTCTAGATAGGCGGTCGCGGGGGCGGCGATCAATCCCGCAGCGTCAGCCGGTCGCCGGAAATCTGGTATGACGTCAATGTGTCGAGAAAGCTGAGACCCAGCAGCGAGCCCTCAATCCCCTCCGGCAGGACGGCCGCAGCCACGTCGAGCCGCACGATCGGGCCGATCGCCAGCCGGCCGAGCCGCACAAAAGCGGACTTCACAGGCCCGCCCGCCGTCATCACGGTCTGCGAGAAATCCAGCGAGGCGGGGTCGATGCCCGCAGCCCGGGCGTCTCGCCACGACAGCGCCACCGTCGTTGCGCCGGTGTCGACCATGAAGGTGACCTTGCCCCCGTTCACGTCGGCGTCGGCATAGAAGTGGGAGTCCGGCATGCGCCGCAGCTCGACGTTCCCGGTCGCTGTCACGACCGCCTCGCTGCCGAAGAATTCGCCCCGGATGCGCGTCCACATCGCTTTCGCCTCGTCGCGATAGGAATACGCCAGAATGAGGATCAGGAACGCCCCGGCCCAGGCCAGCAGACTGAAGATCGTGGTCGATGCCTTCTGGCGCGAGCTCGCCAGCAGCCCCACCGAAAACAGCGCCGCCAGCGTTCCAGCCCAGGCGAGCCTGACGCCCCGCGTGTCGCTCCAGTCCTCGCCGAGGCGAATGCCCAGCGCCCACGAGCCCAGCGCCGCCAGCGCGATGAGGATCAGCAAGGCGAGGATGAAATAGCCGAATGCCTTCATGCGCCCGCAGTCCCGGCGGCGCGGCCCGGCAGCTCCGACATGATCCTTGCGCGCATCTCGGGCGGCATCGAGCCCCAGGCGGCGATCTCGCGCAAGCTGCGCCGGCACCCGGTGCAGAGCCCGCTCGCAGGGTCCAGGACGCAGACCTTGACGCAAGGCGTTTCGATGGGCTGCGCGGCGGCGGGCATAGCGCAGTGGTATGCGCGGCGGCCGCGCGCCGCAAGCGTCAGCCGTTCACATAGGCGGCGAGCAGCCCCGCGTCGTAGACGAGCGCCCGGCAGGCCGACCCGTCCCCCTGGGCCTCCAGCGCGGCGCGCAGCGCCTCCATCTGCGTCTTCTTCAGATCGCTCCGGTGCATCGCCGGCCAGGCCAGCCGGATCGCGGCGCGTCCCTCGCGGTAAAGCTCGGCGTCCGGGGCGGCCTTGGTCTGCAGGCGGTCGATGATCGCGGCGATCTCGGTTTCGGCGATCGCGAAATAGTCGGGCGTCAAAGGCATCGCGACATTGACCGTGTGCAGGGCGGCGCGCAGGCGCTCTGCGCGGTCGTCGCTGGCGAGCATCGCCATCACCGCCGACGGCGCATCGGGCAGCGCCGCGGCACGCTGCTTTGCCATCTCCTGCAGCCGCCAGTCGCTTTCGGGGATCGTGTCGATGAAGGCCAGCGTCTGGGCCAGATCCGCATCCTGCGGCAGTGCGTCCAGGCGTGCGGCTGCGCTGGCCTCTGCCGCGGCTTGCTCCGACCGGTCGTGCGCGGCGGCGGCCTCCCGCTCCTTCATGTTGCGCAGAAGGAAGGGCAGGGGCGACAGCGCCAGCACGATCAGAAAGCCGCGCAACACCCAAAGCTGAGCGCCATCGGGCGCTCCATAGGTTTCGGCGAGCATCCAGATCGCGACCGCCATCGGCAGGGCGACGCTCGCCAGCCATGCCGGTGCGGCGGAATAGTCCGGCGGCGGCGCCTCGACGAGTTGCGAAACCGACAGAAACGACACGCCGCCGGTCGCGGCGATGAACGCAATCCCAAGCGCGCCGGATGCGGCCGCTCCAAGGCCGCTCCACGCCAGTCCGCCTTCGGCCGCCAGGACGACGACCGCCGCGCCCAGGCACAGCACGCGCACGGTCATCGCGATGACGGGAAAGAACATCGCCATGCCTCTGCCTGCGGCGTCGATCCCCGGTCCCCAGCCGAACCACGGCAGCGTCACCAGCAATGGCAGGGTCATCATCATGGCGATGAGCGCCAGCGCGGTGATCATCGGGCGTCTTCCCGCGTATGGATCGGCGAGGCGATCATGTTGCGCAGCCATGCTTCCGCACCTGCGCGCGCCGCGCCGCTGTCCGACAGGCCAAGCAGGTGCGGCCGATGCTCCGTGTCGAGCCCATACCAGTCCTCCGCTTGTCCGTGCAGATAGAGCAGAAATGCCCCGAACGCATATCGCGTCTCCGGCGCGCCGCCGGTCGCGAGCTCCAGCAGCTTTGCACGCACGCGCGGGGTCGGGTGGGCTTCGGCCACGTCGAACAGCGTATCGAACGAGGTCTCCATCGGCCGCGCCGCCTCCAGCAGGGCGATGAAGCGATCTTCTCGCTCGCGCGGCCAGCCGTGGGATGCGGCGGCGCGCAGGGCGCTGGCGCCGCCATGATCGGCCTGCGCGCCTGCGGCTGCGGCGATCCGCGCCAGCGCTTCCGGCGTGCCGATCCGCTCCAGCGCCTGCACGTCGCGCCAGTCCAGTTCGCCCTTCGCGGCCAGTTCGCGCCCGATGGCGCTGCGCTCGGCCTCCGGCAATGCCATCAGCGCGTCCAGATCGTAGGGAATGCCGTCATGCCAGACGTCGAAGTTCAGGATCATGCTCGCCCGGAAACGGCGCAGGGCATCGTCGGTGTCGGCCATCAGCGGCTCTCTCCCCAGGGCGGGCAGGCTAGGGGGGCATCCCCGGGGGCAACAAGTGCGGCTGCGGCCCCGCCGGGCGGGGTGAAGATTCCTGCGTCGACTTGACGCAACGTCGGCTTGCGCGCGCGGTCTTGCTGGCTATCATCGCGCGCCTTTTGACAATTTGTCGGCCTATGCCGGGCACGACATTCCCGAAGGGCTCGAGGAGAAGCCATGGACATCAATTTCACGCCCGAAGATGAAGCGTTCCGCGCCGAAGTGCGCGCCTTCATCGAGGAGAATCAGCCGCAGCACCTCAAGGGCGTGCGCCGGGGCGAATATCGCAACAAGGAAGATTTCCTTGTCTGGCACCGCATTCTCTACAAGAAGGGCTGGCTCGTTCCCTCGTGGCCGGCGCCCTACGGCACCAACTGGACGCCGACCCAGAAATATATCTGGAACGAGGAAAACGCCCGCGCCGAAACCCCGGCGATCCTTCCCTTCGGCGTGTCCATGGTCGGCCCGGTGATCTACACCTTCGGCACCCAGGAGCAGAAGGACAAGTACATCCCCGGCATCCTCTCGGGCGACGTGTGGTGGTGTCAGGGTTATTCCGAGCCGGGCGCCGGCTCCGACCTCGCCAGCCTCAAGACCACTGCGGTCCGCGAAGGCGATTATTACATCGTCAACGGCCAGAAGACCTGGACGACGCTCGCCCAGTTCGCCGACTGGATTTTCTGCCTGGTGCGCACCGACAAGAACGCCAAGGCCCAGGAAGGCATCTCCTTCCTGCTCATCGACATGAAGACGCCGGGCATCACCGTGAAGCCGATCATCACGATGGATGGCGGTCACGAGGTCAACGAGGTCTGGTTCGACAACGTGAAGGTGCCGGTCGAAAACCGCATCCACGAAGAGAACAAGGGCTGGACCTGCGCCAAGTTCCTGCTCAGCCACGAACGCGCCGGCATTGCGGGCGTCGCCCGCTCCAAGCGCGCGATCTCGCGCCTCAAGGACATGCTGGCGATGGAAGTCATCGACGGCGAGAAGCTGATCGACGACGCCGATTTCGAACGCAAGATCGCCGAGCTCGAGATCGATCTTACGGCGCTTGAGTTCACCGAGCTGCGCACCCTGGCGTCCGAACAGGCCGGCAAGGGTCCGGGCCTCGAATCCTCGATCCTCAAGATCAAGGGCACCGAGATCCAGCAGCGCATCACCGAGCTGGTGATGGAGGGCGTGGGCTATTACTCGCTGCCCTATTCCGACCCGCTGTCGCACAACGAGTTCGCGCCCGGCCCCGCCTATGCCGAAGGCACGACGCAGAACTACGCCAACATGCGCAAGACCTCGATCTATGGCGGCTCCAACGAGATCCAGCGCAACATCATTGCGAAGATGGTGCTGGGGCTCTAAGCCCCGGTTCGCCCCAACATAAGCTTTCAGGAAACGTCATGGATTTCTCCTTCACTGAAGAACAGACCCTGCTGCGCAACTCCGTGCAGAAGTTTATTCAGGGCGCCTACGACTTCGAAACCCGCCGCAAGGTCAGCAAGTCCGACGCCGGCTGGCGCAAGGAAGTGTACGGCCAGATCGCCGAGATGGGCCTTCTCGGCGTCGCGATGCCGGAAGATTTCGGCGGTCTGGGCGGCAGCGCGGTCGACGCGATGATCATCGCCGAGGAATTCGGCCGCGGCCTCGTCATCGAGCCCTGGCTGAACAACGCGGTGATCGCGGCCGGCTTCCTCAAGGCGGCGGGCAGCACTGCACAGAAGGAAGAGCTGCTTCCGGCCATCGCCGCCGGCGAGACGGTCTTCGCCTTCGCCTATGCCGAGCCGCAGGGCCGCTTCAACCTCGCCGACCTCACCACCACGGCCAAGAAGTCGGGCGACGGCTACGTGCTGAACGGCCATAAGGCGGTCGTGCTGGGCGCGCCCTTCGCCGACAAGCTCATCGTCACCGCCCGCACCTCCGGCGGCCAGCGCGACGCCGACGGCGTCACCGTCTTCATCGTCGACAAGAGCGCCAAGGGCGTCTCGACCCGCGATTATCCCACGGTCGACGGCAACCGCGCCTCGGAAGTCACGCTCGAGAACGTCACGGTCGGCGCCGATGCCGTCATCGGCGAAGTCGGCGGCGGCCTGAAGACGGTCGAGCTGGTCACCGATCAGGCGATCGCCGCGCTGGCTGCGGAATCGACCGGCGCCATGAAGGTGCTGAACGACACCACCATCGAATACGCCAAGACGCGCAAGCAGTTCGGCACGCCGATCGGCAAGTTCCAGGTGCTTCAGCACCGCATGGTCGACATGTTCATGAACTACGAGCAGTCGGTCTCGATCACCTACATGGTGACGCTGAAGCTCGAAGAGGAAGAAGCCGAGCGCAAGAAGGCCGCCTCGGCCGCCAAGGTGCAGATCGGCAAGGCCGGCCGCTTCATCGGCCAGTCGGCGGTGCAGATCCACGGCGGCATGGGCATGACCGACGAACTGAATGTCGGCCACTATTTCAAGCGCCTGACCATGATCGACACGCTGTTCGGCAACGTCGATCATCACCTCAAGCGCTACGCGACGCTGGGCTGATCTCGGCTCACGGCGACGACGAAGCGGCGGCCCGGCGGGCCGCCGTTTTTGTTCGGGTCAGGCGACCAGCGCGCCGGGCAGGGCGGTGAGAACGCGCCCCGACAGCAGACGCACGATCATCGCCGTGCCGTCGCCCGGCTTGCTGCGCACCTCGATCGTGCCGCCATGGGCCGTCACGATGCCCTTCACGATGGCCAGTCCAAGGCCGACCCCCCGGTCGCGTTCGGCGACGTCATGCCGGCCCTGACCGAAGCTCTGGAATATGCGGGGCAGATCGGCCGCGTCGATGCCCGGACCATTGTCGCTGACGAGAATCTGCAGATCGCCGTTCGGCTCCAGCGCCGCGCTCAACGCGACGCGCCCGCGCCCCGGTGAGAATTTCACCGCATTCGCCAGCAGGTTGATGACGACCTGCTTGATGCCCCGCCGGTCGGCCTTCAGATACCCGGCAAAGCCGCCGACGCAGCGTAGCGACAGGTTCTTCTCCATCGCGCGCCCCTGCAGCAGGCGGACGCATTCGTCGAACAGGTCCGGCAGGGCGAAGATTTCATCGCTCGGCACATAGGTGCCCGCATCGACGCGCGCGCCGTCCAGAAGATCGTTGATCAGGTCGAGCAGGTGCGCGCCGCTCGAATGAATGTCGAACGCATACTCCAGATATTTCGGCGAGCCGTGCGGGCCGAACGATTGCGTCTTCATCATCTCCGAGAACCCCAGAATGGCGTTCAGCGGCGTGCGGAGTTCATGGCTCATATTGGCCAGAAACCGCGTCTTGGCCTGGTTGGCCTGCGTCAGGTCCTCGATCATCGCCTCGCGTTCCTGCGCCAGCGTCAGGACCTCGCGGTGGCGCTGGTATGTCCGTGCGCCGGAGCTGGCGAGCGCGGCGAAATAGAGCGGCGCCAGCATGGCGAGCAGGTTGGCCGTATCGCCGCCTTCGATCAGCAGAACCGCTTCGCAGACGACCGCGTGAAACGCGACATTCGAAATGAGGATCGGCAGCGAAGCCGCCGTCAGCGCGACGGCCAGCATCGCGCTCGCCATGAAGATCAGCAGCAGAACGAGATTCGCCTCGGTGTTTCCGGCGACCCAGAACAGCGGCATGTGGCCGCCCGTCACGACGGTCTGCGCCAGCGATCCCAACAGCACCGTGCGTTGGGCCTTCGCGGTCGGCGTGACGCCGTAGGTCTGGCGCTTGAACCAGTGGCACGCGACCAAAAGCGCGGCGGTGGAGAGGATCATCGCGCCGGCCCAGAACAGCGCCAGGCCCGGTCCGGTATAGATCCAGCCGACGGTCGTCAGCCCCAGGGCGGACAGCGGCATCATGTGCTGTTCGCGGATCACGCCGCGTGCGACCTCGTCGGTCTGATCCCAGATCAGGCGGTCGTGGCTGGGCGTGAAGGCGCGGGTCATGCGGCGGCGCTCGCCCCGGCCAGCCGTGTCACGCGATCCGGCGGCACTTCGATCGTGAACGCAGCGCCTTCGCCCGGCCGGGACTGCAGCCAAACTTCGCCGCCGTGCAGCTCAACCAGCGCCTTTACGATCGCGAGTCCAAGGCCGGTGCCTTTCACCGCGGTCGCCACGTCATGACGTCCCTGACCGAAGCTCTCGAACACCAGTTCCCGGTCTTTCTCGTCGATCCCGCAGCCGCTGTCGGCGACGGTCACATAGCATCCGCCGTTCGGGCGCATGCCGGCCGAAACGGTGATGGCGCCGCCGTCCGGCGTGAACTTCAGCGCGTTGGACAACAGATTGATCGCGATCTGCTTGGCGGCGCGCAGATCCCATCGCAGCATGATCGACGGGTCGACGGTCCTGATGAGGCGTACGTTCTTGTTGGCGGCCGAAAGCGCGAAAAGGCGGAATCCTTCATCCACGATGGCGGCCATCGTAAAGGCGTCGTCGCTCAGCTCCATTCGCCCGGCCTCGATCTTGGCCAGATCCAGAATGTCGTTCACGAGGCCCAGCAGATGCGTGCCGCTGGAATGGATGTCGCCGGCATAGGATTTGTAGGCCGCGCTCTGCATCGGCCCCATCACCTCATCCTTCATCAGCTCGGAGAAGCCCAGAATGGCGTTGAGCGGCGTGCGAAGTTCGTGGCTCATATTGGCCAGGAATTCGCTCTTGGCCTTGTCCGCCGAGCGCAGGTCCGAGATCAGCGCGTCCTTTTCGCTCTCCAGCGTCAGCATCCGCGCGATGTTGCGGTTGATATGCACCGTCGCGCTGACCACCAGATTGCCGTAGATCGCGGCGAGGCCGGCCAGAACGAAGCCCTGCGTCGTTCCCTCGGTGGCCATCAGCACGCCGATCCCGCCGATATAGATCGTGATCTGGATCATCGGATTGATCAGCCACGCGGCGGTCAGCGTCGCCGTCATCGCCGATGTCAGCATGATGATGGCGATGATCAGGTGGTTGTTCGGGTCGCCCGGCACCCAGAACAGAAAGCCTTGCGCCGCCCACGACGCGATGAACAGACCCGACATCGTGACGAACCGGATCGCGCCGCGGCGCACGTCATCCGGGCTCGCCCCGGCCTTCGGTATCCGCCGCTCGCCGGCGATGCGGAAGACGAGCACGCCGAAGAAGGCCGCCAGCCAGCCTGCGACGGCCTGCCACGGCGCCCATTGCAGGTGAATCGCCGCGCACAGCAACGCCAGGACCGGCATGGTCCGCATCGCGCCCGTCATGGACGCCATGCCGTGGTGCATCTTGGCGAGCGCCAGCGGCGCTTCATCGTCGGTGGGAAACACCTCCGAACGCAGCGTCGCCCTGATCGAGCCGAACGCGGGCAGGGTGAGGATCGGCCCCACCGGGTTGCTGGATTTCTGCAAAACCCCACTCATGCCGCTCATTTTAGCGGCTGTGCCTGAAAACGCGGTTAGGCCGATCAAGAGGGGTCTAGCGTCTTCGTTAGGGTTCTGGTCACACTCCCGGCCAACGAAATCCCGGGAGGAACCAGATGTCCGCGCTTCTGTTCGAAAAGGACGGCTCCGTCGTCACGCTCACGATCAATCGGCCCGAAAGCCGTAATCCGCTGGGCGAGGAAGGCGACGGCGCCTTGTTCGCCGAGGCGGCGGCCAGGGTTAACGAAGATCGCGATGTGCGCGCCGTCATCCTCACCGGGGCCGGGCCCGCGTTCTCGGCCGGCGGCAACGTCAAGGCGATGCGCGAGAAGGGCGGGGCGTTCGCCGGTCCGGGCGTCGCCATCCGCGAGCGCTATCGCACCGGCATCCATCGCATCGTGAAGAGCCTGTGGGGGATCGAGGTTCCCGTCATTGCCGCGGTCAACGGTCCCGCGATCGGTCTGGGCAACGACGTCGCCTGCCTCGCCGACACGCGCATCGCATCCGACAAGGCGATTTTCGGCGCCACCTTCCTCAAGATCGGCCTCATTCCCGGCGATGGCGGCGCGTGGCTTCTGCCCCGCGTCATCGGCATGGCCCGCGCATCCGAGCTTCTCTACACCGGCGACACGATCGACGCCGCCACGGCGCTGTCATGGGGTCTGGTCAGCCGGGTCGTTCCGGATCAATCGCTGATGGACGAGGCGCGGGCCACGGCGCTGCGCATCGCGCGCCAGCCCCCCGACGTGCTGCGGATGACGAAAAAGCTCCTGCGCGAAGGCATGGGCGTCGGCTTCGACACCATCATGGAGCTGTCGGCCTCGATGCAGGCGCTCGCCCACCACACCGAGGATCACGCCGAGGCGGTCGGCGCGTTCCTCGACAAGCGCACGCCCGATTACAAGGGCCGCTAGGCGGCGCGCGAGGCGGGCGGCGGCGGTTCGATCGCCAGGCCGAAGTCGATGACGCGCTCGCGCGGCAGCGTCAGATAGACGGTCGTGCCGATTCCCAGGACGCTGTCCAGGATCGCGTCGCCGCCATGCGCGCGCATCAGGCTGCGCACGATCGGCAGTCCCAGTCCCGTGCCCTTCTCGCGGACGGCGAGATCGTGCCGGGCCTGCCCGAAATTCTCGAACACGGCTTCGGTGTCTTCCGGGCGGATGCCGCATCCCGTGTCGCGTACGCCGATGGCCAGGCGGCCGTCGGGCAGAATCGTGCCGAATGCACGCACCTTGCCGCCGGGCGGGGTGAACTTCACGGCGTTCATCGCGACGTTCAGCGCGACCTGCCGGATCGCCGTTTCGTCCGCGCGGATGATCGCATTGCGCGGCACGTCGTTGATAATGGTGACGCCGCCTTCCTCCGCGCGCCGTGCGATCATGCGCACCGCCTCGTCGAGGATGCGATTCAGATCGACATTGGATTCGCGCAGCTCGTATTTCCCGGCTTCGATCTTGGACAGATCGAGCACCTGATTGATCAGCGTCAGCAGATGCGTGCCGCTGGCGTGAATGTCGTCCGCATAGCCCCGATAGGCGTCCGTTCCGATCGGCCCAAGAAGCTCCTGACGCATCACGTCCGAAAAGCCGATCACGGCGTTCAAAGGCGTCCGCAGCTCGTGGCTCATATTGGCCAGGAAGGCGCTCTTCGCACGACTGGCGTCCTGCAGCTTGGACACGAGATCGCGTTCCGAAATGCGCAGCGTCAGGATCTGCCGCGCCCCGTCATTGATCGAAAAGCCCACGCCCACCAGCATCGCGGCGATCGCGAAGCCCATGGCGCCGATCATGGCGTATTCGGCCGTGCCTTCCGAAAAGCACAGCGCCATGGCCGTGCCGATATAGATGGCCTGCAGCAGCGAGATCGGCGCATAGGGCGCGGTATAGACCGTGCCGATCGCCGCGCTTGTCGTCATCATGAGCAGGACGAACAGGTGGTTGACCGGCACGCCCGGCGCCCAGAACAGAACCGCGCCGGCCGCGATCGTCACCATGGTGAGGCCGCTGACGCTCATGCACATCAGGACCAGACGGGGAAATTTCGACAGATCGCCGCTCTGGGCCAGATAGATTCTGTTGGCGACATGCGACAGGGCCATGCACGCCAGCATCGCGACCAGCCAGATCAGGATGCCGCCGGCCGGTTGCCAGTGCAGCGCTACCGCGCCTGTGCCGATATTGGAGACGCACATCGCCGGAAAACTGCGTTCCGAACTCCGCACGACCATCAGCAGCTGGTCGCGGCGAAGCTCCCAGGCCAGCGGATCGGTCGGCCGAAGCCAGGCAAGCGGTTTGCGGAGCAGTCCCATAAGTCGATCGGCGGTTATCCCCGTGTCGCAGTGTGAGGCGCGCCGCTGAAGATTTGGGCACGGATAAAGACGCAATTTCGCCGCCGCCGTTAACCTTTCGCGCGCGCCATCCGCCTTGCTTGCTCCCTGCGCCGCGCCGCCTGTAGCCTGCCGCCACAACAATATGGGAGGTTCGCCATGACCATCGGTCTTATCGCGACGATTAAGGTTCAATCCGGCAAGGGCGCGGAATTCGAGGCGGCGTTCGGCAAGCTGCAGGCGGCGGTGCGGGCCGGCGAACCCGGCAATCTCCAGTACGATCTCTTCCGCTCCAAGGACGAGGCCGACACCTATGTCGTCTACGAGCAATACGCCGACGAGGCTGCGCTCGAGGCGCATCGCAGCGCGCCGCACGCCCGGACACTCGGCGCTGCCGTCGGGGCCACGCTGGCCGGCCGGCCGCAGGTTCTGGCCTACGAAAAAGTCTCCTGAATCCACCTTCCCCAAGGGCATGACGGCCGCCTTGCGCGGCGGCTCTGCGGAAGGCAAATTTGACGCATCACAAGAATTCGGAAGGAAATGCCATGACCATCGGCCTGCTCGCCACGCTCAAGATTCAGCCCGGCAAGAGCGCTGACTTCGAAGCCGCCTTCGCCGAACTCGCCAAGGTCGTAAAGGCCGAAGAGCCCGGCAATCTCCAGTACGACCTCTTCCGCGCCAAAGAGGCCGACACCTATGTCGTCTACGAGCAGTATGCCGATCAGGCTGCGCTCGAGGTGCACGCCAAGTCCGATGCCGGCAAGGCCGGCATGGCCAAGATGGGCGGCTTCCTGGCCGGCCGTCCGGTTCTCCAGTTCCTCGACAAGGTCTGATCTCATGGATCTGAACTTCACCAGGGAAGACGCCGCTTTCCGCGACGAGGTGCGCGCCTTCATCGCCGAAGCGTTCGATGAAGACCTGCGCTTCAAGATGTCCCAGTCGAAGAACGGCTATCTCGACAAGGAAGGCCAGCTGAAGTGGCAGCGCGCCCTCGCGAAGAAGGGCT
Source organism: Pseudomonadota bacterium (assembly GCA_029778105.1). Lineage (GTDB taxonomy): Bacteria > Pseudomonadota > Alphaproteobacteria > Micropepsales > Micropepsaceae > JADZAI01. Next base: position 13,293 of record JAKOQZ010000062.1, on the reverse strand, counting down.
GGGCCGCGCCGAACTGGCCGAAAGAACACGGCGGCACCGGCTGGAACGCCGCGCAGAAATATATCTTCGATCTGGAGATGTCGGCTGCCGGCACGCCCATCGTCTCGCCGATGGGTCTCAAGATGGTCGCGCCGGTCATCATGAAGTTCGGCAACGAGGCGCAGAAGAAGCAGCATCTCCCGCCGATCCTCGCCTCCACCATCTGGTGGTGCCAGGGCTACTCCGAGCCGGGTTCGGGGTCCGACCTCGCCTCGCTGCAGATGAAGGCCGAGGACAAGGGCGACCACTATCTCATCAACGGCTCCAAGATCTGGACGACCCACGCCCAGTGGGCCGACTGGATGTTCAACCTGGTGCGCACCGAAAACACCGGCAAGCTCCAGGAAGGCATCAGCTTCATCCTGGTCGACATGAAGACGCCCGGCATCACCGTCCGCCCGCTGCCGACGCTCGACGATCCGGTCGAAGGCCAGCAGGAAGTGAACCAGGTCTTCTACGAGGACGTGAAGGTTCCCAAGGAAAACCTCATCGGCAAGGCCGGCGAGGGTTGGACCTACGCCAAATATCTTCTGCAGTTCGAGCGCGGCAATGCCTACGCGCCGGGCCTGCGCCGTTCGCTCGCCAAGACGATGAAGATCGCCGCCGACCAGCTGTCGGGCAATGGCGGCAGGCTGATCGACGATCCCGATTTCCGCCGCAAGGTGGACGAGATCGGCGTCCAGATCGCGGCGATGGAGTTCGTCGAACTGCGCATCTTCTCCGAGCTGTCCAGCGGTCAGGCGCCCGGACCCGCCTCGTCGATGCTGAAATGCCGTGGCTCCGAGCTGCAGCAGGCGATCAGCGAGCTGACGCTCGAAGCCGTCGGCAACTACGCTCAGCCGCTCATCCGCAACACCTGGGAAAAGACCAACGAGGGTCGCCCGGGTCCTGAGTATGCCGGCCCCGCCGCGCCTTACTATTTCAGCCTCCGCAAGGCTTCCATCTACGCCGGCTCCAACGAGATCCAGCGCAACATCATGGCCAAGGCCGTTCTCGGCCTTTGATCTTGCGTCACGGCGAGACGACGAAAGGGCGCCGGCAGGCGCCCTTTCTGTTTGGCGCTAGCGTCCGAAGCTCGCCCACCGGCTGCGCGGGAAACCGCGCGGGGTGGGGCGATAGCCCTTGATCTCCGGCGCCACCAGACCGGCCTGGATCGTCCAGAACAGTGGGATCATCGCCACGTCGTCCATCAGAATGCGCTCGGCCTTGGCGAAGCCGGCATAGCGCTCGCTCAGATCCATCGTGGTTTCGGCGACCGCGCTCGCCGCGTCGAACGCCGCGCTTGAATACTTGCTCTCGTTGAGACCGCCGCCGGTGAGAAAGAGCCACATAAAGGTCTCGGGATCGTCCGATCCGAACCATCCGCTGATCGCCAGCTCAAAGTCGCCCTGGTCGATGGCGGCATAGTGCACCTTGGCTTCCGACACGTTCAGCGTCGCCTTGATCCCCGCCTCCGCCCACATCGAGACGATGGCGCTGGCGATCGGCTTCACCCAGCTTTCGCCGGTGAGGCGCAGATCGACGACGAACGCGTTCGACGGGCCGTATCCCGCCTCCGCCAGCAGCGCCCGCGCCTCCGCCAGGCGATCCGCGCGCGATTTGCCCGCGAAGTCGAAGCTCGCGCCGGTATAGCCCTCGATCGCCCGCGGCACGAAGCCATAGGCCGGAATTCCCGCGCCCGGCATCAGGCGCTCGGTGAACACCTCGCGGTCGATCGCCAGCGCCAGCGCCTTGCGTACCCGCACGTCCTGCAGCTTCGCCAGGGCATGGTTGATCTCGATATAGCGAACCTGGTTCACCGTCGTCAGCGTCAGCTGCTCGGGCAGCTCCTGTTTGGCCCAGGGGATTTTCAGCGCCGGGATGGTCCCGATGAAATCGATCTCGTGCGCGCGAAACCGCTTCAGCGCCATCTCAAGATCGTCCGACGGGAAAAAGCTCACCCGCTCGATCGCCACCTTGTCCGCCTCGCGATAGCGCGGATTGCGCACGATCCGCACCTCGCTCGAAGGCTCCCACTTCTCCAGCATATAGGGGCCGTTCGAAACCATGTTCCCCGGCTTCACCCAGTCGTCGCCGAATTTGGCGATGGCATGGCGCGGCACGGGCACCAGCAGCGTCGCCGCCATGATGTCGTCGATCAGGGGCGAGGGCGCGACGACATGCACCACCACGGTGCGCGCGTCGGGCGCGCTGACGCCCAGACGGTCCGGCGCCATCTTGCCGTCGAGGATGGCCCGCGCATTCTCGATCTTGTAGGCGATGTCGGGCAGCTTCGCCGCCGTCGCCGGGTCGACCGCGCGCCGCATCCCGGCCACGAAATCGTCCGCCGTCACCGGCTCCCCGTCCGACCACATCAGGCCGGCGCGCAGATGGAACGTCCAGGTCAGCCCGTCGTCGGAAACGTCCCAGCTTTCGGCCTGTCCGGGCACGATGCGCATCTGGTCGTCGGTGCTGGCCAGCCCCTCGAACAGGTCGCGCAGGATATTGTTTTCGGAAGTCAGCTCGTATTTCTGCGGGTCCAGCGTGTCCGGTTCGTTGCCGTTGGCGCGGCGAAAGGGCTCGGCCTGGGCCATGCCCGCCGCCACGACAATCATTGCGCACAACGCCCGCACTCTCATCGCGCCCTCGCTTGAAATCCCCGCCCGGCCATGTTGCCTTCCCCCGCCACCGACGCAAGGGAACCCAAGATGAAACGCCTCCTGCTCGCCGCCATTCTGCTCGCTTCGACCGCCATGGCGCAGGATCGCCCGCCGCCGGCCGAAGATCCGCTGCCCCTCATCGAGGAAGCCGGCGCGGCCTGGAAGGCCGGCGAAATCGGTCACGCCCGCCGCGCGCTGGAACAGGCGACCCGTTCGGTCGCCGCCAAGCATGCCGCCGCCCTTCTGGGCTTCCTGCCTCAGCCGTTCGACGGCTGGACGGTCAGCGACGGCGCCGTCGCCGACGCTTCGATGCTGATCCTCGGCGGCGGCATCACGCTCGACCGCACCTATAACGATGCCTCCGGCAACGACGTACGGCTGGAAATCATCGCCGACAGCGATCTGGTCGCCCAGATGGCCGACATGTATGCCGACGTCCAGACGCTCGCCGCCATGGGCATGAAGACCGAAACGATCGGCGGGGAAACGGCCATCGTCGAGCCCGGCGGCGGCAAGTACACCTTCATCATCGACAAGCGCACGCTCGTCACCGTGTCGGGCTCGGCCGCCGAAGACGTCCGCAAGTCCTACGCCGAGAACATCAACTTCGCCGGCCTCAAGGCGTTGAAGTAATCAGCCCGCCGGCTCGGGCTCCCAGAGCTCGATCGGATTGCCTTCCGGATCGTGGATACGTGCAAAGCGCCCGACGCCCGGCATGTTCCACTCCGGCTTGGTGATCACCTCGATCCCGGCGGCGCTCAGCTTGGCAGTCAAGGCGTTCAGATCGTCGACCCGCAGGTTCAGCATCCACGTCTTGTCGGCGGCGAAATAGTCGGAATCGGCCGGGAAGGGGGCGAACACGCACGGCCCCGCCCCGGTGTCCCACTGGCCGTAAGGCCCCGTGCCGATGCCCAGATGCTCCGCGTACCACGCCTTCACGGCGTCGGGATTGCGCGTCCGAAAGAAAAAGCCGCCGATACCTGTCACGCCCATTGCCGCCTCCCGTATGGAGCCGCCAGCCTAGCTCAGAAATCCGGCGATCGCCTCCGCCAGTTCCGGGGCGATCACCGCGGTCAGGTGATTGCCCGGCACGCGCTGCGCCGAGGCGTGGGGCAACAGCGCCGCCAGAGCTTCCGCCGATCCGTTGTCGGCATCGTCCGCGCCGCTGACGATCAGCATCGGCACGTCGATCTTCGCCAGCTCGGCGGCGGTCGTGTCCACCTGCTGGCCCAGCACGTTCAGCATGGCCTGCGCCTTCAGCCCGCGCTCGGCCAGCGCCGCCTGCATATAGGCGCCCGCCTGCGGGTTCTTCGCCTTGTCGCCGTTCCTGATGCCGTCCGCGAAATAGGCCCGCCGCGCCGCGACATTCATGATGCCGCTGTCGCCCATGCCCCCCAGCACGACCTTCTTCGGGCGCGCCCCGCGCACCAGCATCCGCATCGCGGTGCGCGCGCCCAGCGAATAGCCGACCAGATCGTAGTCGACGATCCCCAGATGCCTCAGCAGGGCTTCCTGATCCATCGCCAGCGCGTCGGGCGGATAGGCGGCGGCATCGTCCGGCGCCGCGCTCGCCCCGTGTCCGCGCAGGTCCGGCAGGATCACCTGCCGGCCCTCGCGCGCCACCCGGGCCGCGATGCCCGGCTGGACGAAATTGAGATCCGCATTCGCCATGAACCCATGCACCAGCAGGGTGGGGCGGCCCTCACCGATCGTGGTGAAGGCGATCTCCGCCCCATCAAAGCTGGCGAAACGCGGCATCGGCCTGACTGCCGGCCGGTCTTACTTGCCGGCCAGTCGCTCCAGGAACTTGCCGGTCTGTTCGCCGCCCTGGAAATAGGGCTTCGCGCCGGTCATGTCGGCGATCTTGCCCCAGTTGGCGGCGACTTCGTCGGCATCGACGCCATCCTTGCCCAGATACACGCCCTGGCTCTCGATGATCTCGGCCTTCGAGAACGTGCCCGCGCCGGCGGTCAGGATCACGCCGGTCGGCGCGTCTTCGCTGGCCAGGAACACGACGCCCGGGGTCACGTATTCCGGCGCGAACACCTTCAGCGCCTCAGGCGGGAACAGCGATTCTGTCATGCGCGTCGCCGCCACCGGCGAGATCGCGTTGACCTTGATGTTGTCCTTCTGGCCTTCCAGCTTCAGCGTGTTCATGAAGCCGACCAGGCCCAGCTTCGCCGCGCCGTAATTGGTCTGGCCGAAATTGCCATAGAGGCCGGTCGACGAGGTCGTCACGACGATGCGGCCGTATTTCTGGGTCTTCATGATCTCCCAGATCGCCTTCACCGGCTTCACGGTGCCCATCACGTGCACCTGCATCACGGCGTCGAAGTCCTTCAGCTCCATCTTGGAGAACGACTTGTCGCGCAGGATGCCGGCATTGGCGATCAGCACGTCGATGCGGCCCCAGGTGTCCATGGTCTGCTTGACGAGATGCGCGACGCCCGCGTCGTCGGTCACCGACGCGCCGTTGGCCATCGCTTCGCCGCCCGCCGCCTTGATTTCGGCGACCACGGCTTCCGCAGCGGCCGAATTGCCGCCCGTGCCGTCCACCGAACCGCCCAGATCGTTGACCACGACCTTTGCGCCGCGGCGCGCGAATTCCAGCGCATGCTGCTTGCCCAGGCCGCCGCCGGCGCCCGTGACGATGACGACCTTGCCGTCGAAACGAATGGTCATGTGAGTTCTCCTCGCGAGCGCCGTCCGCGCCGTTTTCGTGACGGCAAGCCTTCTGACTCTGGGGTGGGCCGATTGCAAGATGCCTTTACGGAAGCGTCAGGGCATGCCCTTGATCCGGGCGGGCCGTATGCCACGCTGCCCGCGATTCCCGGGGGCTTTTCTCGTCCATGACTCTTCTGAACCTGCAAAGCGCGTTCGGCATCTGCGTGCTGCTCGCCATCGCCTGGGCGCTGTCCGAGCGCCGCCGCGATTTCCCCTGGCGCGTCGTGTTCGCCGGCCTCGCGCTCCAGATCGCGCTTGCGGTCGTCTTCCTGCAGATCCCCTTCATGCGCGACGGCCTGCTCAGCCTCAACGCGGTGGTCGAGGCGATCCAGTTCGCCACCAGGGCCGGCACGGGTTTCGTCTTCGGCTATATCGGCGGTGGGCCGGATGTGCCGTTCCAGATCACCAATCCCAACGCGATGGGCAATTTCGCCTTCCAGATCCTGCCCAGCCTCATGGTGATCGGGGCGCTTTCGGCGCTCGCCTGGCACTGGCGCATTCTCCCGATGATCGTCGCCGGCATGTCGTTCCTGCTGCGCCGCACGCTCGGCATCGGCGGCGCGGTCGGCGTCTCGTGCGGCGCCAACGTCTTTCTCGGCACCATCGAAAGCCCGCTTCTCATCAAGCCCTATCTGGAGCGGCTCACGCGGTCAGAGCTCTTCATCGTCTTCACCTGCGGCATGGCGAATGCGGCGGGCACCATCCTCGTCTTCTATTCGATCATTCTGACGCCCGTGGTCGGCCCCGGCGCGCTCGGCCACATCATCATCGCCTCGCTCATTTCGCTGCCGGCCTCCATCGTCGTCGCGATGGTGATGATCCCCGGCAAGGAAACGACGCCCGCCGATGCCGGCCTCGGCGTCGAATATCACGGCACGATGGACGCCGTGGCGCGCGGCACCGCCGACGGCCTCTCGATGTTCCTCCAGATCATAGCGATGCTCGTGGTGGTGATCGCCCTTGTCGCGCTCGCCAACTACATGCTCGGCGGCTTCGGCGATGTCTGGGGCGCCCCGCTCACCTTCGAACGCATGGCCGGCTGGGTCTTCGCGCCCATCGCCTGGTGTCTCGGCATTCCGTGGGGCGAGGCCGTCGATGCCGGCCAGCTGCTCGGCATCAAGTTCATCGTCAACGAGGTCGTCGCCTATCTCCACCAGGCGGCGCTTCCGCACGACGCGCTGTCCGACCGCACCGATCTCATCATGCTCTATGCGCTGTGCGGCTTCGCCAATTTCTCCTCGGTCGGCATCACCATCGCGGGCGTCACCGTGCTGGCGCCCAATCGCCGCAAAGAGATCGTCCAGCTCGCCCAGCGCTCGCTCATCTCCGGCACGCTCTCCAGCCTGCTCGTCGGCGCGACCATCGGCCTGATGCCCTACTGACCAAAGAAAAGGCCGGGCGCGGGGCCCGGCCTTTGGCTGTGGTCTGAGGCTGCGATCACTCGCGCGCCATCTCGCTCGACTGCCAGATCGAATAGGTGAAGCCGATCCGGAACGAATAGTTCGTGTCCTCTTCCACCAGAGATGCGAACTTGTCCATGTCCGATCCCTCGATGGTCATGATCTTAGCCTGCGCGCTCATGCGCAGTTTGTCGGAGAGATCGTGGACGAGATTGATCGCCAGCGACGAGCCGATATAGCCGCTGTCGGCCACGTAGAAACCGTCCGTGTACCAAAGATCGTTATAGTCCTCGCTGCCGAACTTGGAGACCAGCGTAAAGCCGAGGCGCGTCGTATCGTTCAGCGACACCAGATAGGCGAGCGACGGCTCGAACACCCAGCCTTCGAACCCTTCGCCCCACTGATAGGCGACGCGCGCCGCAAGGCTCGCCTCCAGGCGCTGCGTGCCGGTCGCGAACAGCGCGAAGGTGATCTTCGGTCCGATTTCCAGAACCGGGTCGATGTCGCCGAGGCCGTGCCGGTCTTCGCTGTCCACGCCGCCGCTGCCGTCCACCGAGACGCCGAACGTGAAGCGTTCCGTGTTGTTCGAGTCGACGTCGAACAATCCGTTCGAGAAGATCGAAATGTCCTCGCCGCGATAGATGAAATAGACCACCGGAAACCCGCCGAAATCGTCGCTGTCCCGGCTCGCGCCCCAATAGGCCGGGCTGTAGGTCGCGAAGGCGCCGACGCCCACTTCCCATTTCGGCTTGGGCGCGGCGGCGGCGGGCATCAGGGCCAGCGCCGATGCGGCGGCGAGGCAGGCGAGGGCGGTTTTCATGAAATCTCCCGGAGTCGTACCGAAAAGGTCTTGCGTCGCAATCTAACGCCCAAACCCGCCTTGCGGATGTGACGACCCCCTTGCGTCCCGGCGTTTGCGCCCCGACTGTGGCCAAGAGGCCGCACCAGACGGCCCGACGAGGGAGAGACATGCGCCTGACCCGCCGCTCGCTGGCCGCCTACGGCCAGATCGCCTTGCCTTTGTCCATCGCCGACCTGCCGCTGGTCATCTATCTCACCACCTTCTACGGCACCGATCTCGGCGTCTCGCTGCAGGATCTCGCCTGGGTCCTCCTTGTCGCCCGCCTGTCGGACGTGGTCATCGATCCCCTCATCGGCATCGCGTCGGATCGCTCTACCGGCCTGAAGCTCGGCCGCCGCAAGGCGTGGGTTTTGCTCGGCATCCCGCTCAAGATGGCCGGCATCTACATGGTGTTCTTCGCCGCCCCTGGCGTCGGCCCGCTCTATCTCCTCGTCTGGCTGATGCTGCTCTATCTCGGCTGGACGATGATCCAGATCCCCTACGGCGCCTGGGGCGCGGAAATCTCCGGCAACTACGCTGAACGCACCCGCATCACCGGCTGGCGTACCCTCTTCGCCTTTGTCGGCATCATGATCGCCACGCTTGCGCCGGTCTTCACCGGCGGCGGCGCGGGTACGCCGCAGGGCCTCACGCCTGTGATGCAGGGTCTGGGCCTTTGGGCGCTCATTCTCTTCCCTGTCAGCGGCCTCCTGATGTGGCTGTTCGTGCCGGATCGCCAACCTGCCGGGCCGGTGCACAACACGGGCTGGCTGGAGGGCATGAAGATCGCGATGCGTAACGCGCCCTTCATGCGCATCCTCGCCGCCACCACCATCGGCCGCATCGGCTCGGCGGTGAACACCACCGTCGTCCTCTGGTTCTTCATTCACGCGCTGGGTCTTGGTGCCAATTCGGCGAACCCGGTCATCGTCTATCTCCTCGCCGCCGTGCTGGGCGTGCCCATCTGGGTCTGGGCCGGCTCGCGCTTCTCCAAGCACAACGCCCTCATCTTCGCCGTCGTCTCCTCGCTCGTCGCCTTCGCCTGCCTCCTGCTGGTGCCAAAGGGCGACGCCAATCTCGCCATGCTCATCATGGCGCTTGCGGGCCTCGGCGGCGGCGCGGCGGCGACGCTCGGCCTCTCCATCTCGGCCGACGTGATCGACCTCGACGAACTGCGCGCCCGCCGCTCGCGCGCCGGCCTCCTGTTCGCCTTCTGGAACATGGGCGGCAAGCTGGCCGACGCCATCGGCGGCTTCATCGCGCTCACCATCCTGTCCAGCGCCGGCTTCAACGCGATGTCCTTCGGCAATTCGCCCGAAGCCATCGACGCGCTCGTCTTCACCTATGTCTGGATGCCCTGGCCGTTCTTCCTCGTTTCGGTTCTGCTCCTCTGGCGCTTCCCCATCGGGCGCGACCGGCAGGCGCGTATCCGCCGCCTGATCGAACGCCGCGCCGCCCGCGCCGGCGGATAGGGCTTGCGCCGGACCCTGGGTCCGGCTCCAAACCCTCATGCGTCCGATCGGAGCGGACGCATGAGGACCAGATGACCAAAGCCGGAGACAACGCCGCCGCCTTCGCCGCCCGCTTCGGCGTGACGGTCAAGGCGCTGCGCGTCTACGAACGCGAGGGGCTGCTGAGGCCCGCCCGTTCGGGCAGCAACTGGCGCGCCTATGGCCGCGCGGAAGAAGAACGCCTGACCGCCATTCTGGCGCTCAAGCGGCTCGGCCTTCCGCTCGCCCGGGTGCGCGAACTGCTCACCGGCTTTCGCGGCGACCTCGACGTGGTGCTGTCCCTGCAGGAGCGCGCCCTGACACAGCGTCAGGCCGAGCTCGGCACGGCGCTGGCGCTCGTCAGGGCGGCGCGCGCCCGGCTGGCCTCGGGGCACCCGCTCTCGACGGAGGATCTGACGCAACTGGCAAGGACCGCCGCAATGACCGACACCACATGGACGCCCGAGCTTCAGGCTCTGGCCGAGAAGCACTACACCCCGGGGCAGATCGACGAACTCAAGGCCCGCAAGTTCGACATGGCCGACCAGCAGGCCATCGCCGCCGAGTGGGCGCAGATCTTCGCCGACGGCGAACGCCTGCGTCACGGCGACCCGGCCTCGCCCGAAGCCCAGGCCTGGGCCGCGCGCTGGAAGGCCGCCGTCGACAAATTCACCCAGGGCCGCGCCGATCTGTGGAACGCGGCCGCCCGCTTCAACGCCGACGCCCGGGCCAATCCTGAAACTGCGGCGCAAATGCCGGGCTCGCCGGAAGTGTGGGCGTTTGCAACACAGGCGGTCAAAATCCTCCTCGCCGGGAAATAGGGCGACAATAAACGCGGGCGCGCGTCTTGACCGTGCGCCCGCGATGCCGCCACGCTCCGCCGCATGAGTAAACCTCCGGCGGCTCCGAACTTCCGCTATGCTGCGCGGGATGACGTTCGCGCCGTCGCGATGCTGATCGAAAAGGCCTATCGCGGGCCCGCCGCCGCCACCGGCTGGACTAACGAAGCCCATCTCCTCACCGGCCCGCGCACGGGCGAAGACGAGATCGCCGGCCTCATCGCCGATCCCGAAAGCCGTTTCGTCCTCGCCGAACAGAATGGCGAGCTGGTCGGCTGCGCGCTGGTCCAGAAAGACGGCGAAGACGGCTATTTCGGCATGTTTTCGGTCGACCCTGCGGCTCAGGCGCAGGGTCTGGGGAAAAAGCTGCTCGCCGCCTGCGAGAAAGCCGCCCGGGCCGAATGGAATTCCCGGGCGATGGGCATGGTGGTCATCAACCTGCGCAGCGAGCTCATCGCCTGGTACGAACGCCGCGGCTACACCCTCACCGGCAACCGCGAGCCCTTTCCCTTCGACGAAGCCCCCGGCGCGCTCCGCCGCGACTTCGATCTCGTCGAACTCAAAAAACCCCTCTGATCAGCTCTCGATTTCGGCAGGGCCTTGGCCCTCCTGATCGCCACCTGCCGCCACGATGGGAATATAAGCCGTTCCGGCCGCGCGGTCAAGCGCGATCAGGAAAAAAGTCCGATCTATTTTTCCGGCACGCCGCCGCTTTTGCGGAACGCCGCGATCTCGTCCGGCGTAAAGCCTGCCTCGGCCAGCACCGCGTCGGTGTCCGCGCCGAAATCCGGCGGCAGGCGGCGCAGCGAGGGCGGCGTTTCGCTCAGCTTGATCGGGCTGCCGATGCCCTTATAGCCCGCCGTCTCGATCCGCATCGCGCGCACCGCGGTCTGCGGATCGTCCAGCGCCTCCTGGATATTGTTCAACGGCCCCGCCGGAACGCCCGCCTCCAGCAGCGCACGCGCCAGCGCCACGCCGTCCGCCGCCGCGAAGATCGGGGCCAGGATCGCCGTCAGCGCGGCGCGGTTGGTGTTGCGGCCCGCCATGTTGGCGAACCGCGCATCCTTCGCCAGCTCCGGCCGCCCCAGAACGGCCATCGCCTTCACAAACTGCCCGTCATTCCCGACGCCCAGGAAGATCGGCCGCGTCGCCGTCGCGAACAGGTCATAGGGCGCGACATTGGGATGCGCATTGCCGGTCAGCGTCGGCAGTTTCTCGCCCCACAGCCAGTTGGCCGAATGGGGATGGGTCAGCGTGATTCCCACATCATACAGCGCCACTTCCACAAACTGTCCCTTGCCGGTGCGCTCGCGCTCGCGCAGCGCCAGCAGAATGCCGATCACGGCATTGAGGCCGCTCGCCAGGTCCACCACCGGCGCGCCCATCTTCACCGGGCCGCTGGCTGCCGATCCCGTCACGCTCGACATGCCGGTCATCGTCTGCACCACGGCGTCATAGCCGGGGAAACCGCCATACGGCCCCTCGCTGCCGAAGCCCGAGATGCGCGCATGGATCAGCCTCGGAAACATCGGCTGCAGCACCGCCTCAAACCCAAGGTCCCACTTCTCCAGCGTCCCCGCCTTGAAGTTCTCGACCAACACATCCGCATCTTCCAGCAGCCGCAGCAGCGCCAGCCGCCCGTCCGCCTTGCGCAGATCCAGCGCGATCCCGCGCTTGTTCCGGTTCACGTTCAGGTAATAGCCGCTTGGGCCCCGCCGGCCCTCATCCTCGCGGAACGGCGGTCCCCATTCGCGCGTCTCGTCGCCCCCCGGCGGCTCGACTTTCACCACATCCGCGCCATGATCGCCCAGCACTTGAGTGGCGTAAGGCCCGCCCAGCACGCGGCTCAGATCGACGACGCGAATCCCGGTCAGCGCACCGGCCGTGGTGACGTTCAACATGATTGGCTCCTTGCGGGCAGGTGCTTAGCAAGGGGCAGGGAAGGGAGCAAAGATGCAGTTCCTCCGCGCGGCCCTGACAGCCATCGCGCTCGGCGTCGCGCTTCCCGCCGCCGCCCAGGATGCCGCCGGCCCCTCTGTCGGCCATCCGCTGTCGCCCCTCTGCGATCTGATCTGCGGCGGCACGTGGCAGCCCGATCATCCCGCCTATCCCGATGAAATCCGCACCAGCATGACGTATGGCTGGGACAGCGCATCTCAAACCATCAAGGGCCGTATTGACCGGTCGGGTGGCATCGCGGGCATCCGTCAGATCTTCGACATCACCTACGCCTACGATCCGTCGAACGACTCCATCACGTCCACCAGCGTCTTTGATGATGCCGCGTCCACGAGGATTGAGGGGCAGACCAACCTCACCGTGACCGGAAAAGTGATGCTGTCCGACACCGGCTTTCAAACGCGATTCGAAACCACCCAAACGCCGGGCGAGGTCATGATCACCGCCGTTCAGTTCGAAACCCCCGACATCTGGGTCCAACGCAGCGAGATCGTCGGCAACGGCCAGTCCACGCTCGGCGCGGAACTGCGCTACGCCCGCAACGCGGAGTAGGAATAGCGCTCCCCGCCGCCGCACCGACGATGCAGGATCAAGACCTTCCCCCATCGGGGGAAGGTGCCCGAAGGGCGGAAGGGGGCCTTGCAGAACAGGGCCGACAGCCCAAACCCCGCTGTCATGCCCGCGCAGGCGGGCATCCACACCGCACCGGCAGGAAGCCGCGCGCCATCGTAACGACGCTGCCGTGGCGTCAATAGTGTAAATACACACAAATAGGTCTATATGACTCGCCCGGGCCTTCCGCCCGGCGGCGATCCGTCATGCTCTCCACCCGCCTGTCATCCGCGCTGGCCGCCCGCAACATCCACTATGGCTGGGTGGTCGCCGGCATCACCTTCCTCACCATGCTCGCCACGGCGGGCGCGATGGGCTCGGCCGGCGTGCTGATGAAGCCGCTGGAAACCGAATTCGGCTGGACCACCGAAGACATCTCCGCCGCGATGGCGCTCCGCCTCGTGCTCTTCGGCCTGTTCGGCCCCTTCGCCGCCGCCTTCATGAACCAGTGGGGCATCCGCACCGTCGCGCTCACGGCGATGGTGATGATCGCCGGCGGCATCCTCGCCTCCTTCGCGATGACAGAGCTGTGGCAGCTCGTGGCGCTGTGGGGCGTCGTCATCGGCATTGGCACGGGGATGACCGCGCTCGTTCTCGGCGCCACCGTCGCGACGCGCTGGTTCGGCGCACGGCGCGGTCTCGTCGTCGGCCTCATGACGGCGGCCAACGCCACCGGCCAGCTCGTCTTCCTGCCCATGCTCGCCGGCGTGACCGATGCGCTCGGCTGGCGCGCGGCGCTCACCATCGTCG
>JAKOQZ010000061.1 GCA_029778105.1 Pseudomonadota bacterium | reverse complement strand
TCCTCGATCCGGTCGGGCTTAAGCCGCCGGATCAGATCGCGCATGCCCTGGCTTTCCAGCTGGAACACGCCGATCGTTTCGCCCTTCGACAGCATGTCGTAGGTCTTGCGATCGTCGAACTTCGTCTCCTCGCCGGTCCGCACATGGATGCCGCGATCCTCCAGAAGCTTCTCGGTCTCCGCGATGACCGTCAGCGTCTTGAGGCCAAGAAAGTCGAACTTCACGAGCCCGACAGTCTCCGCATCCTTATAGTCGAACTGGGTCGCAGGCAGATCGGCCTTCTGGTCGCGATATAGCGGCGCCAGATCGGGCAGCGGCCTGTCCCCGATCACGATGCCCGCGGCGTGGGTCGAAGCGTTGCGATAAAGCCCTTCAAGACGCTCAGCGATCTCGAACAGCCGCCCGACCTGATCCTCTTCCGAAATCAGCTGCTTGATCTTGGGGTCGCCGTCGATCGCCTGTCTCAGAGTAATCTGCTTGCCCGGCTGGTTCGGGACCATTTTGCAGATGCGGTCCACAAAGTTATAGCCCATCTGCAGCACGCGCCCCACGTCACGCAGACAGGCCCGCGCCGCCAGCGTACCGAACGTGATGATCTGCGCGACGCGATCCTCGCCGTACTTTCCTTGAACATAGCGGATCACTTCTCCGCGCCGGTCCTGACAGAAATCGATATCGAAGTCCGGCATCGAGATACGTTCAGGATTCAGAAAGCGCTCGAACACCAGATTGAACCGGAGCGGGTCCAGGGAGGTGATGTCCAACGACCATGCCACGATCGACGTCGCGCCGGATCCGCGCACGCCCACCGGAATGCCCTGGCTGCGCGTCCACTTCATGAAATCGGAGACGATCAGAAAGTAGCCTTCAAAGCCCATGCGGGTGATGACGCCGAGTTCGAAATCCAGACGCTTGAAGTACTCATCGCGTGGCTTATAGAGCGGAAACGTCTCAAGGCGCTGGGTGAGCCCCCGATGCGCCAGTTCGCGCAACTCGTCCGCAGCGCTGTGTCCGGCTGGCACAGGAAAGTCCGGCAGGATCGGTTTGCGTTTGGTCGGGCGGTAGGCGCAGCGGCGCGCGATTTCGATCGTATTGGAGATCGCCTCGGGAAGGTCGGCGAACAGGGCCGACATCTCCTCGGACGACTTGAAGCGGTGATCCGGCGTGGCCCGGGGGCGATCTTCCTCGGCGATATAACGGCCGGCCGCGATGCAAAGCAGCGCGTCATGCGCCTCATACATGCTCTCTGCGCCGAAATAGCACTGATTCGTCGCCACGAGCGGCAAGCCGAGCTTGTAGGCAATATCGATCAGAGGTCCTTCGGCGAGAATTTCAGGCTGCGTATCGTGGCGCTGGAGCTCGACATAGAATCGCCCCGGGAAGAGCTCGGCGAACCGCTGCGCCAGAAGCTCTGCGTCGGCGGGCCGGCCTTCGACAATCAGACGGTTAAGCGGACCGCGCGGACCGCCCGAGAGGCAAATCAGCCCCTCGCCATACTTCGCCAGCATCTCAAGGGTGATGTGCGGCGTGTCGGGGGCCTGGACGTCCAGGAACGCCCGGCTGGAAAGCCAGGACAGATTGAGCCAGCCCGTCTCATTCTGCGCCAGCAATGCGATCTGCGGACGGGCCTGCACCAGCGACGGCCTCTGGCGCTCGCGATCACGGTCGCGCCCCGCCTCGATGCTCAACGTCGCGCCCATGATCGGCTGGATGCCCCGCCCCGCCAGCGTGTCGGCGATTTCGATCGCGCCGAACAGATTGTCAGTATCCGTAACGGCGACGGCCGGCTGCCCGTTTCGGGCGCACAAGTCAGCCAGCTCCTTGACCTTGATCGCCCCCTCAAGAAGCGAATAGGCGGAATGGACACGGAGGTGGACGAAGGGGGCCATGGAGACTCGATTTCCAACGGCCCAATGTGGGCGTTCGGACGCCGGATGTGAACGCCGCTCCTACGCCTTCCACAGTTTTTTGCAGGGCCGACGGCGGCGGCGGCCGGTCAAACCTTGAGCTTGCCGCCGTCGACCAGCTTGCCTTCATGCATCAACAAGGTCCGATCCGTGTAGTTGATGAGCTTGTGGTTATGCGTGGCGATCAGCGCGGCCAGTCCCTCGGCGCGCACTATTCCCAGCAACACCTCGAACACCAGATCGGCGGTCTTGGGATCAAGATTGCCGGTCGGCTCGTCCGCCAACAGCAGCTTGGGCTTGTTCGCCAGCGCGCGCGCGATGGCGACCCGCTGCTGTTCGCCGCCGGACAACTGGGCCGGGCGATGGTCGAGACGTGGCGTCAGGCCGACGAGATCGAGAAGGCGTTTCGCTTCGCGCGCCGCCTCCGCCTTGGCGACGCCGGCGATGCGCAGCGGCATCATAACGTTCTCAAGCGCCGAAAACTCGGGCAGCAGATGGTGAAACTGATAAACGAACCCCAGCGCTTCCCGGCGCAGGCGCGTCCTTTCGCGCTCCGGCAGCCCCGATGCCGGCTCTCCCGCGATCACGACCTCACCGGAGGTCGGCCGTTCCAGCAGGCCGGCGATGTGTAGCAGCGACGATTTGCCGGCCCCGGATGGCCCGACAAGCGTGACGATCTCGCCCCGGTTGATCGTCGCGCTGGCGCCCTTGAAAACATCCAGCGTCCCGCTCGCCTGTGGGAACGAGCGGACAAGATTGCGCAGTTCAAGAACGACGGGAGCGCTACTCATAACGAAGCGCCTCGACCGGATCGAGACGGGCTGCCCGCCAGGCCGGATAAAGAGTTGCCAGGAACGACAGCCCCAGAGCGAGCCCACCGATCGTCACGACATCGCTGACCTGAACCACTGCAGGCAACCGGCTGAGGAAATAGATCAGCGGGTCGAAGAGCTGCATGCCAAGAAGCCCCGAAAGGAACTGGCGGATATTCTCCACGTTCAGGGCGAACAACAGCCCGAGGCCGACACCGGCCAAAGTACCCACGACACCGATCGACGCGCCGGCGATGAGAAACACGCGCATGACCGTCCCGCGTGTCGCACCCATTGTGCGAAGGATCGCGATGTCGCGCCCCTTGTCCTTCACCAGCATGATCATGCCGGAGATGATATTGAGCGACGCGACCAGAATGATCAGGGTCAGGATGAGGAACATCACCGTCCGTTCGACCTGAATGGCGTTGAAGAACGATGCATTCGTCGTCTGCCAGGTCGTCACGCGCGCATCCGGAACGGCGCGCCGGATGGTTCCGACCCAGTCTTCGACGCGCTCAGGCGCCTCCACCATGGTTTCGATCCCGGTCGCATCGCCCTCCTTGCGGAAATAGAGCTGCGCCTGATCGAACGGCATGAAAATGATCAACTGATCATACTCCGACATGCCGATCGTGAACGTCCCGACGACGTCGTAAGTCTTGCGCCGCGTGGTCGGCCCGACCGCCGTCACAGGCCCATCGGCGCCGATCAATGTCAGCCTGGCGCCCGGGATGAGGGCTCCGCTGCGATCGCGCAGCCCCATCTGGTCCGCGAGACGCGATCCGATGATGATCGAATTACCTCCCTGAAACCCGTCTAGCGCGCCGGGCGAAAGCGTGTTGGACACAACGGTCAACGTCGCCAGATCGGCCCGGCGAATGCCGCGAACCATAGCGCCCGTCGTCACGCTGCCTTCCTGGCCACGCACCATGACCTGACCATCGACCAGCGGCACAGCCCGCGTCACACCGGGAAGCGCCCGGATTGCGGCCGTATCTGCGTCGAACTCGGGCATCGTTCCGGTGATCGACTGGACGACTATGTGACCGTTCAGCCCGAGAATTTTCGAAAGCAGCTCGATCCGGAACCCGTTCATCACCGACATGACGATGATCAGCGTCGCCACGCCCAGCATGATGCCCAGAAAGGAAATGACCGAGATGACGGAGACTGTCCGCTCTTTCTTGCGGGCCCGCAGATAGCGGCCGGCAAGCGCCCACTCGATCGCGGCGAACGGACGGGTCCCCATCAGAACGACGGCCGCTCGGCGAAGCGCTTGATCGCCGCATCGACGCTCAGCGTTTCGCGCTCTCCGGAGCGGCGGTTCTTCACTTCAACCTCGCCGTTCGCCACACCCTTGGGCCCGACGATCACCTGCCAGGGAAGGCCGATCAGATCCATCGAGGCGAACTTGGTGCCAGCGCGTTCGTCGGTGTCGTCGTAGAGAACATCGCGCCCGGCGGCCGTCAGAGCCGCGTAGATCTTGCTGCAGGCGCCGTCGGTCGCGCTGTCGCCGGATTTGAGGTTGATAAGCCCGAGGTCGAAGGGCGCGACGCTTTCCGGCCAGACGATACCGGCGTCGTCATGGCTCGCCTCGATGATCGCACCCATCAGGCGCGAGACGCCGATGCCATAGGACCCCATTTCAACCGTCACGTCCGTGCCGTCGGGCCCGGCGACTTTGGCGCCCATCGACTTCGAGTATTTCGTGCCGAAATAGAAAATATGTCCGACCTCGATGCCGCGGGCGGTGACCTGCTTGTCTGCGGGCAGCGCGCCGAACGCGGCGGCATCGTGCATTTCTTCCGTGGCCGCATACAGCGACGTGCGCTGATTGAAGACGCCTTCCAGATCGCCTTCGTAGTCGAAATCCGCGCCCGGCACAGGCATTTCGATGAGATCGCGGTGGCAGAACACCTGGCTTTCGCCCGTTTCGGCGAGAACGATGAACTCGTGGCTGAGATCGCCGCCGATGGGGCCGGTGTCGGCGCGCATCGGCACCGATTTCAGGCCCATACGCGCGAAGGTGCGCAGATAGGCGATGAACATCTTGCGATAGGCGATGCGCGCTTTCTCGGGATCGAGATCGAACGAATACGCGTCCTTCATCAGGAACTCGCGGCCCCGCATCACGCCGAAGCGCGGACGCACCTCGTCACGGAACTTCCACTGGATGTGGTAGAGATTGAGCGGCAGCTGGCGGTAGCTCTTCACCGACGAGCGGAAGATGTCGGTGATCATCTCTTCGTTGGTAGGGCCATAGAGCATTTCGCGCTCATGCCGGTCGGTGATGCGCAGCATCTCGGCGCCATAGGCGTCATACCGCCCGCTTTCCCGCCACAGATCGGCCGACTGGAGCGTCGGCATGAGCACTTCGATGGCGCCGGCGCGGTTCTGCTCTTCGCGAACGATATTCTCGATCTTGGCCAGCACCCGCTTGCCCAGCGGCAGCCACGAATAAATGCCCGCCGACTGCTGGCGGATCATGCCGGCGCGCAACATCAGGCGATGCGAGACGATCTGGGCCTCGGCGGGCGTCTCCTTCATCAGAGGCATGAAAAAACGCGACACGCGCATGAAGGCAGCTCCGGAGGGAATCGTTGGACGCGGCGCACTGCCGCGGGGCGGGTCTTTTAGGTCAGCCGGGAGCGGCTGACAAATCAGCGTTTCCCGCCCTTATGCGGCTTTTCCGGGGCGGTCAGGACAATCGCCTCCAGGTCGGGGGCCTGCCACGGATCGGGCGGTGCAAGCATCAGTTCGTCCAGCGTGGGATTGGCCGGGTTCAGCCGGGGCGGCTTGAGACCACGCAGCGCGCCTTCGGCGTCGTACCAACGGGCTTTGCCGCCGTCTTCGTCACAGCGCGCCAGCTCGCCTCCGGTCGCGCCCCAGCGCCTCTCGGGGCAGTGGTACGGGTCGAACGACAAGCCCGGCAGGCGGATCAGCATATCGCGCATCGTCAGCACGACGCGATTGCGGTCGCTGCCCAGATAGGCAGCGGTACAGCGGGCCGTCACCTCATCGAAGGCGCGCTGAAGGTCCCTGCGGGGCGATTTCCCCTTATAGGCCACCAGCGGGTCTCTCGCCCTGTAGAGCGCGATCTGGCGCGCCAGGGCGTCCGCGAGGCGCTGTGCCTGATGCCGGAGGCGTCGGTCGCGGCCCGGCGTCGAATAGGCAAGCCAGACGAAAGCCTCCTCCTCGCTTGTACCCTCAAGCCGGCCCGGACGCGGCTGGCGCCAGAAGCCCTGCTGATCGGCGTCCTCAACCATTCTCGCCCGCTCGTTGAAGGCGTCGCACAGCCCCTCCAGCCCGAACCGGAACTCTGCGGTGAGGTCATAGACCAGCGCGCCCTTGACCAGTCGGCGGCGGGTGAATTCCGCAAAGTCGGCGTTCCGGCCGTTCTCTGAGAAGTCGGCCTTGCGCCAGTCCGGTGCGGCGTCAGGGCCAAAATATTGTTCCATGGAAAACGTTTGGAGCTGCGCGTTCGCAGCATGGTCGAGCCGGCCATCATGGGCCGCGAAGGGCCGCCAGGCGTGAAATCCGGCCCCCAGCGCAGGATCGCCCCGGTCAAACTGTCCGGCATAGACACCGCGTGTCACGGACATGTCGGGGTGGGCGTCGAGAAAGTGGATGCGGCCGGCATCGTCGATGCGGCTGAGGATGACCACGTGGCCGTCGCCGTTATAGATGGCCGAGCCGGGACGCAGGGCCTCGCGCGTGATGGCAGGGCTGTAGAAGTCCTGCGCCAGCGGCTGCTCGTGTCTGGGATCGACCCGAAAGGTCGCCGTTGAGACCTGATCGCGGATGGTCTGGAGGACGCCGCGGATATCGGCGCCGGGGCTCTGGACCGTAACGTCCCACCGGCTGACGGGGATATTGCCTTTGAGGGTCGCGCGCAGATCGCCCTCGCCCATCGGCTCGCGCGCCTCGACCATGTTCACGAAACCGAAGGGCAGGCCCTTCTTCCACGCGTAGTAGGCGCGCAGCATGTAGACCAGATCGGCGCAGTCGGCGCTGAAGACGAGCCCGGGCGGATCGCCGGCGGCCAGCGGGTTGGCCGGCGCCGCCAGGCAGGTGCGGACCGTGGTGCAGCCCGAATCAGCTATCGCCTGGATGAAGGCCTCGTAGCCCCGTTCGTCGGACGGAGACCAGCTTTCCGCGGTTTCGGGCCACGCATAGACGGCTTCCGCAGCGCCGGACGATGGCGTTACGCCAAGCACAAGCGCCAAAAGCGCCGCCCGGGAAAGCATACGAACGAAAACTGCCATGCTGCGGCGCACAATGAACAATAATTTCGTTTACACGGAGGCGAACAGCGTATACGCAATAATGGCCAAAAGGGGCCGGCGCTTCCAGCGCGGCTGCGTTTAGGGAGGAGAGAGCCGCCGACGAACGAACGATCGGTGGCCTTAACAATCCGATGTAGAGCAAGCGAGGCCTCGGCCTCGCTTTTTCTTTTTCCGCTCAGGGACTGGGGAAATCGTCGAAGCTGAGCCCCGAATACTGGACCAGCGAAAACAGCACCGCCCAGATCGCGACAGCGATGACGCCCGCCCAAAGGCCCTTGCGCAACAGATCGGGTTTGACCGGCGCGCCCGGATCGCCCTTAAGCGTCTGCCCGGCCTCGGCCGGGGATTTGACCCCGACAGGCAGCAGCGCCTGAAAGGCGATCCACCACGCGATGATCAGGACAACGATCGAACCGCCGACCTTCATGGATGCTCCCTCTCCCTAGACCCGGACGATATCGACACGCACGACGGGGCGCTTGCCCCAGGTGACCTGGGCCTCGCGGCGCACCGCGCGGCGCACGCGCTCGGCCGCTTCCTCATCGTCATCGATGCGCCCTGCCCTCGCCGATTCCTCGGCCGCCTCGCGCATCGCGGCCACGACCGTTTCGGGAATGCCATCGCTTTGCAGAGCCGGCGCCGTGACCAGCTTGCCCTTCCTGTCGACGATCACCGTGACGCCGGCGAAGCCGGCGAAGCCGAGACTGCGCCGGGCGCGCGCCAGACCTTCGCCTTCCGCGACCGGCACCTTGCCGTCCATGTGCACCCGCCCGGCGGGCGCCTCGTCGATGATGGCCACATCGCCCGGCGCCAGCTTCAGGATCGAGCCGTTGGGCGCGACGATGGCCTCGGGCACCTGCAGAGACAGCGCAAAGCGCTTGTGCTCCATCATGTGGCGCAATTCGCCATGCACCGGGATCGCGACGCGCGGGCGCACCCAGCGATACATGTCGGCCAGCTCGTCGCGGCAGGGATGGCCGGAGACGTGAACGAGGTGATCCTGGTCGGTGATGATCTCGATGCCCTTGGCGGCGAGCAGGTTCTGCATCGCACCGACCTTTTTCTCGTTCCCCGGAATGACCCGGCTGGAGAAGATCACCGCATCTCCGGTTTCGAGCGGCGCGCTGCGGTGTTCGCCCATGGCGATGCGCGCGAGCGCCGATCCCTGCTCGCCCTGGCTTCCGGTGCACAGATAGACCGCGTTCTCGGGCGGCAGCATGCCGGCCTGTTCCTCGTTCACGAAGGGCGGCAGATGCCCGAGATAGCCCGTGGCCTGCGCGGCGGCGACCATGCGGCGCATCGAGCGGCCGACGAGCGCGACGCTGCGCCCGGCATCGTGCGCCGCCAGAGCCACGGTTTCGAGCCGGGCAACATTGGAGGCGAAGGCCGTGACGGCGATCCGATGGCCCTTGCGTTCCGCGATCAGCTTGCTGAGCGAGGTGCGCACATCGCCTTCGGAGCCGGCGCGGCCGGGCACGAAGACATTGGTGCTGTCGCAGGTCATCGCCAGCACGCCCTCGTCGCCGAGCCGCCGGAGAGCCGCCTCGTCGGTGACCTCGCCCAGCATCGGGGCGGGATCGATTTTCCAGTCGCCCGTGTTCAGCACCGTGCCGAGCGGCGTGCGGATGGCGACGGCGTTCGGTTCGGGGATCGAATGCGTCAGCGTGATCAGTTCGATGCTGAACGGGCCGAGATCGAAGCTGCCGTTCAGGGCGATTTCGGTGACCTTGGCGTCGATGTCGGCCTCGTCCAGCTTCGCGCGGACGAGATGGGCGGTGAAGGGCGTCGCGTAGATCGGGCAGCGCAGAAGCGGCCAGAGATGCGGCACGGCGCCGATGTGATCTTCATGCGCATGGGTGAGCACGATGCCCAGCAGGTCGCGCCGGCGTTCTGCGATGAAGCGGATGTCGGGCATGACGACATCGACGCCGGGGATCAGCTCGTCGCCGAAGGTGATGCCGAGATCGACCATCACCCATTTGCGCCGCTCGGGCGGGCCGAAGCCGTAGAGATTGAGGTTCATGCCGATCTCGCCCGACCCGCCGAGCGGCAGGAAGACGAGTTCGTCGCGGGACTTGGCGGTCATGGGTGTTCGGCGTGGTCGGCGTCGTCCTCGACCGGCGCGCAGCCGGCCTCGGCGTTGCGCTCCCAGATATAGCGCAGGCCGCGGATCGTGAGATTGCCGTCGATATCGTCGATGGCGGTGGTGGAATGACGGAACAGATTGGCGAGGCCGCCGGTGCCCAGCACTTTCATGGGCCTGCCGACCTCTGCCTTGATGCGGGCGACGAGGCCTTCGATCATCGCGATATAGCCCCAGAACACCCCGGACTGCATGGCCGGGATGGTGTCGCGGCCGACGACGCTTTGCGGACGCTCGATGGCGATGCGCGGCAGCTGGGCGGCCGCCTGATGCAGCGCCTCCATCGAGAGGTTCACGCCCGGCGCGATGATGCCGCCATCATAGGAGCCGTCGTGGCCAACGATGTCGAAGGTGGTGGCCGTGCCGAAATCGATGATGATGAGATCGCCGCCATGATCGGCATGGGCCGCGACGGCATTGACCAGACGGTCGGCGCCCACGGCGCGGGGGCGATCGGTGTTCACCGCGATCCCCAGATCGACATTGGGGGCGCCGACGACCAGCGGCTCGCGCTTGAGGTATTTCCGGCAGAGACGCTGAAGGTTGAACAGCGCCTGAGGCACCACAGTCGCGATGATCGCGCCCTCGATCTCCTTGGCCGAGAGGCCCTGGAGGTCCATGAGCTGGGCGAGCCAGGCATAGTATTCGTCGGCCGTCCGGCCCTCTTTGGTCGAGGCGCGGAACTGCGCGACGACGCGGTCGCCGTCATAGATGGCGAAATCGATGTTGGTGTTGCCGGCGTCGATCGCGAGAAGCATGGGGCGTTTTAGACCACGGTTTGCAGACGCGAAACGCCTGACGTTAACGGAAAGGCGAGCGGGAACTTATTCGTTTGTCGCTAAAGCACGCTCCGGTGCGCCCGGTTTTCGAATTGAACGTCGAATTTCGTATTCGTTTGTCGCTGAAGCCACCTCTTTCGCCCGCCCCCGCCGCCAGCCGGCTGGCGGCCGCCCCATCTTGAGGCGAGCCCCGCCCCGGTCAAGGACTATTATCCTGCCCCGGGCGAACCGGAAAGACATCGCCGGCCGACACGTGACGGATGCGGCCATCCGCCAGGCGGCCGACAAGCGCGCCGGTTTCATCCAGCCCTTCGAACCGGGCCACGAAGGTCTCGTCCGCGAGCTGCACCATCACCGGCTTGCCGATGCCGTGCGCCCGGGCCAGCCAGGCGGCCCGGATGGCGGGGAACCCGCCCTCGCGCCATTGGGCGAAGCGGCGCTCCCAGGCGTTGGCGAGCACGGTGAGCGCGATATCGGGATCGGGCGCGGTGCCGGTGACGGCGGCGACCGAGTGCGTCGGATAGGGGGCATCGTCGGGGCTGGAGGCGAGGTTCACGCCGAACCCGACCGTCAGCCAGTCGAGCCGTCCATCGGAGCGGCCCGCCGAGTCCGGCAGGACGCCGGCGGCCTTGCGCCCGTCGAGCAGCGGGTCGTTCGGCCATTTCAGCGTGCAATGGCCCGGGGCGCAGCGGTCGAGCAGATCGGAAACGGCCAGCGCGGCCACGAAGGAGACCTGCGGCGCGCTGGCGATCTCGATATCGGGCCGGATGAGGACATTGGCCATCAGATTGCCGACGGGCGAGACCCAGGCCCGGCCCCGACGTCCGTGCCCGGCCGTCTGGCGTCGGGCGACGATCCAGACATTGCCCGGATCGCCCGCCATGGCGCGGCGGCGGGCCTCGGAATGGGTGGAGTCGATCTCGTCGAACGTGTCGAGGCGGAAATGCCCCGGCCACGGTTCCGGGGTCATTTCACCAGCGCGGCCGCCGCCGTGCCCGCCCAGTCGACCAGAACGCCCGGCACGAGCAGCATCGCGAGGCTGAAGGCCATGGTGCCGACGAGGACGATGCGCAGTTCGCCGCCCATCGTCTTTTCGAACGGTTCGCCCGGCTGGCCGTTGATCATCACCATCACAAGGCGGACGTAATAATACGCCGCCACGACGCTGGTGAGCACGCCGATGACCGCCAGCGGCCACAGCCCCTGCTCCACCGCCGCCCCGAAGACATAGAACTTGCCGAAGAAGCCCGGCAGCGGCGGCAGGCCGACATAGGAGAACAGCAGCAGGATGAAGGCGAGCGCCAGCAATGGCCGCGTCGCCATCAGGCCCGAGAGATCCTCGATCTTCTCGGCCTGGCCGCCCGCACGGCGCATGGCGAGGATGCAGACGAAGACGCCGACCGTCATGACGACATAGATCGCCATGAAGATGAGGACCGAGGCGACCCCCTGCTCCGTGCCGGCCGCGACGCCGACCAGCGCATAGCCGACATTGCCGATCGACGAATAGGCCATGAGGCGCTTGATGTTGGTCTGGCCGATGGCCGCGAACGCGCCGAGCGCCATGGAGGCGATCGAGATGAAGGTGACGATCTGACGCCAGTCGGCCACCGCATTGGGGAACGCGTCGAACAGGACGCGCAGCAGCAGCGCCATGGCGGCCATTTTCGGCGCGCCGGCGAAGAAGGCGGTGACCGGGGTGGGCGCGCCCTCATAGACGTCGGGCGTCCACATGTGGAACGGCACGGCCGAGATCTTGAACGAGAGCCCCGCCAGCACGAAGACGATGCCGATGATCGGGCCGAGATTGCGCTCGCCGCCGATGGCCGCCGCGATGCCGGAGAATTCCACCGTGCCAGAGAAGCCATAAACCAGGCTGGCGCCATAAAGCAGCATGCAGGACGAGAGCGCCCCGAGAACGAAATATTTGAGGCCCGCCTCGGTCGCCTTGACGTTGTCGCGGTTGAAGGCGGCCAGCACGTAGAGCGAGAGCGACTGAAGCTCGAGCCCGACATAGAGCGAGATGAGCCCGCCCGCCGACACCATCATCAGCATGCCGAGCGTCGCGAAGGCCATGAGCGCGGCGAACTCGAAACGGGCGATGCGCTCGCGGTCGAAGAAGCGGGTGGCGAGGACGATCGAGAGTCCCGCGCCCAGCAGGATCACCAGCTTGGCGAAGCGGGTGAAGTCGTTGACGACATAGGCGGCGTTGAAGGCGCTGGCCTGCACGCCCGCCGGCTGACGCCAGACGAGGAAGGCGATGACGGCGAAAAGCCCCAGCGCCAGCACGTTCACGACCGAAGGGCGGATCGACTTGAAGAACGCGCCGATCATCAGAAGCGCCATGCCGCCGACGGCCAGAGCAAGCTCCGGCAGCGCCAGCATCAGATCTGCGTGCAGCGTATCCATCAGTGGGTACCCTCAGCCGGGGCGTCATGGCCTTCCGCCGCCGGCTCGTGCTCGCCTGCGGGGGCGGCGGTTTTCTCGGAGACCGGCACCGGCGAAACGGTGACCGGCGGATCGATGGCGTCGATCATGTGCTGAACCGCCGGGCCGGAGATGTCGAGGATCGGCTTGGGATAGACGCCGAAGAAGACGGTGGCGACGATCAGCGGCGCGATGGTGACGATCTCGCGCAGGTTGAGATCCTGGATGTCCTTGAGCTCGGGCTTCACCAGCGCGCCGAAGACGACGCGGCGGTAGAGATAGAGCGCATAGGCGGCCGACAGGATGACGCCCGTGGCGGCGCCGATGGCGACCCAGGTGTTCGCCTGGAACGCGCCCGCCATCGTGAGGAATTCGCCCACGAAGCCCGACGTGCCCGGCAGGCCGACATTCGCCATCGTGAAGACGAGGAAGGCGAAGGCATAGAGCGGCATGCGGTTGACCAGGCCGCCATAGGCCGCGATCTCGCGCGTGTGCATCCGGTCGTAGATGACGCCCACGGAGAGGAACAGCGCGCCGGAGACGAAGCCGTGGCTGACCATCTGGAAGATCGCGCCGTCGATGCCCTGACGGTTGAGCGTGAAGATGCCCATGGTCACGAAGCCCATATGGGCGACCGACGAATAGGCGATGAGCTTCTTGATGTCCTCCTGCGCCAGCGCGACCAGCGAGGTGTAGACGATGGCGACGATGGAAAGCGCGAAGACCAGCGGCGCGAACATCTCCGACGCCTCGGGGAACATCGGCAGCGAGAAGCGCAGGAAGCCGTAACCGCCCATCTTCAGGAGGATGCCCGCCAGAATGACCGAGCCCGCAGTCGGCGCCTCGACGTGGGCGTCGGGCAGCCAGGTGTGGACCGGCCACATCGGCATCTTGACCGCGAACGAGGCGAAGAAGGCGAGCCAGAGCCAGGTCTGCGCTTCGGGCGCGAAATCATACGCCATCAGCTTGACGATGTCGGTCGTGCCCGCCGCGCCCCACATATAGAGGAGCGCGATCAGCATCAGCACCGAGCCGAGCAGCGTGTAGAGGAAGAACTTGTAGGTCGCGTAGACCCGCCGCTTGCCGCCCCAGACGCCGATGATGATGAACATCGGGATCAGGCCGCCCTCGAAGAAGACATAGAAGACGACGAGATCGAGCGCGCAGAAGACGCCGATCATCAGCGTCTCCAGCACCAGGAACGCGATCATGTAGTGCTTCACGCGCGTCTCGATGGACGTCCATGAGCACAGGATCGCGGCCGGCATGAGGAACGCCGTGAGGACGACGAAGAGCACCGAAATGCCGTCGACGCCCATCTTGTAGGAGATGCCGCCGCCGAGCCAGGGCAGCTCTTCCACCATCTGGAAGTCGGCATTGGCGGGATCGAACTGGAGGAGAACCAGCACCGCGAAGACGAAGGTGACGAGCGTCGTCCACAGCGCGACCCAGCGCGCATTGCGGTCGCCCGCCTCGCCTTCCGCCCGTCCGAGCAGGAAAATGAACAGCGCGCCGACCAGCGGCAGGAAGGTGACGATGGAGAGCAAGGGCCAGCCGCTCATTTGGGCGCACCCCAGAACATCAGCCAGGTGAGCAAGGCGGCGACACCGATCAGCATGGCGAAGGCATAGTGGAAGATGTAGCCGGATTGCAGACGCCCTGCCCGGCCGGCGATGTCCTTGACGCGAGAGGCGACGCCGTCAGGCCCGAAGCCGTCGATCAGCCAGCCGTCGCCCAGCTTCCACAGCTTGCGGCCGATCCACATGGCCGGTCGCACGAAGAGGAAGTCGTAGATCTCGTCGAAGTACCACTTGTTCTTGAGGAAATTGTAGAGAAGCCCCTCGTGCGAGGCGATCTCCGCCGCGCGCTGCGGCCTCCACAGGAAGTAGTAGGCGGCGATAAGAAAGCCGATGACCGTGACGGTGAGCGGCGCCCAGAGCACCCATTCCGGCACGTCGTGACGCGCATGGAGGGCGTGATGGTTGGGAAGGACCAGGATCGCCTCGCGCCAGAATGCCTCTTCGCCGTCGCCGATGAAGTAGGGATAGAACAGGAAGCCCGCCGCGATGGCGCCGACCGCCAGAATGGCCAGCGGGATGGTCATCACCAGCGGCGATTCATGCGGCGTGTGCGCGCCGTGGTGGCCGTGATCGTCGTGCGCGTGGTCGTCATGCGCATGGGCGTGATCGTCGTGGCCGTGGGCATGCGCATGCTCGTCATGCTTCCACTTGGGCGCGCCGTGGAAGGTCATGAAGGCGAGACGCCACGAGTAGAACGACGTCATCAGCGCGGCCGCGATGCCGGCGACGAAGGCGAAGCTGCCGACGCCCGTGCCCGCCGCGAAGGCCGATTCCAGGATCGCGTCCTTGGAATAGAAGCCCGCGAAGCCGCCGATGCCGGGAATGCCGAAGCCGATCAGCGCGATCGTGCCGATGGTCATCATCGCATAGGTGAAGGGGATCAGCTTGTAGATGCCGCCCATCTTCCGCATGTCCTGTTCGTGGTGCATCGCGTGGATGACCGAGCCGGCGCCCAGGAACAGCAGGGCCTTGAAGAAGGCGTGGGTGAAGAGGTGGAACATCGCGGCCTGATAGGCCGAGACGCCCGCCGCGAAGAACATGTAGCCGAGCTGCGAGCAGGTCGAATAGGCGATGACCCGCTTGATGTCGTTCTGGAAGAGGCCGACCGAGGCGGCGAAGAAGGCCGTGATCGCGCCGATGACGGTGACGAAGGCCAGCGTATCGGGCGCGTATTCGAACATCGGCGAGCAGCGGCAGACGAGGAAGACGCCGGCGGTCACCATGGTGGCGGCGTGGATCAGCGCCGACACGGGGGTCGGGCCCTCCATGGCGTCGGGCAGCCAGGTGTGCAGCAGGAACTGCGCCGACTTGCCCATCGCACCGATGAACAGAAGGAAGGTCAGCGTCGTCATGACGTCGAACTGGGCGCCCGCGAACTCGAAGGTGCGGCCGGCCATATCGGGGCTGGCGGCGAAGACCTCGTCGAACGAGATCGTGCCGAACACGGCGAAGATGCCGACGATGCCCAGCGCGAAGCCGAAATCGCCGACGCGGTTGACCACGAACGCCTTCATCGCGGCGGCGTTGGCCGAGGGCTTCTGATACCAGAAGCCGATCAGCAGATACGACGCGAGCCCCACCCCTTCCCAGCCGAAGAAGAGCTGGAGGAAGTTATCCGCCGTCACCAGCATCAGCATCGCGAAGGTGAAGAGCGAGAGATAGGCGAAGAAGCGCTGACGGTGCGGATCTTCGGCCATGTAGCCGATGGAATAGAGGTGAACGAGCGAGGAAACGGTGTTCACCACGACCAGCATGACGACGGTCAGCGTGTCGAAGCGCAGCGTCCAGCCCGTCTTGAAGGCGCCCGACACGATCCAGTCGAGCACCTGGACGGTCTGCGGCTCGCCGTGATCGAGGCCGATCTGGATGAAGGCGACCCACGACAGGGCCGCCGCCGCGCCCAGAAGCGCGGTGGTGACGATCTCGGCCATGCGGGCGCCGATGAGGCGGCCGAAAAAGCCCGCGACGATGGCGCCCAGCAGCGGCAGGAAGACGATGGCTGAAAGCATGATCCTGTCAGCCCTTCATCACGTTGACGTCTTCCACCGCGATGGAGCCGCGGTTGCGGAAGAAGACGACGAGAATGGCGAGACCGATGGCGGCCTCGGCCGCCGCCACGGTGAGAATGACCAGGGCGAAGACCTGCCCGGCCAGATCGCCCAGGCTCGTCGAGAACGCCACGAGGTTGATGTTCACCGCCAGAAGCATGAGCTCGATCGACATCAGGATGACGATGATGTTCTTGCGGTTCACAAAGATGCCGAGCACCCCGATCGTGAACAGGATCGCGGCGACGACGAGATAGTGGGTGATGCCGATGGTCATAGGCCCTGCCCCGGCTTGACGTCTTTCAGCTCCACGCCGTCGGCGCGGCGGCGCGCGACCTGTTTGGCGATCGACTGGCGGCGCACGCCCGGACGCTCGCGCAGCGTCAGGACGATGGCCCCGATCATCGCGACGAGCAGCACGAGGCCGCAGGCCTGGAAGACGTAGATGTAGTCCGAATAGATGACCCGGCCGAGCGCGACCGTGTTCTGCACGCCGGCCGCCGCGGGGGACGCGATCGCAGAGGCCGCCTCGGGCGCGAAGGCCCAGACGCCCAGCACCATGCCGAGCTCGATCAGCATGATCACGCCGATCAGCCCGCCCAGCGGCACATATTCCAGCACGCCCTGGCGCAGCTCGGCGATGTCGATGTCGAGCATCATCACGACGAAGAGGAACAGCACCGCGACGGCGCCGACATAGACGATGACGAGGATCATCGCGATGAACTCTGCCCCCGCCAGCATGAACAGGCCCGCCGCCGAGAAGAAGGCGAGGATGAGGAAGAGGACGGAGTGCACCGGATTGCGCGCCGCCACCACCATGACGGCGGAGGCGATCGTGATCGCGGCGAACAGGTAGAAGGCGACCAGGATCAGCATCAGCGGTACGGCGCGTCGAGTTCGAGGTTGCGGGCGATTTCGCGTTCCCAGCGGTCGCCGTTCGCGAGCAGCTTGTCCTTGTCGTACATCAGCTCCTCGCGCGTTTCGGCCGCGAACTCGAAGTTCGGGCCTTCGACGATGGCGTCGACGGGGCAGGCTTCCTGGCAGAAGCCGCAATAGATGCATTTCAGCATGTCGATGTCGTAGCGCGTGGTGCGGCGCGAGCCGTCGTCACGCGGTTCGGCCTCGATGGTGATGGCCTGGGCCGGGCAGATCGCCTCGCACAGCTTGCAGGCGATGCAGCGTTCCTCGCCATTGGCGTAACGGCGCAGCGCGTGCTCGCCGCGGAAGCGGGGCGACAGGGGGCCCTTCTCGAAGGGATAGTTGATGGTCGCCTTGGGCTTGAAGAAATACTTCATGCCCACCACGAAGCCGCCGATGAAATCGGTGAGGAAGATCGCGCGCGCGGAGCGGTCGAGCCAGGCCATCAGGAAGCTCCCACCACAGGGAAATTGCCGGTCGAAACCAGGTAGCCGGCGACCAGCACGACCCACAGCAGCGAGATCGGCAGGAACACCTTCCAGCCGAGGCGCATGAGCTGGTCGTAGCGGTAGCGCGGCACGATCGCCTTCACCATCGCGAACATGAAGAAGACGATCCAGACCTTGATCACGAACCAGACGATGCCCGGCACGGCGTTGAAGATCTCGATGTTCAGCGGCGGCAGCCAGCCGCCGAGGAACAGGATCGTCGTCATCGCGCACATCAGGACGATGTTGACGTATTCGCCCAGCATGAAGAGCAGATAGGGCGTGGACGAGTATTCCACCTGATAGCCGGCCACGAGCTCCGACTCCGCTTCGGGCAGGTCGAAGGGCGGGCGGTTCGTCTCGGCCAGCGCCGAGATGAAGAAGATGATAAACATCGGGAACAGGATCGAGAACACGTTCCAGCCGTGGAGCGCCTGCTGGTGCACGATCTCGCTGAGGTTCAGCGACCCGGCCCACAGCAGCACGGTGATCAGCACGAAGCCGATGGAGACTTCGTACGACACCATCTGCGCCGCCGAACGCAGCGCGCCGAGGAAGGGGTATTTGGAATTGGAGGCCCAGCCGCCCATGATGATGCCGTAGACGCCCAGCGACGACACCGCGAAGATGTAGAGAATGCCGACATTGATGTCGGCGATCACCCAGCCGTCGGCCATCGGCACCACGGCCCAGGCGCCCAGCGCCAGCGTCACCGTGATCATCGGGGCGAGCAGGAACACGACCTTGTTCGCGCCGGCCGGAATGACGGCCTCTTTCAGCGCGAACTTGAAGAGGTCGGCGAAGGATTGCAGCAGGCCGAACGCGCCCACCACGTTGGGGCCGCGGCGCAGCTGAACCGCCGCCCAGATCTTGCGGTCGGCCAGCAGGATATAGGCGATCATCACCAGCAGCACGACGATGAGCAGCAGGATGCTGACGGCCTGGCTGATCAGCCACGCCCACTCATTGCCCAGCCAGTCCTTGAGGGTGTCGTAGAGAAGCATCGCCCTACTCCGCCGCCTGGACAGCCGGCGCGGCGACGAACAGGCGGCTGCATTCCGCCATCGTCCGGCTCGCGCGCGCGATCGGGTTGGTGAGATAGAAGTCGGTGATCGGGTAAATCAGCGGCGCGGACGATATCTCGCCCGCCTTGCCCACCGCCTCCCAGGTCGCGGCGTCGCCGCCGGTCGAGCCGGCCGGAACGTCGAGCGTCGCGAAGCTCGGCACGTCGGCCGCCAGCTTCGTCCGCAGCGCGGCGATGTCGTCGTAGGGCAGCGGCTTGCCCAGCGCGCCCGAGACGGCGCGGACGATCTTCCAGTTCTCGCGCGCCTCGCCGGGCGGATAGACCGCGCGGTTGGCGGCCTGGACGCGGCCCTCGGTGTTGACGAAGAGCCCGGGCTCTTCGGTGTAGGCCGCACCCGGCAGGATCACGTCGGCGCGGTGCGCGCCGGCGTCGCCGTGGCTGCCCTGATAGATCACGAACGCGCCGCCCAGCTTGGCCATGTCGATCTCGTCGGCGCCGAGCAGCCAGACGGTCTCGATCTCGCCCCTGGACGCGCCGTCCAGAATGCCGGCGACATCGCGGCCGCCCTCGCCCGGCAGGAAGCCGATATCGAGCGCGCCGACGCGGGCCGCGGCGGTGTGGAGCACGTTGAAGCCGTTCCAGCCGCCCTCGCCCGCCGGACCGATCATGCCGGTGGCGGCGGCGATCCTGGCGCAGGCATTGAGGATGGCGGCGCCATCGGGGCGCGACAGCGCGCCCTGCCCGACGATCAGCATCGGGTGCTTGGCGTCTTTCAGCGCCTTGAAGGCATCGCCTTCGCCCGCCGCGATTTTGGCAAGCGCGCCAAAGTCTTCGCCGAGTTCGGTGACGTCATAGGTGAGATCGACCGGGGCGCCGATGCGCGCGATTTTCAACGGATGACGCAGCCACGCCTTGCGGATGCGCGAGTTGACCAGCGGCGCCTCCCAGCGCGGATTGGTGCCGACCAGCAGGATCGCGTCGGCGTCTTCGATGCCCGAGATCGTGGTGTTGAAGAGATAGGAGGCGCGCGCGCCGCCCAGCTTCGCGCCATCCTGGCGGCAATCGATATTGGCGACGCCGAGCGAGGCCATCAGATCCTTCAGCGCCTTCACCGGCTCGGCGCTGACGAGATCGCCCGCGATGGCGGCGATCTTGTCGCTGGCCGTATTCTTCAGCCGCAGCGCGACGGCGGCGAGCGCCTCGTCCCAGGTGGCGGGCCTGAGCTTGCCGTTCTGGCGGATATACGGCTTGTCGAGCCGCTGGCGGCCGAGGCCGTCGACGACGAAGCGCGTCTTGTCGGAGATCCACTCCTCGTTCACGTCGTCGTTCACGCGCGGCAGCACGCGCAGCACTTCGGCGCCCCGCGCATCGACGCGGATGTTGGAGCCGACGGCGTCCATGGCGTCGATGGATTCGGTTTTGCGCAGCTCCCACGGGCGCGCGACGAAGGCATAGGGCTTGGAGGTAAGCGCGCCGACCGGGCAGAGATCGATGATGTTGGCCGAGAGCTCGCTGGTCAGCGACTTCTCCAGATAGGTCGTGATCTCCATGTCCTCGCCGCGGCCGATGCCGCCGATCTCGTCGACGCCGGCCACTTCAGCGGCGAAACGGACGCAGCGCGTGCACTGGATGCAGCGGGTCATCACGGTTTTCACCAGCGGACCCATATTCTTGTCGGTCACGGCGCGGCGGAACTCGCGCGTGCGGGCCTCGTCGATGCCATAGCCCATCGCCTGATCCTGCAGGTCGCACTCGCCGCCCTGATCGCAGATCGGGCAGTCGAGCGGATGGTTGAGGAGCAGGAACTCCATCACGCCTTCGCGCGCCTTCTTGACGACCGCGGAGTTGGTGATGACGACGGCGGGCTCGCCATTGGGGCCGGGGCGCTGATCGCGCACCTGCTGGGCGCAGGAGGCGACGGGCTTGGGCGCGCCCTTCACTTCCACCAGGCACATGCGGCAATTGCCGGCGATCGACAGACGTTCGTGGAAACAGAAGCGCGGAATCTCGGCGCCGGCGGCCTCGGCCGCCTGAAGCAGCGAGTAGTCGCCCGGCACATCGACTTCGACGCCATCGACGATGATCTTGGTCATGGCTCTACTCCGCCGCCTGACGCAGCGAGGCTTCGCGCGCAAGGATGCGGCGCTCCATCTCGGGGCGGAAATTCTTGATGAGGCCCTGAACCGGCCACGCGGCGGCATCGCCGAGCGCGCAGATCGTGTGGCCTTCGACCTGTTTGGTCACGTCCTGCAGCGTGTCGATTTCGGCGAGGGTCGCCTCGCCCGTCTCCATGCGCTGCATCATGCGCCACATCCAGCCCGTGCCTTCGCGGCAGGGCGTGCACTGGCCGCA
Organism: Pseudomonadota bacterium; assembly: GCA_029778105.1. GTDB lineage: Bacteria > Pseudomonadota > Alphaproteobacteria > Micropepsales > Micropepsaceae > JADZAI01. The sequence goes on along the minus strand of JAKOQZ010000061.1, from coordinate 8,497 downwards.
GCTCTCGTGCTTGTAGAAATACGACAGGCGGCGGATGGCGGCGACCACGTCGGTCGACTTGTCCATCACGATGACGCCGGCCGTGCCGAGACCCGAACCGGCGGCCTTGAGGCTGTCGAAATCCATCAGCACCGTATCGCAGACCTCTTTGGTCAGCAGCGGCACGGACGAGCCGCCGGGAATGACGGCCAGCAGGTTGTCCCAGCCGCCGCGCACGCCGCCGCAATGCTTCTCGATGAGCTCCTTGAGCGGAATGCCCATCTCCTCTTCCACATTGCACGGCTTGTTCACGTGGCCGGAGATGCAGAAGACCTTGGTGCCGGTGTTGTTGGGGCGTCCGATGCCGGCGAACCATTCCGCGCCACGGCGCAGGATGGTGGGCGCGACGGCGATCGATTCCACGTTGTTGACCGTGGTGGGGCAGCCATAGAGGCCGACATTCGCGGGGAATGGCGGCTTGAGGCGCGGCATGCCCTTCTTGCCTTCCAGGCTCTCCAGCAGCGCCGTTTCCTCGCCGCAGATGTAAGCGCCCGCCCCGTGATGCACATAGCAATCAAAGGGATAGCCGTGGATGTTGTTCTTGCCGATGAGGCCCGCGTCATACGCCTCATCCACCGCGCGCTGCAGCGCCTCGCGCTCGCGGATGAACTCGCCGCGGACATAGATGTAAGCCGCCTGCGCGCCCATCGCGAAGCTGGCGATCAGGCAGCCTTCGATCAGCTTGTGCGGATCGTGGCGCAGGATGTCGCGGTCCTTGCACGTGCCGGGCTCGGACTCGTCGGCATTGACGACGAGATAGGCCGGGCGGCCATCGGAGGCCTTGGGCATGAACGACCATTTCATGCCGGTGGGGAAGCCGGCGCCGCCGCGTCCGCGCAGGCCCGACTTCTTCATGATATCGACGATGCCGTCGCGGCCGAGTTCAAGGATGGCCTTGGTGCCGTCCCAGTCGCCGCGCTTGCGCGCGCCGGCGAGGCCCGGGTCGTGCAGGCCGTAGAGATTGGTGAAGATGCGGTCCTTGTCGGCCAGCATGTCAGTCTTTCACCTCGGTGAGCGTCAGCGGGCCGCCTTCGGGGGCGGAGAAGCTGCGGTCGATTTGCGGGCCGGGCTTGGGGCTTTCGCCGCGGGCGAAGGCGTCGAGCAGCTTGTTGAAGCTCTCGGGCGTCAGGTCTTCGTAGGTGTCGGAGAAGATCTGAACCAGCGGTGCGTTCACGCAGGCCCCGAGGCATTCCACCTCTTCCCACGAGAACTGGCCGTCTTCGGTGACCTTCTTCTGCTGTTTGGCGATGCGCGACTTGCACACGTCGATCAGATCGCCCGCGCCGCGCAGCATGCACGGCGTCGTGCCGCAGACCTGCACATGGGTGCGGCCGACGGGGGCGAGGTGGAACATCGTGTAGAAGGTCACGATCTCGTAGACGCGGACATAGGCAAGGCCCACGCGGTCGGCGATCCAGCGGATGCAGGCTTCGCTGATCCAGCCTTCCTGTTCCTGGGCGCGCCACAGCATCGGGATGACTGCCGAGGCCTGACGGCCTTCGGGATAGCGGGCGATCAGCTTTTCGATCCACGCCAGATTGTCCGCCGTGAAAGCGAAGCTGGCGGGCTGCTGCGTGGCGAGGCGACGGTTCGCCATGGCTACCTCGCGAAATCGACGCGGGCGATCTTGCCGCCGGCGATGGTGTAGATGGCGATGGCGAAGAAGCGCTCGCCGCCGGGCGAACGGATCACGTCTTCATGGTCGATGACGGTGTTGCCGTTGGCGATGCGGTTGACCAGCAGCGCCTTGTTCTCAGGGAACTTGGCGAACATGGCGGCGTAACGCTCGCGCAGGGCGGCGATGCCGTTATTCGTGATCGCGCCGTTCAGATCGGCGACGATGATGTCGTCGGCGTAGAACGACAGGAAGGCTTCGAGATCCTGCGCGTTATAGGCGTCGAGCTGGCCCTGGGCGATGGCGACCGGGCTGTTCGCTACGGCCTGCATGGCCCCTGCCCCGCCGGCGACGTTGAGAACGGAAGCGCTCACCGGTCCACCTCACCGAAAACGATGTCGAGCGAGCCGAGGATCGCGCTGACGTCGGCCAGCATGTGGCCCTTGCACATATGGTCCATCGCCTGAAGGTGGGCGAAGCCCGGCGCGCGGATCTTGCAGCGATAGGGCTTGTTGGTGCCGTCGGACACCAGATAGACGCCGAACTCGCCCTTGGGCGCCTCGACGGCGGCGTACACTTCGCCGGCCGGCACCTTGTAGCCTTCGGTGTAGAGCTTGAAGTGATGGATGAGCGCTTCCATCGTCTGCTTCATCTCAGCCCGCTTGGGCGGCACGATCTTGCCGTCGTCGCTGGAGACCGGGCCGGCCTCCATCTTTTCAATGCATTGGCGCATGATCTTCACGCTCTCGCGCATCTCTTCGATGCGGCAGAGATAGCGGTCGTAGCAGTCGCCGTTCTTGCCGACGGGAATCTTGAAGTCGAGTTCGTCGTAGCACTCATAGGGCTGCGCGCGGCGCAGATCCCAGGCGAGGCCCGAGCCGCGCACCATCACGCCGGAGAAGCCCCAGTCGAGCGCCTCCTGCTCGGTCACCACGCCGATATCGACGTTGCGCTGCTTGAAGATGCGGTTCTCGGTGACGAGGCTCTCGATGTCGTCGATCTTCTTGGGGAAGCTCTCGGTCCACTTGTAGATGTCGTCGACGAGCTTCTGCGGCAGGTCCTGATGGACGCCGCCGGGGCGCACATAGGCGGCATGCATGCGGCTGCCCGACGCGCGCTCATAGAAGATCATCAGATCTTCGCGCGGCTCGAAGCCCCACAGCGGCGGGGTGAGCGCGCCGACGTCCAGGGCCTGCGTCGTGACGTTCAGCAGATGCGACAGCAGACGGCCGATCTCGCTGTAGAGCACGCGGATGAGCTGTCCCCGGCGCGGCACGGCGATGCCGAGCAGACGCTCGACGGCCAGCGCATAGGCGTGCTCCTGGTTCATCGGCGCCACGTAGTCGAGGCGGTCGAAGTAAGGCACGGCCTGCAGATAGGTCTTGTACTCGATCAGCTTCTCGGTGCCGCGATGCAGCAGGCCGATATGGGGATCGACGCGCTCGACCACTTCGCCGTCCAGCTCCAGCACCAGACGCAGCACGCCGTGCGCGGCGGGATGCTGGGGGCCGAAATTGATCGTGAACTTGCGATCGTCCATGTCGGAGGCGGGGGCGGCGCTCATGGCGTTTTCGCCTTCTCGTCGCCGGGCAACGGACGCGCCGCGCGCGCGCCTTCCCACGGGCTGAGGTAATCGAACGAACGGAATTCCTGCTGCAGCTTCACAGGCTCGTAGACGACGCGCTTCTGCTCGTCGTCGTAGCGCACCTCGACATAGCCGGTGAGCGGGAAATCCTTGCGCAGCGGATGGCCCGAGAAGCCGTAATCGGTGAGCATCCGGCGCAGGTCGGGATGATCCGAGAACAGGATGCCGTACATGTCGAAGGCTTCGCGCTCGAACCAGTTCGACGCCGGATAGACGCCGATCGTGGTGGGCACGGGCTGCATCTCGCCGGTTTGCAGCTTGACGCGGACGCGGGCGTTCCGGCGCATCGAGAGCAGATGGTAGACCACGTCGAAACGCTGGGCGCGTTCGGGATAGTCGGCGCCGCAGATGTCGATCAGCGTCGTGAAGCGCAGCACGGGATGATCGCGCAACGCGGTGAGCGTGGCGACGATCTCGGCGGGCGCGACCTGCAGCGTGATCTCGCCGAAGGCGAGGGTCTGCGCTGCGCCGGGCACGGCGGCGGCGATCTCCGAGGCGAGGGCTGCGAGGGCGTCCGCGTTCATGGCGCTCACCGCTGGAACGTGCCGACGCGGCGGATCTTCTTCTGCAATTGCAGAATGCCGTAGATCAGCGCTTCAGCGGTCGGAGGGCAGCCGGGCACGTAAATGTCGACCGGCACGACCCGGTCGCAGCCGCGCACGACGGCGTAGGAATAGTGATAGTAGCCGCCGCCATTGGCGCAGCTGCCCATCGAGATGACGTAACGCGGGTCCGGCATCTGGTCGTAGACCTTGCGCAGCGCGGGGGCCATCTTGTTGGTCAGCGTGCCGGCGACGATCATCACGTCGCTCTGGCGCGGCGAAGCGCGGGGCGCGGCGCCGAAGCGCTCCATGTCATAGCGCGGCATCGAGGCCTGCATCATCTCGACGGCGCAGCACGCCAGGCCGAAGGTCATCCACATCAGCGAGCCGGTGCGCGCCCAGGCGACCAGTTCTTCGAGGCTGGCGGTGACGAAGCCCTTGTCCTTCATCTCGCCCTGCAGGGCGTCGAACATCAAATCGTTGGCGTCCGGCACATGGCCGCCTTCGACGCCGGCGCGGGCCAGCGAGCCGTTCGGAGGCAGGATCACTCCCATTCGAGCGCGCCCTTCTTCCATTCGTAGATGAACCCGACGGTCAGCACGCCGAGGAAAACCATCATCGAAACGAAGCCGAACATCCCCGTATCGCCCAGCGTGATCGCCCAGGGGAACAGGAACGCGACCTCAAGGTCGAAGATGATGAAAAGGATCGAGACCAGATAGAACCGCACGTCGAATTTCATGCGGGCGTCATCGAACGCGTTGAAACCGCATTCATAGGCCGAAAGCTTCTCGGCATCCGGGTTCACCGGAGCGATCACGAAAGGCAGAACCAGCAGCACCAGCCCCAGAAAGGCCGACACCCCCAGAAAGATGATGATCGCCAGATATTCGCTCAGAAATTCGGCCATTTAGCCCCCGCGCGAACCGCCCGAAACGCCGCTTCGGACCGCCCGATTTGCGGCTCGCTATAGCCCAAGAGTCAAAGCTCGCCTAGACGCATAAGTCGTCGTTTGGCGCTGGATCGGTGGTCGGATTTCGGTTTTTCGTCCAGTGACTTACCGCAAAGCGGCACGCCCCGGCATCAGTTGCGAGGAGATCGCAACTGCAAGCCCCCTCAATCGACCCGAATCCGCTCCACGATCACCGGAACGGGCTGGGCAGGAATCGATTCGTCCACCGGCGAATAGGCGAAATAGACGCCGCCATCCTGATCCAGCGTCACGCCGCCGGCGCGGGTCTGGCCCGAGGTCTCGGGCAGGATCTCGCCGATCTGGGCGCCGCTGTCGTCAAAGGCCCGCAGCCAGGCGCCCGTCTCCAGCGTCGTGGGATCGTCGCTGGTGCCGGCCACGACCACCACGCCGCTGCGCAGCAGCGTCAGGTCGGCGATGGTGGCCTCGCCGTCGATCGCCTTGTCCCACACGACATTGCCGCCGGGGCCAAGGCGCACCAGACGGGCCGCGTTCTTGCCGCCGCTGAGATTGATGCCCAGCACCACGCCGCCATCGGGCAGCGTCGTCATCTGCGCGACGGCGCAGCGCCGGGGCGCGGTGTAGGTGGCGAAGCTGTCGAGCGTCTGCCCGGCCTCGTTCACCCGCTTCACATAGACTTGGCGATTCTCGAAGCTGCCGGCGACGAAGATGCCGTCGCGGCTGGAGGCGACGACGGGATAGGATTCCTTGGCCGCGTTCTTCAGCTTGTCCGACCACAGAACCGTGCCGTCGGTGGTGAGGCGCATCACTTGAAGATCGGCCGTGCCTTCCGGCGTCGGCTTGTTGCGGCCCGCGGCGATGAGGTCGCCGCCGCCGGCCAGCGCGAGGCCCGACAGGAAGTCTTCCACCGGGGCCGCCTCACCGAACACTTCGTCGGTCAGCACCTCGCCCTGCGGGCCGATGCCCACCAGCATCGACTGATAGCCGTTGGCCGTAAGCTGCGAGCCGTCGAGGCCTGCGACATAGAGTATCTCGCCGGGGCCATAGGTCATCGCTTTCGCGATCTGCGGGCCCTTGCGGTCGATGACGCGCGACCAGCGCTCGCGGCCGTTGTCCTCATAGCGGTAGATGTGGATGCGAGGGTCGGTGCCGCCGGCATAGGGAACCAGCTCCTGCGCGACCAGAGCGAAGCCGCCGCCCGGCGCGCCGGTGATGGCGAGCGTCGCAAGACCGTTGGGCGCTTCAAGGACGATCGGGGCGGCCAGAGCTGCAGGCGCGGCGCCAAGCAAGAGGGCGAAGGCCAGAGTCAGGCGAAATCGGGGCATCGGAAAAAACTCCTTGAAGGCGCGCACACAATAGCCAGCGCCTTCGCCCCTGCAATATGGCGGCAAAGCCGCAGAATTCTTTCTTTTTGAGAGTGGCGGGAGCGACGGGGCTCGAACCCGCGACCTCCGGCGTGACAGGCCGGCACTCTAACCAACTGAGCTACGCCCCCGCTGGGCTGACAGGCTGCCGAAGCGGCCCGCTCAAGAGAGGGCGCTTGTTATGCGGCGTGCCGGGCGGTGTCAAGCGATGGAAACGCCCTACCCCGGCTTTTCTGATCACCCGGGCGAAGGCGCGCTGGCGACGCAGGCATCGGCGACCGGCGTGGCGACGGCGACCCCGTTCGCATCGGCTGCGTAGACAGCCTGCTTTGCCTGGATATCGCTGATCCGCTGGTCCATCGGCTTGTCTGCGCCGACATCGCCCAGCTTGATGATCCAGGCGCTGTTCGCCTTGTCGTAGGCGTCGATTCTGGCCGTGTCGGCGCCTGGCGTGGCGCGCAGGGTTCCCACCAGAAAAGACGTGGCGGCCGCACATTCGACGGCGCGCTCGTAGGTGACGGCGCCGTCCGCTTGGCCGCCGCCTTTCACCTGCGTCCAGGTTTCGGTGCCGATGCCGTTGGACGTCTTGGTCACCCAGACGCCCTCCGCCGATTCGCCGGCCTCGGTCATCACCGAGACGCCGGGCTGCCCGTCGAGAATATAGCCGATCGCCAGAACCTTGCGATTGCTCCCCGCGACCACCCCGACTCCTTCGAGCTTGGAGCCGTTGAAATCCCAGACGACCTTGAAGGCATCGCCCTGCCCCACGCCCTGTTGCGGCATTTCCTCCAGCGTCACGGTCGCCGTGTAGGGTTGCCCGCCCGGGCTTTTGCCCGCCACGGCGAACGTCATGATGTCGGTGTCGGCGAGCGCTGCGCCTGCAGCCAGCACAGCCATAAGCGCAGTCGATGTCAGACGTTTCATGTCTCGTCTCCCTTGATTGGCCGCTGCGATCAGGACGGCTTGATTTCCGCGACGCACGCCTCGGCGACGGGCGCGGCCTTGGCGGCGCCGTCGGGGTCGTCATTGTACGGACGCTGGTGGGCGATGACGTCGCCCATCCGGTCGCCCGGATCGCGATCCGGCGCGAGTTCGGCGAGCTTCCCGATCCAGGCGCTGTTGGCCGCATCGTAGAGCTCGATTTTGGCCGTGTCGGGCTCAGGCACGGCGCGCAGGTTCGACAGCATGACTGCCGTCACCGCGGCGCACTGCGCCGCGTGGTCATAGGCTTCGTCGGCGCTCGCGGCAGGCGCGGCGGCAAGCGCCGCGACGAAGAACAGAATGGACGTCCGCATGGCGCCTCCGCAAGCAGGACGCGCAGCTTCGAGCCGCCGCGCGCGGGCGGCAAGGCGGCGGTGTGACGCGGGGTGTGCAAAGGGGATGGTGGGCGATGACGGACTCGAACCGCCGACATCTTCGGTGTAAACGAAGCGCTCTACCAACTGAGCTAATCGCCCTTCAGGCCGTGCCCTACCAGACGGCGCGGCGCAGCGGAAGCGTGACGCGATTCACGGCTTCGGCGGCCGGTTGGACGTGAAGCGGCCCAGCTGCTCCGTCAGCACCGCATCGACCGCAGCCGGCAGGTCTTTCCAGGCTTTCTCGTCGTGCCCGCCCACGGCGAAGGTCAGCGTCACATGCGTGCCCTCGTCGAGCGGTTCGAACTTGAGCGTCAGCGCGCCTACGGCGCCCATGAAGAGCAGCGGCCCCATGCCGCCCTTGAGGATCAGCATCTTGCCCGGGGCGGCGTAAACGACGTCCATGTGCCGGACGAAGCCGCCACCCGGCAGCGTCTCGCACCAGCAGCCGCCGGGCTCTGGCTTGATCGCCATGTTGCGGGCGCTGCCCGAAAACGTGTGCGCGTCCGACCACCAGCCGCCGATGTCGACAAAGCGGCGCCACGCATAGTCGGGCGTGATCGTGATGTCGCCTTCCAGCACGACGGTGAAGCCGGTGTCGCTTCGCTCCGTCACCTTGGCGGCGGCAGCCGCCGCAAGCGAGAGCGCCAGCACCAGGCCGGCCGACAAAGCGCGCATGTTTCCCCTCCCCAAAGTCGAACGCCGCCAACCCGGAACCGGGCGGCGGCGTTGCAGACCGTTTCAGGCCGCTCGGCAGTCTTAGTTGACCGCTTCCTTGAGCTGCTTGCCGGCGCGGAACTTCGGCGCCTTGGACGCGGGAATATCGATCTCTTCGCCAGTCTGCGGGTTGCGGCCCTTGCCGGCCTTGCGCTGGGTCACGACGAACGTGCCGAAACCGACGACACGCACTTCGTCGCCTTCCTTCAGGGCGCCGGTGATGACGTCAAAGACGGCCTCGACCGCTGCGGTGGCGTCGCCTTTCGAAATGCTGGTCTTGTCGGCGACC
>JAKOQZ010000060.1 GCA_029778105.1 Pseudomonadota bacterium | reverse complement strand
GGGTTTCGACCAGCATGTCGTAGAGCGGGCCGTCGAACCGCGCGAGCCGCCGGAACGACGGCAGCGCCCGCAGCTGCTCGCTCAGCGCCGGCTCCGGCCCCTTGCCGACGGCGGCATTCAGCTTGATCGCACTGCTGAAGACCGCGCCGACCAGCTCGAAATACTCGCCCGGATCGGTGTCGAGCCCGATCACGTCGAAATCGGCGAGCCGCAGCGCCGCCTCCTGCGCCGCCACACGCGGCAGGGCCTGCCCGGGCGACGCCTCGACAAGCTGGCGCGTCAGCGGGTCGGACAGATAGTTCATGGCTTCCGGGTCCAGCTGCTTCAGCGCGTCGTCGACCGCCGCCAGGTCCCGGCCCTGCACCTGGCGCAGCGCCGCATGGATTCGCTCCAGCACGTTGTGCGGCGCCAGATCCTTGATGCGCGCCGCGTCGTCGCCCTTCTGGATCAGCAGGATGCGGGCGAATATCTCGCGGAAGGGATCGCCGATCAGCACCGAGGTTTTGAACCCGCGCTGGCGCAGCACATCGTCGATCGTGTGCATAGGCACGCGGCCCGAGGCGTTCAGCGACAGCGTATAGGGTATCGCCAGCACCGAGCGCGCGGTCTGCGCGGGAAGCTGTTCGATCCCTGGATAGTTCATATGGAAATAGGGCTGCAGCGCCCCGTCCACGCGGTTGCGCGGCAACAGCCGCGTCTCCAGCCGGAAATGCCGCCCGGAGATGAACTGTTTCCCGCCGCCGCGGCTGTAGAGCAGCAGCCCGGTGTCGAAATCGCGGATCGACAGGCCGCGGGCGGTCTCGATGTTTGGCACCACGCTGTCGTCGATCAGGAATCCGCAGATTCCCGTGTCGTGAATGCCGGCCGCCTTGACGTCTTCTCTGATCTGATTGGCGCTGACGATGATCGACGCGGCCTGCCCTTCGCCGACGAAAACCCTGATTCGCGGCACCACGTCAGGCCGGTCCGGCACGAGCCAGGCGCCGATCCTGCGGGCGTCGTCGAACTCTACGTTAAACAGCATTGGCGGAATCGCGGGCCATGTGACGGCGAAGCCTAACCCACAGGTCCTTCACGCGCGAGCGGGCATCGCGCGACCATGAACGCTTCGTGACGGCCGCCGGTTCGATGGAACCGTTTGTTTACGCTGTCGCGCTAGGGTTGCCGGGTTCAGGGGGCAAACGTGACGGGCGAAGGCGCCGCCACTGACGAAGAGCCGGTCTCGCGGCTCGAGTCGTTCATTCTCGGCGAGCGGGCGGACGAGCGTCGGCACCGCCGCGTCGTCATAACCCTGCCCGTGCGTTTCATGGCTGAAGACGGCGAGGAGCATCGCGCCCTTCTGTTCGACATGTCGCCGGGCGGCGTCTCGCTGACGACCGAGCTGAAGCCCGCCATCGGCGTGCGCATGGTGCTCTACATCGAGGATATCGGCCGCTGCGAAGGCGTCGTCGTGCGTCACCATGACTACGGCTTTGCGCTGCGCCTCATCGCCACCCAGAGCCGCCGCGACCGCATCGCCGAACGGCTCACCTACCACGCCAGCCGCCACAGGCTGCGGGCCGAAGATCTGCGCGTGCACGAGCGCACGGAACTCGATCGCGACGCCCGCTGCCTGCTGCCCGACGGCGAAGAGATCGCCTGCCGCATTCTCGATTTGTCGCTCACCGGCGCGGCGGTGATGATGGAGAAGCGCCCGGCTGTCGGCGAGGAAGTCACGATCGGCCGCATGCATGGCCGCGTCGTCCGCCATATTCCGCAAGGCATCGCGATCCGCTTCCTGGCCGCCGCCTCCTCGCCCATCGCCGTGGCCGAACGCCTGACGAATCCCTGAAGTCCCCATTCAGGCCGCGTTCAGCGAGCCCCCGTCATACCCTCTCCCACAGGCTGAAACCGCCTGAAGCACCGGAGAGTGGTCCATGTCGCCTTTCACGAAATTTCTCGCCGCCTCGGCCGCCGCCCTGGCGCTCCTGGGCGCCGCCGAAGCGCGCACCGACCGCTACGGCGATCGCGGCTGCGTCAGCTCGGGCGACCGCACGGCCGGCACGGTCGTCGGCGCGGTGATCGGCGGCGTCATCGGCGGGCAGTTCGGCAATGGCGGCGACGATCGCGCGATCGGCGCGGTCGCGGGCGCCCTGCTCGGCGGCGCCATCGGCAATTCCGCCGCCGGCAGCCGCGACTGCGGCGACGACGCCTTCGCCCGCGCCGGCTATGGCGATCGCTACGACGATCGCTACAGCGCCAATGACGATCGCTATGACGATCGCTACGACCGCTATAGCGACGCGTATGACGATCCCTACGCGCAGACCGCCTATTACGACGCCTTCGAGAACGCCGACCCCTACGAGCGCGTGACCTGGCGCGACCGCAGCGGCTACGCCAACTACATCGAGCCCGGCGAGCGCTACCAGGACAACGGCCGCGACTGCCGCGAGTTCGAGCAGGTCATCTATGTCGATGGCCGCCGCCAGACCGCGACGGGAACCGCCTGCCGCCAGTATGATGGAACCTGGCGCATCGTCGAGTAGGCCCGCGGCGCGGCCACGAACGCGTGTTAAGCGTTCAGCAACCATTCAGCCGCGCCCACGTATTGCCTTGTGACATGGTCGGCGGCGCTCGTGCCGCCGGCCGACGAGACGAGGGTTCGCCATGCGCTCCAGGCGCCTACTTGCCGCCGCCGCCCTTCTGACCGCGATTCCCGCGGCGGGCTGCGTCGCCTATCCCGACAGCTACGGCTATTACGACGACGGCTATTACAGCTCGTCCTATGACGACGACTATTACGACGGCTACTGGGGCTACTACGCCCGCGACGGCTATTACCGGCGCGGCTCGTACTACTACAACAACGCCTATCCCGGTTACACGTTCGGCAATGGCGGCTACTGGTATGGCGGCAGCTGGTATTCGCGCCCCATCGTGATCGTCAATCACAACGATCGCCACAACGGCAGGCACGACCGCTGGCGCCATGACGGCAATCGCCACGACCGCGATCGCGACGGCCGCCATGACCGCGACGGCGATCGCGACCATCACCGCCGCGGCGACAACGACCGCAACTGGGGCAATGATCGCGACGGCGACCGCGACGGCCGCCCCGGCCGTTCCTATCGCACGCGTGACGACAACGACGGCCAGCCGCGCGTGGCCCCGTCGCCGCGCGGCCCGCGCATCCAGCCAGGCGACGAGGACCGCCGCCGCCCGGTCTCCGATTTCCGCCCGCGCGAGCGCAGCGGCGATGACGGCGCCGGGCGCTTCCGCACCCGCGCCGACCGCACACCCGATCCCGCGCCGCAGCCGCAGACGGCCCAGCCCGACCCTCAGCCGCGCCCTGAGGTTCAGCCCAGCGACGGCGCCCGCGACATGCGCCGCAACGGCGGGCATCGCGACCGCTACAGCGACGACTGAACCGGCCCGCCGCCGGCGGTGAGGAACCGCCGGCGGCGCTCCGCGTTCTAATGGCGTGGGCTGGCGGCGACGCCGTCCCGATCGGAACAAGGAGATACAAAATGCTTCGCAACGTCATGGCTGGTGCGGCCGCCGCCGCCATCCTTATCGGGATGAGCTCCGGCGCCGCGGAAGCGCGCAGCCGCTATACGTCCTACGATGACTGCCGCCGCGACAGCCGCAACGATCAGGCTGCGGGCGCGATCATCGGCGGCATTCTCGGCGGCGTCGTCGGCAACCAGGTCTTCAAGGGCGAACGCGGCCTCGGCACCGTCGCCGGCGTGATCCTCGGCGGCGTGGCCGGTTCACAGATCGCCCGCAGCGGCGACGCGTGCGACCAGTACTACGCGTCCTACGCCTATAACGACGCGTTCGAGCGCGACCCGTACGACCGTGTCGAATGGCGCAATCCGCGCTCGGGCAATTACGGCTACGTGACCCCGGCCGACTACTATCGCGACCGCCGTGGCAACTACTGCCGCAACTACGAGCAGGAGATCTACATCAACGGCCGCCGCCAGGTGGCCGAGGGCGTGGCCTGCCAGAACCGTGACGGCAGCTGGCGCATCGTCCAGTAAAGACAGCGCGGCGGCGTAACGCCGTCGCGACATGAAGAGGGCCCGCGCCGCGCTCGGTGAGAGCGCCGCGCGGGCCCCGTCATGTCAGGCGTCAGGCGTTTACTGCTGCGGCGCCTGCAGCTTGCTCATCGCTTCCTGCTGGCAGGTCATCGCGATCTCGGCGACCTTCGGGTTCACGCGGTCATACAGCGCGCCGGCGTCGGCTTCGCTCATGCCGAACTCCTTCACGAGCACCGCGACCGAACGGGCCTTCTGCTCGGCCGGGTCGGCGATGTTGGCGTCTTCCTTGGTCTGGACGGCCAGGATGCGCAGCACCTTCTGGCCGTCATCGCCCAGCTCGGCCAGCTTCGTCGTCAGACAGCCGCAGACGTCGCCGATCATGCCGGTCATCATGGTCTTGGTGTCTTCCGGCGTATCCGGCGGCAGGCTGGCCACGGCCTGCTCGGTGGCGAGCGCCACGCAACGCTCGTTGGCGACCGACTGGTCGTCGGCGAAGGCCGGTGCGGCCAGGGCGGCGGCGAACAGCGCCGCAGTGACAAAACGCTTCATTTTGATCTTCTCCTTAGGGCTCCCCGCCCGCGGCGCCCTCATACAGCAAAGGGCGCGCCGATAGCCAGCGCGCCCTTGCCGGTCGGCCCTGGCGGCCTGCGACCTATCAGCGCCCCTTCCACTTGGGCGCGCGCTTCTGGCTGAACGCCAGCGGCCCCTCGATCAGGTCTTCCGATTTGAACATGGCGGTCAGCGCCGGATAGGCGCGCTGGTTGACGATCGCGTCTTTCAGGCTCGGCTCGTCAAAGCCCTTCATCACCGCTTCCTTGGACGCGCGGATCGACATCGGCGAGCACTCCGCGATCAGGCCGGCCCACTTCTTGGCGGTGGCCAGAAGTTCGGCCTGTGGGACCACTTCGTTGACGAAGCCCAGCTCCTTGCCCTCGGCGGCGCTCACGCGGCGTCCGGTCAGGATCATCCCCATCGCCCGCTTCAATCCGATGTGGCGCGGCAGACGGTGCAGGCCGCCGGCCAGCGCCGCCAGACCGACGCGCGGTTCGGGCAGCGCGAAGATCGCATTGTCGGACGCGACGATCAGATCGCAGGCCAGCGCGATCTCGAACCCGCCGCCCATGGCGACGCCGTTCACCGCCGCGATCACCGGCTTGTTGAGATCGAAGCGCGAGGTCAGTCCGGCGAACCCGCTGGGCGGCACGGTGATCGGCTTGCCGCTCGCCTGATAGACCAGGTCGTTGCCGGCCGAGAAGGCGCGCTCGCCTTCGCCGGTGATGATGGCGACCCACAGCGACGGATCGGCCGCGAAGTCGTCGAACACGGCGGCGAGTTCCGCATTGGCCGGCGGATGCAGCGCGTTCATCTGGGCCGGCCGTTTGATCGTGACGACCAAAAGGTTCCCGTCGCGTTCGGCCGAGCAGAATTCGGTGGCAGTCATAAGCGTTTCCCGTTCATTAATTGTATCCGTGTCATCAAGCGTGCGGGGGCTTGAGGTGATTTGCAAGCGGCGAAGATCGCCGCAGCGGGAACCCGATGCCTGCCCAGGCGTTCGACTTCGACTCATGATACGTGTCCACCGGCGCTTGGGGCGCCATTGTCGACGAAGCTGACCATCACCTGATGACCGCGCCCGCTCCTCAACTCGACGCCGACCAGCCCCGGTTCGCCATCAGCATCGGGGGCAAGATCTATGGCCCCTACACGGCGCAACAGGTTCGCAGCTACATCGCCGAAGGGCGGATCACCGCCTCCTCGCTGATCTCGCGCGAAGGCGGCGCATGGACGGCGGCGGCCGAAGACCCGTTCTGCGCCCAGATCTTCGCCCAGCGCGCGCGCCGCGCGGCCGAGCCCGGCCTTCCGGGCGACGCCGTCGACAAGCCGGCTGCGGGCGAACCGCAAAAGCCCGCCCAGTCGTCCGCCAGCGCGCGCGAAGCCTTCCTCAAGGAACTGGAAGGCGTCCGCGTTCTCAAGCCGTCGGAACCGGCGGCGCGCACGCCCGGGCCGCCGCGCCCGGATCAGCCGGCGCCCGCTCCGCTCTTCCCGACGGAGCGCGACGTCCACACCGAACCGGCGAACTTCGTCATCGTCTACGATCTGAAATCGCGCAGCCATAACAAGCTGGAAGAGCAGATCATGTCGCTCGGCCGGGCCGTCCACATCACGCCCGGCTTCTGGCTGGTCAGCGCCCCCACCACCTCCGGCGCCATCCGGAACCAGCTCATGAAGTTTTTCGGCACGATGGACACCTTCGTCATCATCGATGCGACCCGCGACAAGCTCGCCTGGTTCAATCTCGGTCCCGAGACCGACGCCCATATCCGTCAGGTCTGGCGGCGCTCCTGATCGGGGGTTAGTTTCCAAGGGTTCAAAAGAATCCCGGAGGAAACGCCATGGACCTCAGCCAAGACGCCGCCGAACACGCCTTCCGCATGGAAGTGCGCGATTTCATCGCGAAAAACCTGCCTGAAGAGCTCAAGGCCAACACGGCCCAGGGCCTGCGCGGCCCCAAGGAAGAAGGCATCGCCTGGCACAAGATTCTGGCGAAGAAAGGCTGGGCCGCGCCCAGCTGGCCCAAGGAGAACGGCGGCTGCGAGTGGACCCCGACGCAGAGCTATATCTTCGAGGAAGAAATGGCGCTGGCCGGCTGCCCGCCCATGTCGCCCTTCCCGATCAAGATGGTCGGCCCGGTCATCATCCATTTCGGCACGCCCGAGCAGAAGGCGAAATGGATTCCACCCACCCTGGCGGGTGAGATGATCTGGTGCCAGGGCTATTCAGAGCCCGGCGCCGGCTCCGACCTTGCGACGCTGCAGACCCGGGCGGTGAAGGACGGCGACGACTATGTCGTCAACGGCATGAAGATCTGGACCTCCTACGGCCACCAGGCCGACTGGATGTTCGCGCTGGTGCGCACCTCGTCCGAGGGCAAGCCGCAGGAAGGCATCTCGGTCCTCCTCATCGACATGAAGACGCCGGGCGTCAGCCACCGCCCGATCATCACCATCGACGGCTCGCACATCCTCAACGAGATCCGCTTCGACAACGTGCGCGTGCCGCAGTTCAACCGCATCGGCGAGGAGAACAAGGGCTGGACCTACGCCAAGTTCCTGCTCGGCAACGAGCGCGCCCTCATCGCCCAGATCGCCCAGTCGACCCAGCTCGTCGCCAAGCTCAAGGAGATCGCGAAACAGGAAGCCGACGGCTTCGGCGGCCGCCTCATCGACGATCCGGATTTCCGCGCCAAGCTCACCGCCATCGAGATCGAGCTCGATGCGCTGCGCACCACGAACGAGCGCGTGCTGTATGAGGCCCGTACCGGCACCGCCGGTAATGGCGGCGCGATCCTGAAATCCAAGGGCACCTTCATCAGCCAG
Source organism: Pseudomonadota bacterium (assembly GCA_029778105.1). GTDB lineage: Bacteria > Pseudomonadota > Alphaproteobacteria > Micropepsales > Micropepsaceae > JADZAI01. The sequence continues at coordinate 3,903 of JAKOQZ010000060.1, read as the reverse complement.
GCGCTCAGCGAGGTCTACACCGAGGTCGTGCAGTATTACGGCAATGTGTGGGAGCAGAAGGCGCTCTATCCCGGCTGGAACCAGCCGCCCATCGGCCCCGACTACGCCAAGAACGCCGTGCCGCTCTACATGCGCCAGCGCGCCAACACGATCGAAGGCGGCTCGGAAGAGATCCAGAAGAACGTCATCTCCAAGCAGGTGCTGGGTCTCTGAGGGTATCCTCACGTGGATGGCCGGCGAAAGCCGGCCAACCGCGCCTTACCCGCACACGCAACGCACGGCGGCGCCTCGCCTAGCCCCCCGTCACCTTGGCGTCGAAGCCGGTGATGACCGTCTTCCACCAGTCGGCCATCTCCTTGATGTTCTGGCGCGTCACGCCGCCCTGGATCGTCTGCGACAGCGACACGCCCAGCGAGCCGTCATCGTTGAGATAGGCGACGCCGAACATCTGGGTGGAATTGTACTTGTTGACCATCATCAGCGTGACGGGTTTGGAAACCTCCGTCGAACGCATGAACATCACGTCGTAGCACGCCTTGGCGTCGTCGCAGCGATAGAGGCCGACAGAAAAGTCGAACGATGCGCCGCTGTCGGCATCGGTGAAGCTCGCCGCAATGAACGGCTTGCCGTCCACCTCCTTGGCTTCCGCCGTCCAGCCGATCTCCTGCAGCACCGAGGCCAGCTCGGCCCCCGTGATGCGCGTGACGACGGCGCCGGCATCGGCGGCCGGCGCGCTCGCCGGCGCCGCCTGGGCCATCGCCGGCGACGATAACAGAGCCCCGGCCAACGCCGCGGCGACGAACTTCACGCGCATCTTTCCCTCCCTCAAACCGCCTTCAGCCCCGCAGCATAACGCCGCCAGTTTTCGACGTAATGGGTGGCGCTGCCATTCAGGACCTCCGCCATCCCCGCATCCAGCTCGCGGATCACCTTGCCCGGCGCACCCAGCACCATCGAATTGTCGGGGATTTCCTTGCCTTCGCCAATGAAGGTGTTGGCCCCGATCAGGCAGTTCTTTCCGATCCGGGCGCGGTTCAGGATCACCGATCCGATCCCCACCAGCGTGCCGTCGCCGATCGTGCAGCCGTGCAGCATCACCAGATGCCCCACCGTCACATTCGTCCCGATGGTCAGCGGCGCGCCCGGATCGGTGTGCAGCACCGAACCGTCCTGCACGTTGGAATTCTCGCCGATGGTGATCAGCTCGTTATCGCCCCGGATGGTCGCGCCGAACCAGACGCTCGCCCCCTTCAGCAGCTTCACATTGCCGATGACCGTGGCCGAGGGGGCGATCCACCACTCGCCGTCGGCCGGCATCTGCGGCGTCACCCCGTCCAGGCTGTAAACCGTCATGCCCTCGCCCCTTTTTTCCGCTATGGATCGCCCATCGGCTTAGCCTCACACAGCCGCCTTGTTAAGGGCAGGAGACCAGATGAACGCCTTCGAGATCGCCGGCCTTCTGGCTGCGACGCTGACCACCGGGTCCTTCGTGCCCCAGGTCCTGCACACGCTGCAGCGCCGCTCGGCCGACGATATTTCCAGCCTCTGGCTCGTCCTGTTCGGCGCCGGCATCGCGCTGTGGTTCGTCTACGGGCTGTGGCTGAACTCGCTTCCCATCATTCTCGCCAACGCCGTCACCTTCCTGCTGCTGATGGTGATCGCCTGGATCAAGTTCGCACCGCGCCCCGCGGTCAGGGAGATCGCATGATGCGTTCCGCTCTCTTCGCCCTCGTTCTCGCCCTCGCCGCCCCCGCCGCAGCCCAGGACGAACCCGGCCTCGAGGCCGTCGCCGCCGACGGCGTGCGCATGTGCATGTCCATCGCCGAGGGCCGCGTCCCTGCCGAAGCCGCGACCATTTTCGGCTTCGCGCCGTCCGAGGCGCTGTTCCAGCGCGAAACCGCCAAGGGCAAGATCGAGGTCCTGCCGCCCGATGCGACCCGCCGCTCCTGCCGGGTTCAGGTCAACGCGCTGGTGGTCGACGAAAAGGCGGTGCTCGACGCCATCGCCGCCCTCGTCACCGCCCCGCCGCACAGCTTCGCGCCGCTACAGAGCCGCGTCGCCGAGCGGCTCGGCAATTACGCGGCCCGCGTCTCGATCTGGGCGTCGTCCGATGGCAATGCGCTCGGCATGGTCACCGTCTACGAGATCCTGGCGAACGAGTATTATCTCGGCCCCAAGATCATGATCGATTACGTCGTCGACCGCCGCTGAAACGTCACGGCATCGCGCCGTCATAGATCGAGTCCGGCCGGATCAACCGGCCCTTGCGGGCATGATGCTCGATGGCGTGCGCCGTCCACCCGGCCACGCGCCCCATGGCGAAGACCGGCGTGAACAAGGCGCGCGGCACGCCCAGCGCGTCCAGCAGCAGCGCGGTGTAGAACTCCACATTGGTGTCCAGCGCCCGGCCCTTGTGCCGCGCCGCCAGCTTCGCCTGCGCGGCGCGCTCCACCTTCATCGCGAAATCGAGACGCGGCGTATCCGGCGCGAGGCGCTGCAGCGCCGCCTTCAGCACGTCGGCGCGCGGGTCGCGGGTGCGATAGATGCGGTGGCCAAAGCCCATCAGCCGCGCCCCGTCCTCCAGCGCCGCGTCCAGCCAGCCGTCGATCGCCGCTTCCGTGCCGATGGCATCCAGCATATCCAGCACCGGCCCCGGCGCCCCGCCATGCAGCGGCCCGCTCAGCGCGCCATAGGCCGCCGTCACCGCCGACACCAGGCTCGCCCGCGTCGCGATCACCACCCGGCACGCAAAGGTCGAGGCGTTCATGCCGTGATCGCTCACCGTGGTGAGGTAGGCATCCAGCGCCGCCGCCTCGCCCTCGCTCACCGGCACGCCGCGCAGCATCCGCAGAATGTCGGCCGCGTGCGAAAGCTCCGGGTCCGGGGCCACCGCCGGGCGCCCCTCGCTCATCGCGAGCGCCGTCAGGCTCATCACCGGCACCGCCGCCGTGATCGCCGCCGCCGCGTCGGGCCCGTCCGGCACGTCCAGCGCCGCGATCCCCGCCCGCAGTGCATCCACCGGCGTCATGCCCTTCAGCACCGGGCCGATCTCCACCGCGCGTTCGAACGCCTTCAGCCGCAAGGGCCCCAGCGCCGGGGCCTCCGCCGCCCCGGCGATCGCCCACAGCCGCCGCGCCACGCGCTCGAAGTCCACCGCGCCGGCCAGATCGTCCACGCGCCGGCCGGCGATGATCAGCTCGCCCCGCGCCCCGTCGACATGGCTCAGCGCCGTCACCGCCGCCGGAACGCCGTCGAGCCCGATGGCCGGAGCGGGCGCCGAAACCTGGATGTTCATGAGAAATCTCCGTTGCAAATCCGCCCCGGAGATCGCACCCTCCCGAAATATCATCAATATTGACGAGCATGATCAATATGACCGCCGCCGAAGGTCTCTACATGACGGCCCAGGAGGCGGCGGCGACCCTCTCGGTCTCCCCCGCCACCATCTACGCCTATGTCAGCCGCGGCCTCATCCGCTCCGAAGCCGCCGCCGACGGCCGCGCCAAGCGCTACCGCGCCGACGACGTGCGCGCCCTCAAGGAGCGCCGCGCCCCGCTGGACGCCCGTGCGCCCGTCGACTCCGCCTCGCCGCTCGCCCTCGATTCCGCGATCTGCCTGCTCACCCCGGAAGGCCCGTTCTATCGCGGCGCCTCGGCGGTCGAGCTCAGCCAGAAAAGCTCGTTCGAACATGTCGCAGGGCTGCTCTGGAACGTCAGCGACGGCGACCCGTTCGCCGGCAACGACCCGCTTCCGCTGTGGCGCGCCCTTCAGCCCGCCATCGCGGCCACCGCCGGCCGCCCGTTCATCGACCGCGCCGCCGTCGCCATGGCGCTCAGCGGCGGCTTCGATCCCGCCGCCTATAACGGCACCACCGGCGGCGGCGCGGCCATCGGGGCCAGGGCG
>JAKOQZ010000059.1 GCA_029778105.1 Pseudomonadota bacterium | reverse complement strand
CCGTAGACCCGGGACCCAGGGGCCGCGAGCGCCACTTGCGGCTCTGGGTCCCGGCTCTCCGCTTCGCTCCGGCCGGGATGACAGTTCTGAGTGACGAGAGACGAACCCCATGACCGCGAAACTCCTCCTTCTCCCCGGCGACGGCATCGGTCCGGAAGTCACCGTTCAGGTGCGCCGTGTCATCGACTGGCTGGCGGCCAACCGGGACCTCTCGTTCGACCTCGACGAAGATCTGGTCGGCGGCATCAGCCTTGAGAAGACCGGCGAACCCATCACCGACGCCGCGATGGACAAGGCGATGGCGGCCGACGCCGTGCTGTTCGGCGCGGTCGGTGGCCCTCAGTGGGACAAGAACGCCTTCGACAAAAAGCCCGAGCGCGGCCTGCTGCGCCTCAGGAAGGACATGGAGCTCTTCGCCAACCTCCGCCCGGCGCTTTGCTTCCCGGCGCTGACCGACGCCTCCAGCCTCAAGCCCGAACTGGTCTCGGGCCTCGACATCATGATCGTGCGCGAGCTGACCGGCGGCGTCTATTTCGGTGAGCCGCGCGGCATCGAAAAGCTGGCGGGCGGCGGACGCAAGGCGGTCGACACCCAGCTCTACACCACCGACGAGGTGCGCCGCATCGCGCGCGTTGCGTTCGAGCTTGCGGGCAAGCGCAAGGGCCATGTCCATTCGGCCGAAAAATCCAACGTCATGCACACGGGCGTGCTGTGGCGCGAGGAAGTGACCCACATCCACGACACCGAATTCAAGGATATGAAGCTCACCCATATCCTCGCCGACAATTGCGCGATGCAGCTGGTGCGCAATCCCAAGCAGTTCGACGTCATTGTCACCGACAATCTGTTCGGCGACATTCTGTCCGACGAGGCGGCGATGCTCACCGGCTCGCTCGGCATGCTGCCCTCCGCCTCGCTCGGCGCGAAGGACCCGGTCTCGGGCAAGGCGCGCGCGCTCTACGAGCCGATCCACGGCAGCGCACCCGACATCGCGGGCAGGAACCTGGCGAACCCGATCGCCGCGATCCTCTCTTTCGCGATGTGCCTGCGCTATTCGCTGAACCACGAGGCCGAGGCGGCGCTGCTGGAAAGCGCGGTCGCCGCGGTGCTCGATCAGGGCCTCAGGACCGGCGACATCATGCAGCCCGGCAAGACGCAAGTCGGCACAACCGGCATGGGCGACGCGATCCTCAAGGTGCTGGACGCAGCGGCGCGCTGAAATTGCGCCGAAATCCGCAGAGGCCGGCTACCCTAACGTCAACGTCATGCACGCCATTTTAACGCGCCACGCCTAGGATTTCCCTCCGGGGGCTGGCCGTCGCCCCGGCTTGGGGCTTTGGCGGGATGATTGGACACAGCACCGCGGACATCGTTTGGCTGACGGTTGCGACCATTCTGGTCGTGCTGATGCAGGCCGGGTTCCTGTGCCTGGAAACAGGCTTCGTCCGCGCCAAGAACGGCATCAATGTCGCGTTCAAGAACGTCGCCGATTTCTGCATCTCGGCGCTCGCCTTCTGGACGGTCGGCTTCGGCCTGATGTTCGGTGTGTCGGTCGCCGGCGTCATCGGCTCCAGCGGCTTTCTGTTCGACGGCAGCCTGTCGGGTCTGGGTGAGTCCGATCCCGACGCGCCGTGGCTCATCGCCTTCTTCTTCTTTCAGGTCGCGTTCTGCGGGACAGCGACCACCATCGTGTCCGGCGCGGTCGCCGAGCGCATGAACTTTCACGGCTATTTCGTCATCTCGGCGATGCTCTCAGGCGTGCTCTATCCTGTGTTCGGCCACTGGGCCTGGGGCGGTGCGGCGGGTGAGGCGAGCACGGGCTGGCTGCAGACGATGGGCTTCATCGACTTCGCGGGCTCGACGGTGGTTCATTCCATGGGCGGCTGGATGTCGCTTGCCTGCCTGCTGGTGCTCGGCCCGCGCCTGGGGCGCTATGCCAAGGGCTCGCGCGATATCGAAGGCCACAACGTGCCCTTCGCCGCGCTGGGCGTCTTCCTGCTGTGGGTCGGCTGGTTCGGCTTCAATGGCGGCTCCACGCTGGCGATGACGCCTTCGGTGCCGGGCATCCTCGTCAACACGCTGCTTGGCGGCGCGGCGGGGGGCGTCGCCGGCATCCTCCATTCCTGGATCGTGCGCGGTCGTCCCGAAGTCTCGCCCTTCCTCAACGGCGTCCTCGCCGGTCTCGTCGCCATCACCGCGTGCTGCCATGTCGTCTCGATGCCCGGCGCGGTCCTCACCGGCGCCGTCGGCGCGATGGTCGCCGTCGCATGCAGTGCGCTGCTCGACCGGCTGCGCATCGACGACGCCGTCGGAGCGGTGCCTGTTCATCTTGCGGCGGGGGTCTGGGGGACGTTGGCGGTCGCGCTGCTGGGGCGGCCGGAACTCTGGAACACCGGGCTCGACTTTGTCGCTCAGCTCAAGGTTCAGCTTCTCGGCATCGCGATGGCCGGCCTGGTGGGCTTCGGCGGCGCCTATCCCCTGCTTCGCCTGATCAACCGGCTGCTGCCGCTGCGCGTAACGGCCGAGGCTGAGCGCATCGGACTCAATGTCTCGGAACACGGCGCGTCCACGGCGATGCACGAATTGCTGACGGCGATGGAAGATCACCGCCGCTCGGGCGATTTCTCCAGCGCCGTGCCGGTCGAGGCCTCGACCGAGGCGGGCCTCATCGCTCTTCAGTACAACCAGGTCGCAGACCGCTTCCGCACCGAGGTCTCGCGGCGCGAGCAGACGGCGCGCGAGCTGGCCGCCGCGAAAGAGCGCGCCGAGCTGGCCAATGCGGCCAAGAGCCAGTTCCTGGCGACCATGAGCCACGAGCTGCGCACGCCGCTCAACGCCATTATCGGCTTTTCCGAAATGATGACGCAGCAGTTCTTCGGACCGCTCGGCTCCGAGAAATATGCCGAATACGCGGACGATATCCACAAATCGGGACGTCACCTTCTGTCGGTCATCAACGACGTGCTCGACCTCTCCAAGATCGAGGCCGACAAGTTCGACCTGTCGGAAGGCGAGGTGTCGCTGGCCGAAGCGATGCATGACGCCGCGCGCTATGTCGAACAGCGGGCGCGCAGTGAAGAGGTCGTCTTCGAGATGGCGCCGCCGCCCGACATCGAGCTCTTCGCCGACGCCAAGGCGCTGCGCCAGATGCTGCTCAACCTGCTGACCAATGCGGTCAAGTTCACGCCGCCTGGCGGCAAGGTGACGCTGCGCGCCGCAATCGAGCCGGATCGCCGCCTCGCCATCGTCGTCACCGATACCGGCCCGGGCATGCGCCGGGCCGATATTCCCAAGGCCATGGAGGCATTCGGCCAGGTCGCGGGCGACAAGACCCGCTACACCCACGAGGGCACGGGGCTCGGTCTGCCGATCACGGCGGCGCTGATCCGCCTCCACGGCGGCACGCTGGTGATCGACTCCCAGATCGGCCGCGGCACCTCCGCAACGCTCCGCTTCCCCCACGAACGCATCCTCGACGCCGCCCAGGTCGCGGCCGCCTGATCAGGGCCGGAGCCTGTCGTCCGCCCTGCGCCCGGCTCTTGCGTCGCCAAGATAAAGGCTTATGTTCCTATTTCGGCCGTCGCGCCGGGTTTTCGTTCCCGTCTTTGAAGAAAAGGGGCGAGGGGGGAATCCGAAACACCCCCCTTTCCGCCGGAATCGCGAAAAACAGCAAAACGAGTCGTTGGGGGCGACGCGTATCGGCATACAGGATATAGGCGGCCCCGCACCGCATCAGGAGTTCAGTCATGAGTTGGACCATCGCCGTCGCCGGGGCCACAGGAACCGTCGGGCAGGAGATCCTCAACGTCCTCGCCGAACGCGAGCTTGAGGATATCGAGGTCGTCGCGCTCGCCTCGCGCAAGTCTATGGGCGTGGAAGTGTCGTACGGCGACGCTGTCCTCAAGTGCCGCGACATCGCGCAGCACGATTTCTCGAAGACCGCGATCACGCTGATGGCGGTGGACGCCGCGACCGCGAGAGAATGGGCGCCTAAGATCGCGACCGCAGGCTCGGTGGTGATCGACACGTCGGCCGCCTTCCGCATGGACCCGGCCGTGCCGCTGATCGTGCCCGAGGTGAACGCCCACGCCATCGAGCGCTTCGCGAAAAAAAACATCGTCGCCGTCGCCAGCGGCATCGTCGCCCAGCGCCTCGCCGCCCTGAAGCCTCTGCATGACGAGGCCAAGGTCACGCGCATCGTCTCCACCACCTTCCAGGCGGTCTCGGGCGCGGGCAAGGACGCGATGGACGAGCTCTTCACCCAGACCCGCGCCATCTTCGTGGGCGATCAGGTCGAGCGCGCGGCGCTGCCCAAGCAGATCGCCTTCAACGTCATCCCGCAGGTGGGCGACATGGCGGAAGACGGCTCCACCTCCGAGGAGGCGTCCGAGGTGACCGAAACGCGCAAGGTGCTCGATCCCGACGTCAAGCTGTCGGTCACTTCGGTGCGCGTGCCGGTTTTCGTGGGCGACAGCGACGCGCTGGCGGTCGAGTTCGAGCGGCCGATCAGCGTGCAGAAGGCGAAATCCCTGCTGCGCGCGGCGCCGGGCCTCATCCTGATGGACCGGCGCGAGGATGGCGCCTATGTGACGCCGGCCGAAACGGTGGGCGACTTCGCCACCTATGTCTCCCGGGTGCGCAAGGACCCGGGCGCCGCCAACGGGCTGATGATGTGGCTCAGCTCCGACAATCTGCGCAAGGGCGCGGCGCTGAACGCCGTGCAGATCGCCGAGACGCTGATGGCCAGGCATCTGAAAAAGAGGGTCGCGTGATGGAGCTCGCCGCCTTCCGCGCCCTGCTCGACCGGCTGCAGGAGGCCGCCAGCGCGGGCGACGCGGCGGCCTTCGCCGCCTGCTTCACCGAAGACGGCGTCTATCACGACTATGTCTATGGGCCGTTCGCGGGCCGCGACAACATCGCCCACATGCTGACCGATCACTTCCACGCCGCCTGCCGCGACTATGACTGGCGCTTCTTCGACGCCGCGGTCTCGGGCGAGACGGGCTATGCCCATTCGCTGTCGCGCTTCGTCTCCACCATGCCGGACTTCGAAGGCAGGGAAGTGGTGATCGACGGGATCAGCCGCTTCCGCCTCAGCGGCGGGCTCATCGCCGAATATCGGGAAAGCGTGAACGCGGGCGTCGCCCATGTGCAGCTCGGCGTCGATCCGGCCCGCAGCGCCAAGGTCTTCGCCCGCTGGGCGCGCGAGCTGCGCGCGCGGCCCGAAACGCAGGCCTATGCCGACGCGGTCAGGGCGCGCTACGCGAAAAGCTGAGCCGGCTCGGAAATTTCCGGGTCGACCAGATGATGCTGCATCGCCGCCAGCGGCATTTCCGCCAGGCCGCCGGCCTTGGTCGCCGCGATCATCTCATCGACCGCTTCGACCGCCGAAGCCAGCGCCTCCGGCACATCGCCGCCTTTAAGCCGCCAGCCCAGAAACAGCGCCGCCAGCAGATCGCCCGTGCCGGACGGCGGCGCCTCGACACGGCGGTTGGTCACCAGCCAGGCGGCCTCGGGCGTCACGGCCAGCGTGCCGATCAGCGCGGCGCCCACGGGCGTCGACGTCGCCAGCACCAGCGGCCGCCCCAGCAGGCGGGCTGCGTCACGGGCGTCGGCGGCGGTCTCGATCTTCCGGCTGGTCAGGCTGGCCAGCTCGAAACGGTTCGGGGTCACGATGTCGCTGAGCGGCAGCAGCCGGCGGGCCATCGCCTCGGCGATGCCCGGCTTGGCATAGGCGCCGCCGTCGTCGCCGAACACCGGATCGAGCAGATAGATGGCGCCGGGGTTGCGCGCCTTCACCGCCGCCACCGCCCGGCCGACGATGTCGACCTGCGCCGGGTCGCCCAGATAGCCGGAAATGACGCCGTCCACCTCGTCCAGAAACCCGCGTTCCTCAAGCCCCGTCACCAGCTCGTCCAGCGCAGCGGCGCTGACGGCCTCGCCGCGCTTGCCGCCGTGGGCCGGCTGATTGGAGAACAGCACGGTGGGCAGCGCCATGACGTCCACCCCCAGCCGCTGCAAGGCGAAGCGGGCGGCGCTGTTCCCCACATGCCCGAAGGCGACTTCGGACTGGATGGAAAGGACTCGGGGGCGCGGGAACCTGGACATGAGCGTCAGGTTTGCATGGCCCGGCCCGCTTTGTGTAGGGTCCGCCGCCTCCTCATTTCCGGATGTCTATGACCGCCGTCACTCCCCGCCGCAGCGCCCTCTACATGCCGGGTTCGAATGCCCGCGCCCTTGAAAAAGCCCGCGCCATTCCCGCCGACGCCCTCATCCTTGATCTGGAGGACGCGGTGGCGCCGGACGCCAAGGATCTCGCCCGCAAGCAGGTGACCGAGGCGGTCGCGGCCAAGAGCTTCGGCTATCGCGAGATCGCGATCCGCATCAACGGCCTCGCGACGCCCTGGGGCGCGGAAGATCTCAAGGCCGTCGCGGCCAGCGGCGCGGCCGCCATGCTGGTTCCTAAGGTGAACAGCGCCGAAGAGGCCGTGGCGCTCTCCAAGGCGCTGGACGAGGCCGGCGCGCCGCCGGAGCTGAAGCTCTGGATCATGTTCGAGACGCCCCAGGCTGTACTCAACGCCTCGACCATCGGCGCGGCGGGCGGGCGTCTGGCCTGCATCGTCGCCGGCACCAACGATCTGGTGAAGGAGTTCCGCGGCCTCCACACGCCGGGCCGCGAAGGCTTGCTGCCCATGCTGACGCTGCTGCTTGCGGCGGCGCGCGCCAACGGGCTCGCGGCGCTGGACGGCGTCTATAACGACATCCAGAACGCGGAAGGCTTCGCTGCGGCCTGCGCCCAGGGCCGCGCGCTGGGGTTCGACGGCAAGACGCTGATCCATCCCAGCCAGGTCGACCCGTGCAACACGGCGTTCAGCCCGGGCGAGGCCGAGATCGCCGATGCCCGCAAGGTGATCGCCGCCTTCGACCTTCCCGAGAACCGCGCCAAGGGCGCGATCTCGCTGGACGGGCGCATGGTGGAGCGCCTGCATGCCGATATCGCCCGTCAGGTGGTCGCGATGGCCGACGCCATCGCGGCGCGGGCCGGGTGACGTTCAGTTTCCATTCAGCGCCGCCGCTCTTAAAGCGGCGTTCGTGTTTTCGGCGCCGGTGCGCCAGATTTGAGAGAGGCCCAAATGCGTAAAGCACTCACCGCGATCGCCCTCGCCGCGACGCTCGCCCTTCCGGCGATGGCTCACATCAAGGACAAGGACGTCAACCAGAGCAAGGAAGCCGTCAAGGCGCTCGAGGCCGGCGTCGAGGCGCTGAAGGCCGGCGAGTTCCAGAAGGCGGTGGACGCCTTCACCCGCGCCATCGAGATCGGCGACATGAACGCGCAGAACGAGAAGGCCGCCTATATGAACCGCGGCATCGCCTACGGTCAGCTCAAGCAGTGCCAGAGTGCGGTTCCCGATTTCGACAAGGCGCTCGAGATCGGCGGGGACGATGCGCTGGGCTATATTCAGCGCGCCGAATGCCAGTCGGAACTCGGCCAGACCGCGCCTGCCGTGGCCGACGCCAAGAAAGCCGTCGCGATGACGCCGGACAATGCCGACTATGCCAAGCTGTTCTGCGCGATCACCTTCAACGGCAAGGTCTATGCCGAAGCCGGCCCGGCCTGCGAAAACGTCGTGGTGCGGTTCGATCCGACCAGCAAGGAGCTGACCCAGGCTTCGGCGCAGGCCTACGACGTGAGCGGCAACAAGCCCAAGGCCAAGGAAATGTGGACCAAGCTGCTGGCTCTGGACCCATCGTCCGAAGCCGCCAAGCAGGGGATCAAGCGCAATAGCTGATCCGTCGCGATCACGGCGCGTTGACTCGTTCCTTGCCGGAATGACAGTCTCGCGCCGTATTGCAGCCATTTTGGCGCTGCACGCTCCAGACCTCAGATCGAGCCAAGGAACCCATCGAAGATGCGTCTTGTTCTGATTGCCGCCACCGCCGCCGCAGCCCTTCTCACCGCGACGCCTGCCTTCGCGCAGACCGCATCCGAGGCCGCAGCGATCGAAGAATTCAAGCGCGGCCAGGCGTCGGCCGACGCCAAGAAGAACGACGAGACGATCACGATCATGACGGGCGTGATCCAGGCGGGGAAACTGCCCAAGGAATGGCAGCCCTATCCTTATTTCTATCGCGGTCAGGCCTATCGCCGGCTGGAGAAGTATGTCGAGGCGCTGGCCGATTTCGACAAGGCGATCGAGCTGAAGCCCGATCTGGCGCCGGCCTTCTTCGAAAGCGGCATGGCCTATCATGCCCAGGAAAAATACAAGCAGGCGATCGCATCCTACGACAAGGCGATCAAGATCTCGCCCGAGAACGCCGATTATCTCTACTCGCGCTGCGTCTCGAAATCGTGGTCGGGCGACAATGCCGGCGCCCGCGACGACTGCCGCAAGGCGGTGAACATCAAGGACAATTTCGTCGACGCCTGGGCGACGCTCGGCCGCGCGTATGAAGATCTCGGCCAGCTCGACAAGGCCGAGGAATGCTACAAGAAGGTTCTGGTGCTCGAGCCCAAGCACAAGGGCGCGAAGGAGGGCCTCGATTACATCGCCGAGAAGCGCAAGGCGATCGCGGCCGGCGGCGGCTGATCTTCTTCCAAACGGCTTGAACGCACGGCGCGGGCTGATAAGGCTCGCGCCGTTCGCTTTTGAGGACCGCCATGACCAAGTCGTTCGCCGGCAATTTCTTCGAGGATTTCCGCATCGGCCAGACGCTGCGCCACGCAACGCCGCGTACGCTGACCGGCGGCGATGTGGCGCTCTACAACGCGATCTATGGCGGGCGCTTCGCCGTGCCCTCGTCCGACGCCTTCGCGCGGTCGCTGGGGCTGAAGGAATCGCCGGTCGACGAGCTGCTCGCCTTCCACATGGTGTTCGGCAAGACCGTGCCGGACATCTCGCTGAACGCCGTCGCCAATCTCGGCTACGCCGAGTGCCGTTTCCTCAAGCCGGTCCATCGCCACGAGACGCTGAGCGCGGTCAGCGAGGTGATCGGGCTGAAGGAGAACTCCAACCGCCAGACCGGCATCGTCTATGTCCGCACCACCGGGCTCAACCAGGACGGCGAAACCGTGCTCAGCTATGTGCGCTGGGTGATGGTGCGCAAGCGCGACGTCGAGGCCGTCGTGGCGGATCAAAGCGCCCCCGCTCTGGCGGGCGCTGTGAGCGCGGGCGATCTGGTTCTCACGCCCGGACTCGATTTCTCCGGCTATGACACCGTGCTCGCCGGCTCGCCGCATCTCTGGGACGATTATGCGGCGGGCGAAAAGATCGACCATGTCGATGGCGTGACCGTGGAAGAGAGCGATCATATGCTCGCGACGCGGCTCTATCAGAACACCGCCAAAGTGCACTTCAACCAGCACACCGAGGGCCAGGGCCGGTTCGGGCGTCGGCTGATCTATGGCGGGCATGTCATCAGCCTTGCTCGCGCGCTGTCGTTCAACGGCCTCGCCAACGCTGCGCAGATCGTGGCGATCAATGCCGGGCGGCATGTGAACCCGTTCTTCGCGGGCGGCACCGTCTATGCGTGGTCGCAGGTGATCGAGAAGGCCGAGCTGCCGGGCCGCCGCGACGCCGGCGCGCTGCGTCTGAAGCTGATCGCGACGAAGGATCGGCCCTGCGCCGATTTCCCCGACAAGGACGACAAGGGCGTCTATCCCGCCGAGGTGATCCTCGACCTCGACTACTGGGCGGTCATGCCCCGCCGCGGCTGAGCCAT